>JBDKFK010000001.1:0-111299 GCA_039798745.1 Candidatus Parcubacteria bacterium
CGGGGTATTCTTGGGGGGGAACAAACACGCACGCGTGTCTGATCACCCCCAAGAATGTAGTAATGTATATTATATCCTCCCGATTGTCAAAGTATGGCCCGGCTACGCCTGCACAGGCTCATGCATTGAGCCGAGGGCATAGTGGGGTCTATTGGTGTGAATTATACCAAAAACTATAGGATATATCAATATATAATATATATGTATTTAAAAGAGATGTATTGTAGTATTTGAGGCTATTTTACGTAGTGACGAAGAAACTCCAGAACTTTTCCATAATAGTGATAATACATAAATCCATTGAGTGCCATCAGACCCGGGAATATGATCGACTTTTCGACCATACCACCTGCTTTAATTCTCATAAAGCGCAGGGGAGGGATTCCAAAATAAAAGGGGATAGGGAAAAGCCAGGGGACGCCTTCGCGCGTGAACATATCCATCACCAAATGCGATACAAAGCCTATCATAAAAGCCCACCACACAACATGCATATCCACCAGGAGTACGGTATTCACGATTTTTAGCGCATAATGAGTTCCTATTCCGAAGAGCGCTACCCCTATAAGAGAGTGAGATATAAATCTATGTCCACCCAGAATAGGTGCAAAGATACGGCTTATCACCGGCCCTGCCGGAATACGGTTCCAGAGCGCGGCCGTGGGCTGGTCAATATCGGGTGTAAGTCCCCCGATAAGATTGGCTCCCAGTGCTACCAGTGCCGTAGCTAACGTCATTTTGTTCAGAGGTTGAGTAAGCGCGACATAGCTTAGGGCAGTAAAGGCTGCAAGATCATGCGTTTGTCCTGTCATTGTATAAGTTTAGCATGAAAATACCGACATTTATTATCGAGCGAATGTTATCATATATTTATGTCGGAAGCAGAATATTCGGTATTATTCCAGAAACTCACCTTTACCTTAAGCACATTGCTTTTCACCTTTGGTCTATCACTTATTATAAAGTGGCTGATTGACAGCATTTTTTTACGGGTAAAGCAGCGCATGGTCTCGGATTATCTCGTATCAAAAACAAGAACTATACGGGCACTTTTGAAGAATGTCATTGACGCGGTGTTATTTCTCATGGCACTCCTCATAATTCTTGCCCAGTGGGGAGTAAATATTGCGCCCATATTAACCGGCGCGGGAATACTGGGGTTGGCTTTCTCGTTTGGATCACAAACACTGGTAAAAGATCTTATCGCCGGATTTTTTATTATTGTCGAAGATCAGTTTAATATCGGAGACAAAATAAAGGTAGATAAGTATGAAGGGACAGTTGACAAAATTACACTGAGATTGACCGTCCTAAAAGATAAAGATGAAAATACCGTATATATTCCTAATTCACAGGTTATGAATGTAGTCCGATATAAACGCGAAGCGAAACTAAAAAAATAATCACGAATACCATTCTTCTTTGCTTATGATTCTTCCGTTATCAATCCATAGATACTGACCTACCCCATGTTTTATAATGCCGGAGTTCACAAATCTTCGTGCTTCATCGATCTCAGCGTAATGGGTGTGTCCGCAGAACATAATCTCGTTATTTGTGAGAGTCAGGCTAACATGTTTTTTGATTGCTTTGTTTAGTCTGCCATATGAAGCTTTTATGAATCGTGATCCAAGATTTCTTACAATGAACCGTTCCAGGGTATTCATCCGGTTAATAAGAAATTTTGAAGGGTAGTAGTCTGGGGCGGTTGATCCTAAAGGCACAATCTTATCACCATGTTCAAACACGTAGGTGTTTCCGTTCATCTGTACCGAGTATCTGTGTGTCTGTATATCGGAGAAGACTAAGCTTCGTTTATCTGATAGATTCTCACGATCATGGTTTCCGTAGATATAAACGCTATGTTTACGTTTAAGCAAAGGAAAGAGCCCTTTCCAGGGGGACTGAAGGAACTCGTCGAACGTATTGAGGTATCCTTCCCAGAAATCACCGTTGATAACGACCTGATCGGCGTTATTGATGATATCGGTAAGAAACCGATACTTCTTTTCACTGAAATCTACAGTTAAATGTGTATCGGAAAACACCAGAATTTTCATACAGGTTTTACTTTTCGGTCATCGATTTCACCACGTTCTGAGGAACCTCTTCGTAATGAGAGGGTTCCATATACGAAATTCCTCTTCCTTCTGTGAGTGATCTCAATGTGGTAACATAACCAGAAAGTTCTGCCAACGGGGCATAGGCCTTGATTACGGTAGCACGGCCTCTTTTCTCAGTTCCTAATATTTTACCTCTTTTACTGGAAATATCGCCAATGGCGACACCCATGAAGTCATCAGGAACGGTTATTTCAAGCTTCATGATTGGCTCAAGTAATGCGACACCTGCTTTTTTTACTGCGTCCTGCATTGCCATTGTTCCTGCAATTTTGAATGCGATATCAGAAGAATCGACATCATGGTAACTTCCGTCGTACAGAGTTACTTCCATATCAACCATTGGAAAACCGAGAAGTACACCCTTTTCCATAGCTTCAATTACACCTTTTTGTACAGATGGAATAAATTCGTTTGGAATTGATCCTCCACGGATCGCGTTCACAAATTTGAATCCCTCGCCACGTCCTAACGGTTTTACTCTTATAAGACAGTGTCCATATTGTCCATGACCTCCTGTTTGTTTAATGTATTTTGCTTCTGCGTCACCTTCTTTGTTGATGGTTTCTTTGTAGGCTACCTGAGGTTTACCGACATTCACATCCATACCCATTTCACGCTTCATTCGGTCAACAAGAATCTCAAGATGCAGTTCTCCCATTCCTGACATCACCGTTTGCGATGTCTCATGGTTTACCTTAACTCTGAATGTTGGATCTTCTTCAGAAAGTCGGGCAAGCGTAAAGGATAATTTTTCCTGGTCTGCTTTTGACTTTGGTTCTATTGCTAACGAAATAACTGGTTCAGGGAATACTATTTGTTCCAAAAGAATTGGATGAGTTGGATCAGCCAATGTATCCCCTGTTTTGGAGTCTTTAGGACCTACCAGAGCTACGATTTCACCTGCATATGCTTTGTCAATCTCTTCGCGTGTATTTGCATGCATGAGAAGAATGCGACTTACACGTTCTTTTGTATTTTTGTTTACGTTATATACATAGGTTCCTGATTCAAGAATTCCTGAATAGATACGAGTATATGTGAGTTTACCTACGTGGGGATCAAGTTGAATCTTGAATGCCAGCGCAGAAAATTCTGCGTCGGGCCTAAGTGGTCGTACTGACTCCTCATTTGTTTTAGGATCGACACCTTTTACTTCTTTCAGATCCTGAGGGGAGGGAAGATAGTCAACAATAGCATCAAGTACTGGTTGAACACCTTTGTTTCTTAAGGAAGTACCGTTGTAAATAGGGATTACTTTGTAAGCAATGGTCGCTTTTCTTATCGCGGCTTTTAGTTCGCTATTTGTTATTTCTTCTCCATTGAGATATTTGCCTAACAACACATCGTCTGTCTCGGCTACTTTTTCAATCATGGTCGCTCTCATTTGAAGAGCTTTTTCTTTTACTTCAGCTGGAATTTCGTCTGTTATCGTGTACTCATTACCCTGTGGATCCTTATCCCAGATAAGAGCTTTCATATTAAGAAGATCAATAACACCTCTATATTCCTGCTCTTTGCCAATAGGGTAGGCCATAACTATAGGATTTGCACCCAGTCTGTCATGGATCTCACCTACTGTTCCGTCAAAATCTGCACCGAGTTTATCCATTTTATTAATAAAACATATACGCGGTACTTTGTATTTATCTGCCTGTCTCCAGACTGTTTCTGATTGACTCTGTACACCTTCTTCGGCATCAAACACTACGACACCTCCATCAAGCACACGCAAAGAACGCTCCACTTCGGCCGTAAAGTCTACGTGACCGGGAGTGTCAATAATATTAATACGGACATCTTTCCAGAACGTAGTTGTTGCGGCAGATACGATGGTTATACCGCGTTCTTTTTCTTGTGGCATCCAGTCCATCTGGGTATTTCCTTCATCAATATCTCCGATTTTGTATGAACGACCTGTATAAAAAAGTATACGCTCAGTTGTAGTTGTTTTACCTGAATCAATATGAGCTATAATACCGACGTTTCTAATTTTATCCAGCGGAACATTGCGATTTTTTGTAACAATAGGTTGTTGAGCCATAATCGTATGAATTAATAAAAGGAAAAACCCAAACTATAAAATTCGGGTTTTTGCGATCGATATTTATATTAAATGATAGTATGCATTACCATTTAAGGTGAGCAAAAGCTTTGTTCGCTTCTGCCAGCTTCTCAGCTTGGAGTTTTTTACTGACCGCTTGCCCTTGATTTTTTGATGCATCAAGCAGTTCTCCTATCAGCTTTTCTTCAAATGTGTGAAATTCTTTATTCGGTTTTGCTTCAGCAGCCTCAATGATCCAGTTTAATGCCAGGTAAAGCTTGCGTTCTTTTCTTACCTCGGTTGGTACCAGGTATGAAGCTCCACCAAGTCTGCGTGGTTTTACCTCTACGTTAGGCGCAACATTATTGATGGCCTTATAGAGTAACTTCATTGAGTCTTCGCCTTCCTTACCCAGATGCTCAAGTGCAGCGTATACAATATCACGGGCTTTTGATTTTTTTCCATCTTTCATCAGATAATTGATGAATTTTGATACCTCTGTGCTGTTATACACAGGATCTAGTTTGACTGATTTTTTTTTGTAAGGATGACGTGGCATATTTCAATAAATTCTAAATTCTAAATTATGCTGCTTTAGCTTTTTCTAACTTTGTACCGTATCTTGATCTGGATGATTTTCTATTAGATACACCACCTGTATCAAATTTACCACGGACGATATGGTACTTAACACCTGGTAAATCTTTCACTCTTCCACCACGGACCAGGACGATTGAGTGTTCAGCCAGGTTATGTCCAATACCCTGGATATAGGCAGTCACTTCGACTTTGTTTGAAAGTCTGACTCTTGCCACTTTCCGGAGAGCTGAATTTGGTTTCTTAGGAGTCATGGTACGTACTACGGTACACACTCCTCGTTTAAACGAATTATTCGTTTTTACGTAATGGCGTTTAACGGCGTTAAAGCTAACCTTCAGTGCGGCTGCACGAGATTTCTTAATCCGTCTTTGCCTCTTGTTCTTGATTAGCTGATTGATTGTAGGCATATTTGCTTAGGAACTTACTATAATATTTCTCTATCAACTGTTCGGTGACAGGGATGAGTCGGCCAATTATAACATTTTCTTTCAATCCCATCAAGTAGTCAATTTGACCCTTGATTGCGGCTGCACTTAATACACTGGTTGTCTGCTCGAATGATGCCGCAGATAACCATGAATCAGTATAGATTGCAGAACGGGTGATTCCGAGAATTGAGACTTTACCTGTTGCAGGCTTACCACCCTGGGCAAGAATCTTTTTATTCTCTTCCTCAAATCTTATCTTTGAGACAACCTCGTCTTTTATGAACGATGTATCTCCTTCGTCATCGATGATGACCTTATCACTCATCTTTCTAATGATGACTTCAAAGTGTTTATCATGGATGGCGATTCCCTGTGATTCGTAAACTTTCTGTATTTCATACAATAGGTAAAGTTGTGCTGATTTCAGGCCTTTGATGGCGAGAATATCATCGATATCAAGATGACCTTCAGAAAGCTGTGTTCCTGATGTTACCAGATCTCCATCTTTGACTCTCAGTTTCTGTGAAAGAGGAATAATGAATTCCTGTTCCTGGTTGTTTTCAGTGTCTTTGGGCGTTAGCTTAACATGGTATACATCTTTTTCACTGTCTTCGGTTACGGCTGCTTTTCCTGTAACTTCGGCGATTGGTGATACAACTTTAGGTGTTCGTGTTTCAAAGAGTTCTTCAACACGTGGCAATCCTTGAGTTACGTCAGAGATAACGATACCTCCGAAATGACGTACACGCATCGTAAGCTGTGTTCCCGGTTCTCCGACAGACTGTGCAGCGGTTACGCCTACAGGTACGCCGATTTCAACATGTTTATTTGTTGAAAGATCAATACCGTAACATTTCTGACAGATGCCATATCTTGATTCGCAGTACAACGGTGAGCGTACGGTTATTTGTTTTATGTTATTAGTCTCCAGCAACTGCTCTTTTTCTTCATCGATGAGTTCACCGGCTTTTATAAGCACCTGCTTATTGGCACCGATAACATCTTTCATTGCAAATCTTCCCTTTGCGCGGTCTTTGAGTTTCTCTGCACGTTCATCATTTTCACCGTGGACGGTAAGACCTTCTGATGCGTTACAGTCGGCTTCTCTTATGATCATGTCATGAGCAACGTCTACAAGTCTTCTTGTAAGGTATCCAGCGTCAGCTGTTTTCAAAGCTGAGTCTGTAAGACCTTTTCGAGCTCCTCTTGCCGATATAACATATTCGAAGATTGATAAACCTTCACGGTAATTTGATTTGGTAGGTACTTCGATGATTTTGCCTAATGGATCAACTACGAGTCCTTTGATAGCTGAAAGCTGTTTCAACTGCTCTCGAGAAGCACGAGCGCCTCCGGATTTAATGATGATTTTTACAGGATTCTCTTCATCAATTGCATCCCAGGTAAGATCAGCTAATTTTTCGGTTGTTTCGATCCATAATTTATTGGAGTATCGTTTCTTTTCGTCAACTGTAAGTAATCCTTGGTTAAAGTTGCTTTCGATTTTTTCGATCTCAACCTCGGTTTCGGCAACAATGCCGTCCTTCTCAGGGATTATTTTACAGTCAAAGATAGAAACTGAGAGTCCACCTGACATGGTGGCAGCCCAGAAACCGATCTCTTTGATCTTATCGATAAGTTGACCAACGATAGAAGTATCATCAAACAGTTTCATCGCTCTTACGATAAGTGTTTTGATATCGCCGGCTTTCACATCGCTGTTTATGTATCGGAGTTCCTGTGGCAATAGATTATTAAACAGAATACGGCCAACCGAAGTTTTTACGTATCCGCCTTCACCTATTTTCACAAGAATAGGCTGTCGCAGTTCTATGCGTGTCAGATGGTATGCGCTGATTGCTTCATTTTCGTTTCCGAACCATTTCAGTGTTTCATCTTTTACATCTTTATATTTGTTATTGATGGTTGTGAGGTAATACACACCCAGTGCCATTTCTTTATTCGGAATGACGATAGGAGTGCCGTCAGCAGGTTTCAGAAGATTCTGGTAAGGCAACATTCTGCTTTTAACCTCATCAATGGCTGTTTTGGAAAGGGGTAAGAATACACCCATGGCATCTCCGTCGAAGTCCGCGTTGTAACCTGCGCAGACCGTAGGATGCAGTTTTATGGCATACGAGTCGGTCAGAACAGGGTAATAGCCCAGGATCGACAGTTTGTGAAGGGTAGGAGCACGGTTGAGTAATACAGGATGATCCTTGATGATTTCTTCGAGGATATCGTATACAACAGGCTCTTTGAGTTCGAGGAAATTTTTGGCGCTTTTTATGTTTGGCGCGAGTCCTCTTATGATAATTTCATGCAATAAATGAGGCTTGAATAGCTCAAGTGCCATTTCTTTCGGTATACCGCACTGATCTATTTTAAGTTCAGGACCAACAATGATTGTTGAACGTCCAGAGTAGTCTACGCGTTTACCGAGCAGGTTCTGACGGAAACGACCCTGTTTTCCTCTTAATACATCTGACAAGGATTTGAGTACTTTAGCTGTGGTTCCCTGATTGCGTGAACGACCTCTTGATTTTTGAAGATCAAGGAGTGAGTCAACTGCTTCCTGAAGCATTCTTTTTTCGTTTCTTAATATAATTTCAGGCGCGCCAAGATCGATGAGCTGTTTCAGACGGATATTTCGGTTTATGACTCTTCTGTAAAGATCATTTAAATCTGATGTCGCGAATTTTCCACCAGGAAGTTGTACAACAGGTCTCAGATCAGGAGGTATGACCGGAAGTACGGTAAGAAGCATCCATACTGGTTGAATTTTACTCTTCATGAATGATTCGATAACCCGTGTTTTTTTGAGCATCTTATTTCTTTTTTCACCCTTTGATTTAGTAAGGTCGTTTAAGGTTGTGGTATATACTTTCTGAAGATCAATGCTAGCAAGCATTTCGTACAACACTTCAGAACCCATACCTACTTTTACACATTCGTCGATATTCTTTTCACGCATGAAGAGATAATCATCCTCTTCAAGGGTGTCATTCGCCTTAAGAGCTTTGATGATCTTTATTATTCTGTCATAGAAAGCTACGCGTTGAGATTTTTGTTCAACGAAGGTATCAGAAAGTTGTCTGAACTGTTCTCTCTCTTTCAGATCAAGTTCCTGCAAGGTAATCTCTCGCTGTTCAAGATTGGTGATCTTTTTTTCAATGTCTTTTTTTTGTTTAGAGTAATCATCCTTAAGGGCGGATTTATTACCATCATAGATAGCTTCTTCCTGCTGTACATCTTTGGCTTTCAGTTCTTCAAGGCTATCAATTGATTTTTTCTGTTCATCTTTATTTACTTCTCTTACAAGATAAAGAGCATAATAAATAATTCTTTCAAGAGCTTGTGGAGGTATATCAAGGATAATACTGAGCGGTGAGGATGATCCTTTGAAATACCAAATATGGGCTATAGGAGAGGCAAGTTTAATATGTCCCATACGTTCACGGCGGACTACGGAAGAAGTTACTTCAACTCCGCAGCGATCACAGACGATACCTCTATATCGGATTCTTTTGTATTTACCACAGTAACATTCATAATCTTTGGTAGGTCCGAAGATTCTTTCGTCGAATAAACCGTCTTTTTCCGGTCTAAAGGTTCTGTAGTTTATAGTTTCAGGTTTGGTGACTTCACCTTTTGACCATCCCAGAACATCTTCCGGGGAAGCAAGTCTAATTCTCAATCCTGAAAAATCAACCATGTGCAGTTCTTCCATACTTATGTTATGTGATGAAATCAATTGATAAACCTAATGCGTTTAGTTCCTTTGTCAGTACGTGGAATGACTCCGGTACACTTGACTGAGGAATATCGAGACCTTTGATGATAGATTCAAATGCTTTTGTGCGTCCACGGACATCATCTGATTTGATGGTAAGCATCTCCTGCAATGTAGCAGGGACACGGTGAGACTGAAGTGCCCAGACTTCCATTTCTCCAAATCTCTGTCCTCCCATCTGAGATTTTCCTCCCAGAGGTTGCTGTGTAACGAGCGAGTATGGACCAACAGATCGTGCGTGGAATTTATCTTCAACCATGTGAATAAGTTTCATTATGTATCCTACGCCTACCAGTACAGGCTTATCAAAGGGAAGTCCTGTCTCTCCATTGTAAAGTGTCATCTTTCCGTCAACAGGTATGCCCAGTGCCTTAAACTGTTCGAACATGAATCCTTCGCGTAATTTCTCGAATACAGGTATAGAAATCTGTGTACCATTTCTTTGTGCTATTATTCCAAGCAATGTCTCGAAAAGCTGTCCAAGATTCATACGGGCAAGGATAGAAAGAGGGGAGATGATTACATCCACTGGTGTACCATCTTCAAGATAAGGCATGTCGTACTCAGGCATAATTCGGGCAATGACGCCTTTATTACCGTGTCGTCCGGCCAACTTATCTCCGACAGAGATCTTTCTCATCTGAGCGGTAGTTACGAGAATTCTTCTCATAACACTTGGCTCAAGTTCGTTAGGATCTTTTTGTGAATCGATAGTTTCTATCTTTACTACTGTTCCTCTTTTTCCGTAAGGCATTCTGAGTGAGGTATCTTTTACATCTTTAGCTTTTTCTCCGAAGATGGCGCGTAGAAGACGTTCTTCTGCGGTCAGTTCGCGTTCACCTTTGGGAGCTACTTTTCCAACAAGAATATCTCCACTTTTTACCTGTGTGCCAAGTACAACCAAGCCTTCTTTATCAAGATTTTGGAGCACTTCTTCTCTTACATTTGGGATATCCCGTGTAAGTTCTTCTGGTCCAAGTTTAGTATCTACTACATCGGCAACAAATTCTTCACTCGTGATTGAGGTAAGCAGATCTTCTTTCACAACGCGCTCTGATACGACAAATCCGTCTTCGTAGCCCAAGCCGTTTAGAGAGGTATAGGCAATTACCAGGTTTTGACCGAGTGACAGATTACCCTGATCAGTTGCAGGTCCGTCAACTACGATATCACCTTTTTTGAGTTTCTGTTTCGGTTCTACACGTGGTCTCTGATCAAACGCTACGTCTTTGTTTGTTCGCAGATATCGTTCAAGTTCATATTTATATATCTTTCCTGATTTGCCCTTTAGGGTTACTCTCTTACCGTCAACATAATCGACTACGGCATCTTCAGGGGCAAAGATAGTTCTTCCGAGTGAAGCACTTACTTTCTTTTCCATTCCTGTTCGTACAACCGGTGCCGAAGGCTTGACCAGAGGTACGGCCTGACATTGCATGTGCGTACCCATGAGAGCACGTGATGCATCGTCGTTCTGTAAGAAGGGGATAAGAGCTGCTGAAGCGCCGATAGCCTGACGTGGTGTGACATCAATAAAGTCAAGCTTTTCAACAGGGACTTCAACGATTTCTCCCTGATGACGGGCTATAACATTCTGATCTGTAAGATAACCGTTATCGTCAATACCGACGTTGGCAGATGTAATGTAATATTTTTCTTCATCATCAGCCTGCATAAATACTTCTTCAGTTGAGATTTTTACTTTTGAGTTCTTTCCTGTACCCTCTTTCACAAGTTTACGATAGGGTGTTTCGAGGAATCCGTATCTGTTCACACGTGAATACAGAGCCATATATGTTACGACGCCGATATTCGGACCTTCAGGAGATCTAATAGGATCAATTCTTCCATACTGTGAGGAAGAAATATCACGGATTGAGAATGAAGCTCGTTCTTTCTCAATACCACCCGGTCCTCCGACGGTAATTCTTCTTAAGTTGTCGAGTTCTGATAAAGGATTTGTCTGATCAACGATCGTTGAGAGTTGACTTGTTCTATAGAATGAGTTCATGGCCATAATGATCGGCTTTGAGTTTACAACCTGAGAAGGGGTAGGGTGTACATCACTGGCAACCAAACTCATACGTTCTTTTACTTCTTTTTCAGCTCTTACCATACCTACACGAATGCCGTACATACCAACGAGTTCGCCGACGGTTCGCAGTCTTCGGTTACCAAGATGATCAATATCATCAAATTTACCGTTTCCTTTGGATAAGGTTATAAGATATTTAAGAGCTTCCAATATGTCTTTTTTGTGAAGCATGTGATTTTCTGGTTTTATCTCAAGATTTACTCCAAGTTTTTTATTTATTTTGTATCTACCGACATCAGCAAGTGAGTATCTGCGTCTGTCGAAGAACATACTCTGCAGTGTTTTATGAGCATTTTCTAAGATAAGAGGTTCACCTGGTTTTATTTTTCTATAAAACTCAAGGACCGCTTCGTCACGATTTTTTGTTCGGTCTTTTTTAAATGTAGGTAAGAGATATTTATCAACAAGTTCTTTATCAACATCGTCAAAGTAATTTAATAGAGTCGCGTTATTTTCACCATCAAAAATGCGAAGGAACGTTGATGCAAGGAATTTTCTTTTCTTGTTAACCTTGATCTCAATGAGTCCATGCTTGTTGATAGTAAAGTCGAGCCATGCACCAATATATGGACGTACTTCCGCATTATAAAGCGTAAGACCGGTTGTCTTATCAATTTCAGCGGTAAAGTATATACCCGGTGATCTTACGATCTGATTTATGATTGCGCGTTCAATACCATTTATGATGAATGTTCCTCTGTCTGTCATGTTCGGGACGTTGAAGAAGTATACGTCCTGATCTTTTTCAGTCCCTGTTTTTTTATTTATGAGTTTTAGTTTTACATAAACAGGAGAATCATAGGTCAGTTTTTTCTCAAGACATAGTTCGATGGGATATCTAGGTTCTCCGTAGTATAAATCAACGAAGTGCAGTGAGAATTTTTTGCCTGTATAGTCCTCAATGGGGAAAAATTCCTGGAGAATTTGCTTCAAATCTTCCTGGAGAAATTGGTTCCATGAGATCTTTTGTACCTCAATCAAATCCAATCCCTGTAGCTTTGTATCTTCTTTATAATTAAGTTCGGAGAAAGAGTTAAGGTTTTTGTTTGGGGTATTCATCTGTGGCTTAGAGGTGCTAAAAATATTTAAAACAAAAAATCCCTACGTAAAATAGGGGTGTTTAAAAAAACTTATTTACTATACAACACAATTTATAAAATGTCAATACGAAATGAGATTTACTTATAATAAGGTACCAAAAGCACGGGGTAGTTACTTTTTTACGAATATCTCCTTGTGGCCGCCGTCTCTGGTAATGCTTTTTACTTTTTCGATGAGAGAATCGAGAGTTCTGTTTGATTTAGACTGTTCTGTGGCTCCTTCTATAGAATCGACAATGTCTGATGATTTTTGTTTTACTACCTGTTTTAGAGAATCCATGAGATCTAGAAACTCATCTGACCCTTCTTCCATCCGATCCGCATACTGAATAAGCTTTTTGAGGGTTTCTCGTCCCTGCTTTGTCCCCATAAGGTATGCTGCGGCAACTGCCCCGAATGTGCCTACTGCAAAACCGAACCAGAAGTTTGATGGTGTATGGTTATTTTGATTTTTCATTTTTTCTGCCAGAGACTGTTTCGATGAGCTTAAAGATAGTTTTGAAGCCATTCAGAAACCCAACAACCTCGTGGAATCCGTTGTCCAGGCCGACTCCCAGACTTTCAAAACTACCAATAATTCTTCTGACCGCAATAATCGTTTTACGCAGTTCACGGAGAACAAATATAAGCTGCACTCCCACAACAATCAGTAAAAACGTGGTAAGGCTTAAGATTATTGTTAATAAGAGCTGCGTTGTATCCATATGATTCCTATATCTTACGTTATAATTTGATAGAGTTCAAGCGACCTTAGCGCCGTTTTTCTTCGCCCAGTACAAGTTCGCGGCTAATAAACTATCAAATGTTCCGGCGTCTTCCCAGATTCCATCAATAATATCTACCTGGAGTTCTTCTTTTTTGAGATACATGTTATTAATATCAGTTATTTCTATCTCGCCTCTTGGTGAAGGTTGTAGGTCTCTGGCAAACTCAACTACTTTATTATCGTAAATGTAAATACCTACAGCTGCATAGTTACTCTTGGGATCTGCTGGTTTTTCGACGATTGACAATACTTTGTTGTTTGCATCAAACTCAACTACTCCAAATCGTTGAGGATCATCTACTTTCTTAGCAAATATCTTAGCTCCGCTTTTGAAACTCTGAATACTTTGAGTAAAATCATGATCAAATATATTGTCACCCAAGATCATTGTTACATTGTCATTTCCTATAAAACTCTTTCCGATACGAAATGCATCTGCAAGCCCTCGAGGTTCTTCTTGTATCTCATAGCTGAATTTTGCTCCAAAATCTCTTCCTGACCCGAGAAGATTGAGAAAATGTCCAGCATATTCTGGTGCCATTATGATAAGAATTTCGGTAATGCCGCTTTTTACCAGTGTTTCAATGGGGTAAAAGATCATGGGCTTGTTATATACAGGGAGAAGCTGCTTGGAAGTGATCTTTGTAAGAGGTCTTAGTCTTGTAGCTTTTCCGCCTGCCAGAATAATTCCTTTCATACAGTTATGTGATCAGGAGAAGTTTTAATAAAAAGATAATAGTAAACCCGATGAGGATGTATTCTAACACAGTTTTAAGGCGAATGCTATCGTCAATGATATGGTGGTATATACCCCATATTATGTATACAGAAGTGAACGCCATGAGGATTATGAAGGTAATGAGTTTTTCGCCTTTAAAAACGTTCAGGGCTATCAAAAAAGCGACGCCACTGGTAAACAACATAAGATAATCAAACAAATGTCGCTGTATATCTTTCTTAAGGTGATGAACGTAGTGAGTCATATGAGGTTAAAGTATCGCGCCCTTTAATGTAATTAGTAACAATCCCGCAAAAATAAATCCAATAAACATAAAGTGAGCTATATTTTTACCGCCAACGCGTATTACCTTGAGTTTCATGGCAAAGTAGAGATCAAGAAGGAGTGCAAGCAGCAGGAACGCAAAAAATACTAGATTTAGATTTACGTACGCGGGCATAAGATTTATAAGAGGACGTGATGCTCCTCCGCTGAGTCCATTTACTGTTTGACCCGCGGGAATTGCCTGAGATACTTGCGATTGTTCTACCGCAGCAGTGGGTACTGCCTGTGGCGCTTGTGATACGACTGGCTGAGGTTCTTGTGCCGATACTTCACGGGTAAGCGCAAGGCCACTGAGTGGCTTACCGAACTCCTGTACCACGAGAGTCGTTTCTTCACCGTTTAGAACGCCGTTCACGACCGCAAAACCAACATCGGTATACTCTTTTCTTAAGAGATTTTCTCTGTGGGTTGTGGAGTTCATCCAGGCGTCTACTACTCCCTGACTGAACATAAAGTTTTTTGCGAGATTTTCTCCTGCGTATTCGTAGGTATAACCTGCTTTTTTTATAAAATCCCAGGGGGCTGTGCCATCGGGAGCATAGTGAGCCCAGTAATTTTTGGCAAACATATCAGCTGCTTTTCTCTGCCCTGCGGTTGCGAGCTGATCGTTGTATGTAAGAGGTGAGAGCCCTTGTTTAGCCCGTTCTGAGTTGGTAAGTTGAAAGAGCTTTTCTATCGTTACATCTGTCGCAAAGCCAAGAACGTTGCCTCCTACTGTTACCGTGTTTTTGAACATTATTGCCGAAACAAGAGCAACCAGAAGGTAAATAGTAAGGAAATCATGATGAAGCGCTTTAGCCCTGAAATTGTTCTTTGCTTGGGGAATCAAAAGGTAGTGGAAGAAGTTAAAGATTTTTTTCATATACAACAATAAGGCATACTAATTTATACCAATATATATAAATATACAATATAAAGAGCGTGCTATGTCAATAGTTTTATTCCTGCTGAAGCATTTCATGACGAATGCGTATTACAATCGACACTACAAGCGCGACAATTATTCCTGTGCTAACAATTATAAGAATGCGTAGTTTCTGAGGATCGGGCTCTTTTTGACGCAGCGAAGGACTTATGCCGCGTGTCGGTAAGGCAACCGATTCGCTTTTTGTGGTTGCCGGACCATGTGTTATCATCGCACCCAAAATGTTACTCTTAACCGGGCGTTTTATAGATGTGGGTACGGTTGTGAGTGAGAGGTGTTTAGCAACCGAGGGTATCAACGTATGCGTCGGCAGGGGAGAAGCAGTGGTTACACTCGGAGTGGGCTCATCACATGTATTGTTTGAGTCACCGGGAGAGGGTTCCTGAATGCATAGTCGGGAGCGGTCCGACGAACTGCCCCATGTTTTTCCTTTGGGTGCTGATGAATATGAAGAACCAGCTATCATGTTTTTTTGAGGTGTCAGGAGGCGTACAGCATCGGACGTATTATTGAGGAGAGAACTAGAGAGAGCAATAACCCTGTATCCATGTGGAGGAAGTTGGGCAGAAAATGCATACGGCGATGATCCGGACTGCTCTTCGTCATCTATATAATACTCTGTTAGCTGTAGCTCGATATCATTGTCATTATATAACTCAACCCATTCCTGTGAACCTGTTTCGGGATACGGCATATACTCGTTTATATATATCCGGGCGAGGAGTTCTGTCGGTATTGCTGTAACATCAGGAGAAGGACTCGTCGTTAACTGTGCAGAACTACTGGCAGTACACTGTGTTAAGTTTTCCGCAAGGGGTGACGGGTTCATTGAAGTGAGCCAACTATTCTCACGACTGCTACAGAATACATATGTCATTCCGGCAGTCATGCCCTCAGGGTATATGACAGAATGTATGGGATTATTTTTGAAGAGCAGTGTTACTGTGTCACCGGTATTATTGAGTACGTTTCGGGACGTGGCTTTAGCATATGCGTGAGCCATTATCTCGGATGACATTATAGTAAGTGGATTGTTCTTTTCATCAACTACCTGATAATCGGTAAGCGACACTGCGGAATCACTATCGTTATAAAGTTCGATCCACTCATCATCGGCATTTAAAGGGATAGGATAGATTTCATTAATACGAAGGTCCGCATACATCACTGAGTATGGAAACATAAGTATGAATGCTAAGAGTACGAGTACAACCTTCATAAAAACACAGTAGCTCAGAAAGGGGTATGAGGGCAACAGACTATACACGACATTTTTGTACTTTATCTTATTTGAATACAGCGGCTACGAAGATTGAGCTTTTGGAGTACAGTTCCGAGAATTTTTTGTCAGGACCATAATAGGGATCATTTATTATATAGTCGCTGCCGCTTAACTCTTTGAGAACTATGTAGTGAGTTCCATAGGCTCCATGATATACACCAACTATTACCGGACGTCCATTCTTAAGTTCATCATCGATACTACCGGTCGAAACATTTACGTAACTTTTGCCGTTTGGCCAGCTAAATCGTGAAGGATGCAGCATAAACGCTGTATTGGAAAAGAAATAATTAGAGTTTGCGGCTATATCTGCGGGAGTCATATTGGCGCCATCTTTCTTCATAATCATCGCGATATCGGTAATAAGACATCCTACTTCCAGAACAGAGTCGTTTGAATCACCCATTCTCACTCCGGCCCATCGGGCGTCACGTTGTGAGTAGTACCACCCACCATTTCCTGTTCCAAACGCATTCGCGGCTATAACACCGCCGCCGGCAGTCTGAACGAATGATTTGAAGCCTGCCAGCTGCTTGCGCGCGTCTTCGAGCAGTTTGCTGTAAGTAGATTCGTCGTTTTTTGTTATTTCAAGGAGCCTCTGTTTATTTATTTTCTGTACATCGAGATCTATTTTTTGCTGTGCCAGTTGTTTGCTTAAGGTATCAAGCTCCAGTTTTTTCTTTTCGCGAAGCGTTTTTTGTTCTTCAAAGTTAAGTTTAGCTTCCTGGACATGTACAAGAAGTTTTTGATTATTATCCTGAGTAAGCTTGAGATACTGCACGCCGTTTACAAGTTGAGTTGCGTTGGAACTATTGAGTACTACATCAAATATCGAGGTTGATCTGCCTTTATAACCTGCCACAACATGCTGCACCAGTGTCCGTGATAAGAAATCAAGTGAGGTATCGAGGCCCTCAATCTTTGAACTGAGGGTTTCAATTTCTTTTTGCGTACTTATGATTTTCTTTTCGGTCTCGATTACCTGAAGGCCTGTTAGGTAAATTCGTGCGTCCATATACTGGATTTGTGAGGAGAGGGTATTTTTTTGGCTTCGCGCCTCATCAAGCTTGCTTTGGTAGAGCTGAATTTTCTTTTCGATTTCTTTTTTCTGAGCGTCTTCATTTTCGTCAGCATTTATCAAAGATGGAAATGTACTACAAAAGAGTGTAAGTAGCAGAACAAAAATGGCAGCCGTCTTTTTTAATACCATAATTATATTCATTATAACTAACCTGTAGAAGCTATGTAAGATATTTCTCTGTGGCTATATAGCTGGCGATAAATGCTATGCCCATACCAAAGAGCGCAGAGAGCGCAAATGTAATGAGCATGAATAGCGGACTTATTGGCCATACATTGAGGGTATAGGTATACATACTGAGTGAAAGTGCCGGAACGCCCTGTAAGTATGACGTAATAAATGTATTAAAGTATAAAATTACACCTATAATTATAAGAAATGACGAAAGAGCAGCCGTAAATCCAAAGAATAATCCTTCCACAAGAAAAGGTTTTTTAATATAATATCCGGTTGCACCCAGAAGCCTCAGAAGTTCAATCTCATCTCGTTTCAGAGCGATTTTAAAGAGCGTTGTTGTAGAGAGCACAACAATAGACATACATATGAGGAAGGCAAACAGAACAACGGTGGTCTTACGTAGGATAGAGGTAAGGTTGAGGAGCCTGTCAAATATATCTTTCTGAAAATGGACTTCATCAACTCCCGGTTGTTTTTTTATATATTCGGCGATCTCAGGTAAAAATTCTGGCTTTTTTGCAAAAATTTCAAGAGAGGCGGGTAGTATGCTTGCGGATACCATTTCCAAGAGGAGTGGATTATCCTTGTTCTGTTCCTTATAGATCTTGAACGCACTATCCTTGGAAATATATTTAGCATCAGCCACTTTACCCGATGCAATAAGATCATCTCTGAGTTTATATATCTGGTTTTCAGAGGCTTTCTGTTGAAAGTAAACAGTCACCTGAGGGCGAGTTTCTACATACCCCAACAGTCCATGTAAAAAGCTCAACAGTATAAAGAGACTGGTTGAGAGAAATAATGTGAAGAATAGTACCATGAACGCTGCCAATGATTGATACGGGGTTCTTCTAATTGAAGTCAGAATGTCTTTCATAGTTCATATCCCCCTTTTCTATTGTCTTTTATAAGCTTACCATCTTTCATTACCAACACACGTTTCTTTAGGCTATTCACTATATCGCTGTTATGGGTGGCGAACAGTATTGTTTTTGTTCCCTCGAGTTTTTTGAATATTCTCATTATCTCCCATGTGGTTTTAGGATCAAGGTTACCTGTGGGTTCGTCCGCCAGAATGATATCACGGTTACCGACAATGGCTCGGGCTATCGCCACACGTTGAAGTTCGCCAGCAGATAGCTGAGTAGGAAACTGAAGTTCTTTATGTGTAAGGTTTACCAGCTCAAGAGCTTCCATAACCTCTTTTTTTACCTGATAGTCGTGCATGCCGATTACCTGTAGACTAAGGGCAATATTTTCATAGACATTTTTGTCACTAAGTATTTTAAAATCCTGAAAAACAACACCTATCCGCTGACGAAGTTTATGAATATTTTTGAATCGTTTTGTAGAGATATCTGTATCGTCAATAATAATAGTGCCTGAGGTTAATAAAAGTTCACGCAGGAGTAATTTAAGTATGGTTGTTTTACCTGCTCCCGAGGGTCCGACAAGAAATACAAATTCGTTATCATCGACCTGAAATGAAACCTGATCCAGTGCCAGGTTATCAAAGGCGTATTTTTTTGTGACTTTGTCAAATGTTATCATGATAATAATCTCGAACACCCCGCATTAATGGTATTACATACATAGGGAAGGGCTAGTTATTTTAAGATCTCAACATACCCAACATCCATAAGCCATCCGGCTTTTTCTCCCTGGAATGTTTTACCCCATACACGCACTTTTTTTCCTGTGTAGGGAGCTAAATCAACAGTTGTAGAAGTCAAATATACACTCTGTGACACACCACCCGGACGGTCAAGATGATAGTTTCCTTCACCTTCTATGCCGCCTTCTTTTAACATCCCTTCTACTTTGTCGGGAAATGTTTCTTTATCTGCGATACCAACACTTTTTTCGACGACAGCGTCTGAAACCAATCCTGCCTCTTTGGCTGAGTTACTAGTTTTAGGCGCGCTGAGAATATAGCCTGTAACGGTACCGAGGGCGACGGCTATAAGAAGGGATAGTATCAATAGTTTGGATGAACCTGATGACGGATCTATATCATGAATAAGTTTTTGGTTTGTCATAATATCATTTAGGATAGCAAGGTTCTGACAAAAAAACAAGCGGGGAAGATGTATAAGAAGTGATTATTTTTTTAGATATTCCTGAATAAACTCATCGAGGTCGCCGTCGAGGACTTTCTCTACCTGTGTTTCTTCATGATTCGTACGTAAATCTTTAATGAGTTTGTAAGGGTGCAATACATATGAGCGTATCTGTCTACCAAATGAGGCTATTTTATCTTTTTTGAACGTATCCATTGCATCTTGTTTCCGTTCTTCTTCAATCTGCCAAAGCTTTGCCCGCAGTATTTTAAGAGCGTTTTCTCTATTCTGCCCCTGCTGTCTTTCGGTCTGGCAGGAAACAACTATACCTGATGGTTTATGAGTAAGGCGGACAGCCGAAGATACCTTATTTACATTCTGTCCTCCATGGCCTCCGGCGCGGAAGAATGCCCATTCCAGATCCTCTTCCTTTATATCAATAGATTTTTCCTCAATCATAGGGAGTACCTCGACAAGAGCAAACGATGTCTGTCGCAGTTTGTCAGCATTAAACGGAGACTGTCGTACAAGCCGGTGAACACCTGCTTCTGCCTTTAGGTAGCCATAAGCAAATGATCCGTATACGTTTATAATAGTACTTTTAATCCCCGCTTCCTCTCCTTCTACTCTGTCAATCTCATCAAACTTCCAGCCTTTGCGCTCAAAATAGCGCATATACATACGAAATAGCATATTGGCCCAGTCCATCGCCTCAGTTCCTCCCTGGCCTGCGTGTATAGAGAAGATCGCGTCCCCGCGGTCATAATGTCCATTCAGAAACATAATTACCTGATATTTTGAGATGAGTTTTTCGGCTTCTTCAAGCTCATTTTCTTCAAAGTAGAGCTGCATCATCTCAATATCGTCAGTCTCTTTTTTAAGAAAGTTTATTCTTTTCATAGTTTCGCTCGATGCCTGAGGATCAGCCCAGAACGAAGCGTCATATGTTTTTGCTTCAAGAGCCTGGAGTTCCTGCTTTTTGCTCGCAAGGTCTGCTTTTTGTATGATATTGGCCAGTTTTTCTTCCAGTTCCTTTTTTTTGTCTTCCATATTTATTTATCCTATCAGAACAATATATTATACTATAGACAATCAGGGGAGTCACTCAATCTGGATGGTTATTTAAAGTCTTTAGCGACGATGACAATAACATCGGCTGTAGAAGATTCTTCGAGCGTTGTAATAGTGGGGGAGGCTACATTATCAGCAAGATCATTTTTGACAGCATTTCCAAGGTTGGGAGTAGATTTTTTTACCTGAATCTCTGTAGTTGTGTACTCAAAATTATCCGCGTTTCCGGTAAGGATTTCTTCGTACCCCTTTGCTTTCAGCGCGTCCTTTACATCGTTTGCCTTGCCGGCTATACCCGAACCATTGAGCACTTTTACTTTTACTTCGGCTCTGGCTATAGCGGGTGTGGGAGTAAAGGTGGGAGACGGACTTACCGGCAATGGTGAAGGTGTGACGGTTACTATGGTCTGATTATTGCCAAGGAAGCTCAGAGGACTCATATTCAGTTTAGATAGTCCAAGAAGTACTACAAACGACAGCGCAAAAGAACCTACAAAAAGAGATATCTCTTTCAGTGGCAGCTTTACCTGAGGCCGGGAAAATGTTGTTTTTTTCAACACATCACCTGCGCGTTTTTTGAAGAAAGAGAAGTTTTTATTTTCGAGTGAAAAGATAAAGGCACCTATACAGACGTCATACTTAAGAAACTGAATAGGTGTTGTCTGGTTTGAAACCAAAAGTTTAAGATAGTCCTGATAGAACTCGGGTATTATCTTTTTAAGCGGGTTTGTCCAGATGCCGACCTGTTTTGTAAATGTATCCTGTCTTACGCTCTCAGAATTGTCGCCGGAAAGAATAAGTCTATTAATCTTTTTTCCCTTCTCTTCATTCTTAACCGCTTCCTGTTTGAGAATTTTTTCTATATTGGTGGTTTCTTTTATCGCAGTCTCTATTGTCCGTTCAGCATCAAGCGGACCATAGGAGTCGTAAAGATAGCCTGTTATGCGATCAACATCGAGATTCGCGTATAAAATATACTCTTTCTTATCTTTTCTCAGTGTTTTCTCGAAAAGTTTGAAATAGGCTAGCGATTCCGGTACGAGCGCGGTGATCTGAAGGTTGATAAGACTAAACGCTTCATGATATTTTTTTAGCACGTCTTTACTAATCGCGTAGAATATAATCTGTTTTTCTTTCTCGTTCTCTTGGATATAATAGTCGAAGAGGCAGTTATCGATGTCTGTGGGAATGTTCGCTCGGGCTTTATCTTTAATAAAAGGAGTTACTGCGGAAGGGGCAATGTCCTTTGGCACTTCGGCCCGTACGTAATAAAAAGCCTTTTGAGGCAGTATAAGACATACCTCTTTATCTTTTACCTGAGAAGGGGAGAGCGAAGTAATGGCCTCTTTGATAGCCGAGGCAAGTACATCGGTGTTATTGACATGCTCCTTGTCCAAAAGATCAACCTGATGCTTCTTTTCATAGAAAGCACTTTCGAACTGACCAAGTAAGGTCTTTTTCAGGTAGAGCAATTTAATTTGATTTTTATCCAGATAAAGATACAACATCATTTCAATTATAATAGAGATTCTAAAAAGAAAACAAGTATTATTTACCTAAATGTTAATTTAGCCACGGAATACGCATATGGAAAATCAGACGGAGCTTATAAAATCAAAAATTGATATCGTAGAATTCATAGGAAGTTATATCCCTGTCAAAAAAGCAGGACGAAGTTATAAGGCAAACTGCCCGTTTCATAACGAGAAATCTCCCTCCTTTGTTATCTCACCTGAACGGCAGATATGGCACTGTTTTGGAGCATGCCATGATGGAGGAGACGCTATTAAGTTCCTTATGAAGTGGGAAAATATTACATTTTATGAGGCGTTAAAGGAGCTGGCAGTAAAGGCAGGCGTTAAACTGGAGTCTGTAGGATTTGAAGATAAAGAATGGAAAACCAAAGAAGTATTGATGCGTATCAATGTTCTGGCTGCTGATTATTTTGAATATATACTACATAGTACCCCGTATGGAAAAGAGGCATTGACCTATTTGGAGGGCAGAGCACTGCATCCTAAGATGATTAAAACCTTCAAGCTGGGTTATGCTCCGCAATCGTGGGATTCACTTCTGAGATTTTTGAAGAAGAAAAATTACAAAGAAGAAGACATCTACAATGCCGGCCTTCTGTCACAGAGCGGCAGTGCTCACTATTATGATCGGTTCCGTGGCCGCATAATGTTTCCTATAAAAGACATCCGAGGCAACATTATTGGATTTTCAGGCAGATTATTGAGCTCAGATCCGGGTGCGGCTAAGTATGTAAATACTCCTGAAACAACAATCTATCATAAACGCGAGAGTCTGTTTGGCATTCATCTTGCGAAAGATGGTATTAAAAAGCAGGACAATGTTCTTCTGGTAGAGGGTGAGTTTGATATGATTCTTCCCTATCAGCATGGTGTTGAAAACGTAGTCGCGATAAAAGGGTCAGCAGTTACGAAAGAACAGTTAGGAGTGCTTAAAAGGCTGACAAAGAAAGTAACGCTCGCCCTTGATGCTGATGCGGCAGGTGAGGACGCGGTAAAACGCGGTATTAGGGAGGCTGAAGAACTGGAGTTCGATATCAGTGTTGTAACGGTAGAGAATGGCAAAGATCCAGACGAAGCAGTGCGCAACGACCATGTGGCGTTTAAGAAATCACTGCAGCATGCAGTACCGATATATGATTTTCTTATCACACTTGCTATAAAAACACATGGTGACAGCAGCCCCTACGCGAAGAAGCAAATCGGAGATGACATAGTTCCCTATATAGGACGGATTCATAATCCTATCGTTCAGTCCTATTACATCAAAAAAATTGCTGCTCTTCTGGATGTGAGTGATGAGAGTGTTGAACGACTGACAAGAAACTCAAACCGGCAAAAAAAACCTGCGCGACCGTTTGTTTCGGCACAGGCAAGCACCCCACCGGACCGGCGTATCATGATGGAGCGTTTTCTTGTTAGCTATATTCTTCAGAGTGATAACCCTTATACTGTAGTGGATCAGGCCTTCGAGATACTTTCGTATGAAGATTTTACCGTACCTGCTCTCGCCAAAATATGTGCTGCCCTTATTGAGTACAAAAAGTCACACCCGCAGCGATTTGATATAAAAGAGTTTGTCCCCACACTTGCAGCGGAACTGCAACCTGTGTGTGATGAAGTTTATATGTATACCGGAAATGATCCGGATCAGCAACCTAATCTAACAAGGGTTGCTAACGAAATAAAGAAGACATCTCTCAAGAAACGTATCTCTGATTTATTGGAACAATCTGATGAACCAGATAAAGAAAAACAAATCGCCTCATTGTCCGAAATGTTGAGAGAGGTAGAAAAAAGGGCTTCCTCAGTGTAAAATTACAAATAGTATGAAACAAAAATACGCTAAATCCTTCAAGGACTTACTTAAACAAGGTGAAGATGACGGGTTTTTGGTACAGGATGACATTCTTATGGTCTATCCCGAACCCGAAAAACACGTTGAAGAAATTGACGAGTTCTTCAATCTCGCATTTCAGAAAGGTATAGATATTTTTGAAACAATATCTACCCGTGAAGAAAGCGAAGCAAATAAATCTGCTGAAGAAATTGAAAAAGAGCTTGAGCAGCTGGTCAGTCTTAAGCATGGAGAATCTCTCGACCCTATTAAAAAATATCTTAAGGAAATTGGTAAAACACCACTTCTTACATTTGAGGAAGAAATAGAGCTCGCGAAAAAATATGAGAAAGATGATGAAATCGCCAAAGAAAAACTTATCAGAGCAAACTTGAGACTTGTAGTATCGATAGCTAAGAAATATCTGGGCAGAAGACTTTCTTTCCTTGATCTTATTCAGGAGGGAAACAAAGGCCTTATCCGCGGGGTCGAAAAATATGATTGGAGAAGAGGCTTTAAATTTTCTACATACGCCACATGGTGGATCCGTCAGGCGATAACCCGTGCGATAGCAGACCAATCAAGAACCATCCGTATTCCTGTTCATATGGTTGACCAGATAAACAGGTTCTACAAAACACAGCGGCGCTTAGTACAAAAGCTGGGTAGAGAGCCTGCAGTAAAAGAAGTGGCAAAAGAAATGCAGCTTACCGTTGAGGAAGTGGAGAACTTAATGAAGATTTCCCAGCAACCCAAATCTCTTTCCACACCGGTCGGAGATGATAAAGAAGCCACCCTTGAACAGTTTGTTGCCGATCAGAGTCAGCCGACTCTCTATGACAAAGTATCACGCGAACTTCTTAAAGACGCTCTTCAGAAAGTACTCGACACATTGTCACCACGGGAACGAAAAGTACTTATCATGAGATTTGGTCTTGAAGACGGTAAACCGAAAACCCTTGAAGAGGTGGGTAAAGAGTTCAAAGTAACCCGGGAACGAATAAGACAGATAGAGGCAAAGGCTATCCGTAAGCTGAAACATCCAACACGTGCGAGAAAATTGAAGGATTTTCTTGAGTAAGTAAGTCGAGCATTGAAAATATGGTAGTATTAGTAGGATCTACTATCTGATCTTTGTAGCCTATAATCGATCGTCTTAATAGATCCTATACATTATCATAGTACGTATATGCGTGGGAATTTCTTTTATCGAAGGCTGGGTGACAGTATACTTAACGAGCGGAAACGTCAGAAATTGTCTCAAGAACAGTTGGCTCTTCTTTCAGAAATAGATAGAACATACCTTGCCCGGATAGAGGAAGGCAAAGCAAATCCCAGTATAAAAATATTATATAAACTCTCGCGGATATTGAGAGTAAAACTATACGATCTTCTTAAAGGTTTATAACATAAGCATTTCCTACTTGATAATATCCCAAAAAAAGAGTACATTAATTAGGATGAAACCAAAAACTTCGCCGACGCAAAAGGTACTTAATACGTGGGCAATTATCCTTATCATATGGAGTATATACCGCGCAAAGTTTCAGACCAATCTTCCGTTATGGCTCGATGAATTTATTGCCAAGCCTTTAGTTTTTCTCTTACCGGTATATTACTTTATTACGCGGGTTGAGAAGAAGGAATTTTTTTCAGGCATTGATTTCAAACCAAAGATCAAAATGAGTGATATCCTAATAGGTTCTTCTATTGGTTTTATATTTTTTCTAAGTGGAGTGCTAAGCAACTATGTTAAGTATAAAACAATCATACCTGCCTCGGGCAATACGCTAACCCTTGGGATTATTGTTCTTTATATATTTGTTTCTCTTGCAACGAGTATATCGGAGGAAGTCCTTTCAAGAGGTTTTGTGTTGAAACGACTCTATGAAGATTCGAAAAATATTTTCACATCCTCATTTTTAGCGAGTATCCTTTTTTTCTTTCTGCATGTACCTATTTTATTTACCAGTCAGAAGATAATCGGATTTTTATTGCTTAGAGTTATGGTGACCGATATGATTCTTAGTCTGGCTATATCTATTCTTTACCTGCAACGAAGAAGTCTCATTATTCCCATACTGATTCACGCATTTTATAACCTCAGCATTTATCTCTTTCTTTAATCGGCGATACTCATGCGTATAATATCTTAATATGCTACACAGGCGCATCGGATATAAAATTCCAGCCCTCATAGTTCTTATCGTTCTGGCGTATGCCCGCACTATTCGGTACGATTTTATAGCAGATGATATTGCAGGTATAGTAAACAATAACAATATCGGAAATCTTCACTATGTGTTATCCCATTACAGCGGTATTGCGTGGGCGCTGGTACGTCACATTAATTACATCATGGGCGGGTTTGATCCAGTTCACTACCATATCACGAATATTTTATTGCATGTCATAAACGCCATTTTAGTATATGTGCTGATATTCCTTATTTCCGGTAAGCGGGTTGCTTTTTATGTCGCTTTACTCTTCGCGGTTCATCCGATAGCGACTGAGGTCGTGACATGGATATCAGGCGGATCGTATGCTCTATATACCGCTTTCCTATTGGCTTCCTTTATAACATATATTATGGCTCGTACCAGAAAGAGCGCGGTCTGGTATGGTGTTTCTTTGTGTTTGTTTGTAGGAGGAATAGTTACATCTGAAAAGATGCTCGTCCTTGTGCCGATTTTGTTTATATATTCGTTTTCACAGGGACGTCTGAAAAAAGATTTTTTGCATTTACTGCCATATGTTGCCGGTGGAATTGGCTTGATTCTCATATATGTTCCGTTTGTTGCATATAGATTGACTATGTACAAACAAGTATTTGCGCTCAGTTCTGAGGTATCTAATCCGTATATTCTTATCCCGGTTTCGTTCTCTACATATCTGCAATTATTGTTTTGGCCAACTGGCTTAACACTCTATCATGTGGAACCTATAACAACTTTTGGGTATATGGCAAGTTTCTTTGTCACGGCGCTATATATAGGAGCTCTCTATATAAGCTATAAAGCAAACAAGCATATATTTTTCTGGTTATGTTTTTTTGTAATAAGTCTGCTTCCGGTACTTACACCGTTGCGCATTTCTTCGTTTGTCGCGGAACGCTATGTATATTTGGGGGCAATCGGCATGTATTGGCTTGTAGCCTATTCGTTTACCGTTGCTGAGCGTAAATATATTGCCGGCAAAACGGCATTTGTTGTAGTGAGTATTATTATCGCCGCTCTTTTTATACGAACTGTAGATCGAAACAGTGACTGGAAAGATGAAAGTACCTTTTGGACGAAGACCGTTGAGTCATCACCACATAGTTACCAGGCACACTATAATCTGGGAACTCTCTATATGGAACGCAAAGAATTAAATGCGGCCATACAGGAGCTTCTCATCGCAATAGAGTTGAAATCTAATTACGATCTTGGATATCAGTCACTTGGCTATGCATATCAACTTAACGGCATGAATGATAAGGCATTGGCATCATATAACATGGCGGTTATGCTTAATCCTTCTCTGTGGCCATCCTACAAAAATATGGGAGCGATCTACCTTCAGCAGGAAGACTATGCCAAAGCTGAAGAGATGGCACAAAAATCAATTTTGCTGGATAAGCACAACGCCGATCTGTATACCAATCTGGGAATAATATATCTAAAACAAAGTAAAAAAGAGCAGGCAAAAAAAGCCTTTGAAACCGCGCTGCAGCTGGATCCTATGTATGAGCGTGCCCGTTATGGATTAAGTCTTACTAAGTAGAGGTTGTATTTTGTTCGTATATCCAAAATATTTCTTCAGTTCCGATCTTTATTTTTTTCACCTGTCCCTCAGTAATCGAGGTACCCTGGAAATCATCAGGATATCCTACTATAACATTCCGTTTGCCATCAGAGGGTATCGTAAAATGAAACTGATACTTATCAAATTTTTCTATCTGACCAAACCCATATTCATCAGGCGCTGTAAGGGTGGCTTCATTCTGATAGCGAGCAGGAGGATAATTAAGAAAAAATAGAAGGAATATATATGGTTCGCCATTTTTCCGGGTTATATAGAACGTGTCGGTTTTGCTATAGTTTGTCTTAACATAGTCTGTCAGCTCTTTATATCCACACTGCCAGGTACGTGTTATAAGCGCGCGTTTAGGGTAGTGGTTAAGGTAAAAATCCCAGCTGTATAGGTAAAAAACTACAAATGAGGAGACACTTATAAGACTCACCGCATACAGGATTTTTTTGTGAGATCTCAGCTCATACCAAAGATATACAACACCGTATGCCGTAAGTATGAGAGAAGGGACAAGTAAAAATAATGATCGTGTTAATGAAGTAGTCTGCCATGAAAGTGACGCGGAGATAGGTGAAAGAAGCCACAAAGATACAAGGAAGAAACGCCATTTTTCTTTGTGTTTGAACAGGTAATATAGTCCGACAAAGATAAAAATATACTCAGTAACTGTCATAGGTGACATCTGCGGAAAGCCAAATCGTATGTTTGAATCGCCGTGTACTGCGAGAAATTGTGGAGAAAAATAAGTGAGGTGCTCCATGAGCAAATCTCTCATACCCAGAGCAGCTTTATTATACATTAGCTTTGGTCCGCCCTCACCCCGAAGCTCTATAATTTTTGCGACAAATCCTGAGTTGGTTATAAACAGGAGATTCTTTACCCTCTCGGGTTTATATATAATATCTGTGATGGAGAAGAGAAGAAGCACACCTACTGCTAGCCCTACAATTTTTGCCGCAGTCATTCTTCCTGCTTTTTGATATACAAAACGGATAGAGATATAGCAGATTATAAAGAGTGCGAAGATTCTGCTCGACTGATAGCTAAAGAGGGATAGCATGAGAAAGATACCCTCAAGTATAAAGTCAACAGGACGAGCGTATCCAACGAGACGTAAGAGAAAGTACATAGTTGTAGTTATGAGAAATGCCGTGAGATAGGCTTCATGAGCATGTCGTCCGATAAGATGCAGACCAAGTGAAGCTGCCACAAGAAACGAGGCCACAAGCGCGATATCTGTTTTTTTGAACAGTTCTTTAACCAGAAGATAGACAACTATGGGGAAGAGGAATGCGATTATATTATTAAGATATCGTGCAGAGTAGTCATGAAGACCAAAAATACTAATAACAGGGACAGATAAATACGTATACAACGGCATTTTAAAATCTCCAAATGACTTAAGTCTCAGCGGCAAAGCCGTACCATACTCGTCCTTACCTGTCTGAAGAATTGAGTACGCATTATAGTTAAATGCTGCTTCATCAGCGTTTATACAGGGCGGTGCTACCTGCTGTTTGTATACATTGAGAAAAAGTGAAAAACAGGCAATGACGAGGAGTATCGCGACCGTGATTTTATTCATTGATATGCAATAGAACTTGTGAATCTGGTTGTTTGTATTGTTTCGTCTGACTACGTCGGTGGGAGATAATGAGAGGGAGTTTTTTTAGGGCTTCGATGTAGCCTTTTATATATGAAAAGTCCCCTTTTAACGTGTATTTAATGATAACTATCTTCAGAAAGAATAAGTGGAGCAGCAGCAATCTACGGTCTGTTATATTTTTCCAGATAAATATAAGTTGGTTTCTGAAATCAATTATCTTAATATTATTTTTTTTGAAGTATTTGCCGATAGTAGATTCATGATGATGTTCCACTTCGATATCCGGATCAAATATCACCGTATATCCACATTTCCAGGCCCGGTACGACAGGTCAGTATCTTCCCAGTAAAAAGGAGCATAGAGAGGGTCAAATCCGCCGAGTCTGAGAAACTTAGTTTTATCAAGTATGCAAGATCCACCTTCCGCCCAGCCATTTAAACCCTTTTTCAGATCGCCTGCTTTGTTATGGTATATAAATCCTGATTTCCAGTATATCCGGTTTTTGCCGATAATCGCCCCATCCCGTTCTTTCTGCGCAAAACTTACACCAAAAAGCATATCATCCTTCGCAAATGCTTTAAGAGCGAGCATAAAGGTATCGTCAAACAGCTTTACATCGGTATTGAGAAGGAAGATGTACGGTCGCGAAGCGCTATGAACTCCAGTATTCACAGTAGCTCCGAACCCCAGATTTTTTTTATTTTCAATAAGCTTAATATCGGGGAAGGCTCTCACATCTTGAGCGATACTCTCGGAAGGGTCATCATTGAGTACGATAATTTCACACCCCTTCAGAAACGGCATATTGTGCGCAAGATTTGCAAGGAGTTGTTTCTTATTTTTATATGCAGGGATAATGACAGATATATTATTCATGACAGGTTGAAAATATTCTTAACGTTTCGGGTAAATATATCATATGAGAAGGTTTCTTTAACTGTTTTTTTTGCTTCGTCACGCATAATCTGCAGCTCTTTTTTGTGCGTTATAAGCCAGTTCATCTTTTTATGAAGATCTTCATGATTATCAAAAAGAAAACCATTTTTGCCGTTGTTAATAATTTCTTTTGGCCCGCCTGCGTTATAGCAGTATGTTATGCAGCCCGATGCCATTGCTTCAAGCGGAGTGATACCCAGATGTTCAACGTTCTGAGGTGTGCTGTTTTCATCCACACCATAGCCTGTAAAATGCCAGTAGACGAGCGAGGTGTGATATAGTTGTTGTAGCTCTTTATAGCTTATATTTGGCTTAAGTTCTATTGACGAATCATCAGCTATCATTTTTTCAAGAGTTGAGAAATATTCTGTATCTTCTTTTTTTAGACCTCCCGCTAGGACGAGTTTAAATGAAGAAAACTCTTTATGAGTTTTCTTTAGTTTTTTGAACGAGTTAATTATTTCATCCTGTTTTTTTGCATGGAGATGATTGAAAAATCTACCTACGGAAAGAATAACAGGTTTCTTTTGCATAGACTTTATATCCATTCGGACATAGTCTTCATCTACATATGGATAAAGCATCCGGGCAGCTATTCCCCATTGGTTTAGCCGTTGCTGCGTGAACTGAGAGTTGGCGATAAATGTGGCACTATATGTTTTAACTTTGTTTATAAGACCCATGTGATACAAGTTCCTATCAGGCACCATACAGAATATATAGTTATTTTTTGCAGGTGAGTAGAAATAGCTTCCATCGGTAACATAGATGAACAAATCAAATGTTCGTAACACGCGCATTTTTTGAAGACGTGATGTATCTGAAGAAAACATATTGGGGAGAAATGTAAGCTTGTTGCGGAGACCGATGTGTAATTTTTCCTCAATATCTTGCGCGAGATTGGTATCCCAGAAGATGGTGAGATCATATCCGTAGCCCTCCAGCACTTTCAGAATTGAAAGAATATGTCGTTCTCCACCGCCCAACGTATCAAGATATGGATCGTATAGCGCTACTTGTCTTTTTTTCATAAAGGTATAGATATGTTATCGTCTTTGAAAAAGCCTGATATATCGATTCAATTATACCAATATCACCATCCATATACCCACGGCCTTTTATCAGGCGTCGAAAGAGCTCGCCCGCAAACTTACGGAAAAATGTAAGGGTATTGACTGGCCTTCCTGCCTTGTAGAGCAGATCAGATTCAATATCCTCGAATATAATTGTTTTTTCGACGATTGTCGCATAATCATTTTTGGAAAAATGAATAAGCGGTTCAGCGAGATATCCTAATGAACCTTTAATAGTCGGGGTTGCGTGTATTTGCGTGGGCCAGTTTACAAATGCTGAAGATTTTATCAGCCTTATCTGATGATTTGGCCACCATCCGCCATGTTTGAGCCAAATGCGGCGCGCAAACATTTCTTTTCTGGGTACTTTGTAGTATGTATATTCTTCGCTTCGTACACTTCGTTTTATCTCTTTAGAGAGGCTTTGAGTAATTCTTTCGTCAGCGTCAAGTATAAAAATCCATTCGCTATCTAGAGCTTTTTGAATACCAAAGTTGCGTGCGGGTTCCACGTACGAGGAAAAAGGGAAGGTGTAGATCTTCGCGCCGGCTTTGGTTGCACGTTTTACTGTAGTGTCTGTACTTTCCATATCTACGACCAGTATAGTGTCAGCGAGAAGTCGTGCGGATGCTATGCATTCTTCTATGTTGGACTCTTCATTGTAGGTATTTATTACGACGGTAATCATATTATTTCTGCCATTGTTCCACTATTGCAGTCTTAAATTGGTGTGACTGAATTTTTTTGTAGTCGGCAGGGATATTAGCTTTCATCCAAGTATCGCGGCGTTCGGCATATGAGTCGTTCTCGATAATGAACCAGCACTTATTCTTTAACCATTCCTGACCAGGCATATTTGTATTGTGAGTGAGACGATGATAGAGGAATAAGTAATCATAGGTATAGGGCACAACAGGAGGTGTGTAGACTCTGACACAGTAGTCAGGACCTTTTTCTCTGTCTGTAATATAAGACACCATGCGTTGCATGAGCGCGAGCTCTACTACTTCAGGTTTTTTCTGTAGTTCTTTGGCAAAACTTAGGCTTGATATAACCAATACTATGGCGATGAACGCAATTTTTATATATCCAACAAGCGGCGTTGTCTGTCTTGTTCCCGGTGTTATGATAAGTATTCCCAGAAACAACATTACATATTGTATTCCTTCATAATAATTTCCCCAGAAGTTATCTTTATAAAATGTTGATAAGAAAAACAACATGCCGACAAGCCAGGTAAAAAATAGTATCTGTTTACCATATCTCCAGCTTTTGGTACGGAATCGGTAGATCAAGAAACCACCTACAAGAATGAGGAACGCGTAGGCTAGCCAGTCAGCGGGGAAGATGCTCTTGTAGTATCCAATGAAAATGCCTAAGCGATCCTGAAACACATCCATATAGGCCTTTGGGTTATGAAGTTTCGGTTTGACAAAAAACGATAATAGAACTTTAGTCTGTTGAAAGCCGTGTTTTACTTCAAACAGGAGACGGGGTAGTAATGGTATAAATATTCCAAGCAGAAATACTGCGACTGAACGAATATTTGTGACGATATTTCTTAACGGCTTAAAAAGAATAAGAGATAATATATATATCGGAACAATAAACAAACCGAAGGCTACCTCAAACTCAGCAACAAACATAAGGGAAAGTCCGATGAGAAATACAATAAGAAGCGATTGTTTTTCTTTTTTTGTACTAAATAATAGAAAGGTTGTCAAAATAAGCAACAGGAGTGAAGGCAGTACCATTATATTATTGCCGACAAAGGTTGAGGTAAAGATAAAGTAGGGTGAGACTGCTAGTATAGACAGAGCGATAATCGATGAAAGTTTGCCCACATATTTATACAAAATATACCCAAGGCCAGCAAAAGAGATAAGCTGGATAATGAAGTTAAAGTAATAGAATCCTATAGGAGCACCATGAAAGAGCATAAATGGTATGGTAAGCACATAAAACCACCATGCGCCATGGTAGAGTCCCATAATACCGGTTGTCGGCCCGATAAATGTAATGTTCTTGTATAATACAATTTCAGCAGCCTTGAGGAAGTCGCGTCCCTGATCGTAGGTATATCCAACAGTTTGAAAGTGGATGGGTTTTAATCTAAAATAGCAAAAGAGCAGCAGAACAAAAACAAAAGCTGATGTTTTTAAAATTATATGAATAGATTTTTGGCTCATATTGTCAATAATTATCTCCTGTACCTTCTCCTTATTATATGCGGTTACCTCTTTTTTTTCCATCTTGATTATAGCACACTTGCCAGTTGGGACGAAGCCTGGTACGCCTCGATAGCGCGGGAGATGATTCGTTCAAAAGATTTTCTTCACATGGTCTGGGATGGCAAGCCATATTATGACCACCCGCCCATGGGTTTCTGGCTCATGGCTATAACATACGGAGTTTTCGGCATAAGTGAGTTTACGACACGGTTGCCCTCTGCAGTAGCCGGACTTCTATCGATAGTTCTCATGTATGCAACGGGTGTACGACTTTTTAAGCGCCGGGAGGTTGGCTTTGCCGCAGCACTCATACTTGCGACTTCGGTATGGTATGTTCTGCGGGTAAGATCGGGCAATCTGGATTCACTATTTATATTCTTTAACATACTTACTGTATACTGCTCGCTACGTGCATCGGAAAAATTTGTTTGGTTTCCCGCTGCCATGGCTGCGTTCGCATGTCTTCTTCTTACTAAAACGCTTGTTGGAGCTTCCGCGGGAGCTATTATTTTATACGCGGTTTTTCCTTATTTGTTTAAACCAAAAAAGAATCTCAGATATATTATTATCGGAGTCGTAGTATTTATTCTTATACTTTTACCGTGGTATTATTCAAGTTACAAAACATACTACGACTTTATTCCACACCATTTTCTGGAGATAGGAACGCGCAGCAAATCATTGTTATCATACTTTCAGCTCAAAGCAGAACAACCGCTGTTCTATCTCCATATGGGAGTACGTAAATGGTATTATCTATGGATCCTTGGTATTGTATCTCTCATCGCGACGCTGTCGTTTCGCAGATGGGAGACACGATTCATAATTTTGTGGAACATTGTTATTTTGTATCCATTTCTTACTTCATCTGAAACACAGCTATGGCATCTGATTCCTGTATATCTGCCCATGGCTTTTATCAGTGCGTACGGACTATATAAACTTGAAACCGTTTCAGCCGATCTGGCATACAGGTATGTGTTTAAGCGATTCCGTTGGGGTAAACTTTTTGTAAATAAGAATCTATTAAGCCTTTTGTATATTGCGGCATTCTCCTATTTAGCATTTGTTCAGATTAAGATATTTTATCCAGAAGTAATTACGCCTTATAAATATGTCGGAGATGAAGTTCAAATATCCCGTAGCGTGTCCAAGTATGATAAAAATATATTCCTTGACGATGATTACCTCCCGGTCGCTGTATATTACTCCGACCGTCAGATATATCCCATGTCGGAACTCCCTATGTTCGATGGCTCTGTCGGTAAAAACACTCTCGTTGGCCTGTTTGAGTCAAATCAACGTGATTTTGTTGTTATCACACGGTCCTGGGCTCTTGAGAATCTGAACGCCAGTAAACTTCCGTATAAAGTGCTTGAGCATAATAATTCGTTTACCATACTAACGAGACCATGATCACAGCGCTGTATGCATTAACACTTCTTGCATTTACCATATACTCCTATGCGCTTATTGATCCAAATATAACTTTTTTCAACAATCATGCATGGGAAGTATTCCGCAATGTAATGGTACAGTTTGGATACTACCAGCGTGATCATTCATGGTATGTGTATGCACTCCTGACGGTACTTTTATTTGTCTTTCACTACTATTTTGTAAAAGGAAAGGGTAGAAAAAAGCGTGCATTTCATCTGGCTCTTATTACAGGTATCATTGTCGTTTTCTCCTACCCATTTCTCACACATGATTTTTTTAATTATATGTTCGACGCGAAAATACTTACGTTTTATCATCAAAATCCATATACACATGCAGCAATGGATTTCTCACGGGATCCGTGGCTGCGCTTTCTCCACTGGACGCAAAGAGCCTATCCATACGGTCCCTCATTTCTGCTTCTCACCTTAATACCGTCATTTCTTTCTATGGGTAAGTTTGTCGCAAGTTTTTTTCTGATGAAGAGCTTGTTTATCGGTTCTTACATTGTGGCGGTCTGGGTGCTGGAAAAGATGAATAAACGCTGGGCACTTGTACTTGCCACGCACCCGCTTATCATAATAGAAGGTCTGATAAACGGACACAATGATTTGCTGGCACTCACTATCGGGTTGATAGGCCTCTATTATATACTGCACAAACATTCATCTATTCTTGGACGGATTGTTATTCTCATTTCCGCGGCTGTTAAATACACCACCATGCCTCTTATTGTAGGGGGCAAATCAAAGACAGGAAATACCATAGCTGCTGTAGGTATGATTTTTATAGTAGATTATCTGAGTTTTAAAAGTGAGATTCAGCCTTGGTATTTTATGACGTTCTTTGTTCTTCTACCATCGCATGAATATTGGCTAGAGCAGGTTAACATATTTCTGGCAGGTCTCCTCTTTTCTTACTATCCATATATTCGACTGGGCGGGTGGGATACGCGGGATAAAGTAGAACTGAAACATACTATTATTATTGTCTTCCTCGTTGTTAACCTGATATGGTTTGCAGCCCGAAGGATACTGGGAAAAGAAGTAGTTTTTAAAAAGACAAAAAATAATTCTTTATGAGGTGCATTTTTGTTCGCAACGGAGCATATTTAAGACCAAATCTGAGGCGGTTTTTAGTCTGGTATGTTTGATGAATTTTTGAGCCGGCTCCATCGGTAGATTGAGCATTTTTATGCCATATGACAAGAGATGGATCGTATATACAGGAAACATTTTCTTTCTTAGCCCTCTCGCAATAATCAGCATCTTCATAGTAAAGAAAATAGCGTATATCCCAGAATCCTATCGTTTCAACAACATCATGATCAAAACACATGAGGCAGCCGGTGATAAAATCGGTTTCTTCGGTTTTATCATATACTCCCTTATCGACTTCATCAACCCCCCGGTGTGTGGTAGTAACATGGTTCCAGTCGGTTATGCCACCTGCATACCACAGTACACGTCCCTGGTCTTTTTTCTGATATCGTTGCTTATGATACTCAAAGCCTGGCGCGTAGTATATTTTTCCGCCGATGAGCGAGCGGGGATTTGCTGTTAGTGATTTTCTTACATTTCTGATAAAATTTTTCTCAAAGTATGTATCATCGTTTATCACACAGTAGCTCGTTATATTATGTTTATATGCTTCGCGGATCCCTACGTTGATACCGTGGGCGTAACCAAGATTCTCAATATCTACAACAGTAATATCTATTTTATCCGAAGCTATTGTTTGTTTGTCTTTCGAGGCGTCAGCTATAAAGAGGTGAAAATCTGTATCAGTTTGTTGTTCGAGGCTTTTTAAAAACTCTTGTAGTACGGTATAATTCTGGTAGACTACGGTTAATACGCCGATCTTATGAGACATGTTGTACATTATATCAAAAAGCATCCTTACTTATCCTTACTCGTGCTAGCGGGTTTCATCTTTCACCTACTGATATTATTTCCCAGCGGAAGTACCTATTGCTATAAAGAGTCATGTGGAATCTTCTTTTGGGGACCCCATGGACACGATGGCATTTGGCATCTCGCGCTCGATGCGGCAGCATTTAATCAGTTTCCTTTTAGAGTCCCTATATTTGAGGGAGCAACACTCACCGGCTATAATTTTCTTCTTGATTTATGTATTTTCCTGCTGTCCAAACTTGGTATACCTCCGGTGATAACTTATTTTAAACTGCTACCTCTCATATGGTTCCCGCTCTTTACCTGGATGGTTTTTATGCTTGTAAAAAAACTTAAAAAATCATCTTTGTATACTGGTGTATTTTTGTTTCTCGCCTACTTTGGAAGGTCATTCTCTTATATATTCACTCTCTGGCACAAAAAATCTATCTGGGGATCATCGAGTGTATTATCGATGCAGGCAGGACAGACGTTGACGAATCCGCAGTTTGCACTGTCTCTTATATGTATTATTGCAATCCTATATATAACGGTTGATGAAATCTTAACGGTACGAAAAAGTATGTTATTGGGATTGCTCTTGTTTTTGACCTTAGGACTCAAATTTTATGGAGGTTTTATAGCACTGTTCTTAGTGGGCTTTCATTATCTTATCCTCATGCTTCGGCATTCTATAGTTAAGGTACTTATAAACAGTATCGGACCTGCCGTAGGCACTGCGTGCGCGGTAATGCTTTTTTATTATTCACCATCTATGCTTGCAGGGTCAACATTCATGTTCTCACCATTTGCAATGATGCATGCTATGATAGAAGACCCTCAGCTATTTTATTTGAAAGATACTGTCAATGCCCGATATTTTTTGCAGGAGCATGGATGGAGTCCACGGCTCGTGTATATAGAACTTTTGACAACATTGCTGTTTATGGTATTCAACTTTGGCCTAAGGACAGCGGGAATAGTATATGCTGCGGTCCGCGCATCTCTGCGCAAAATCTCACGGTTTGAACTTACCGTATTCCTATCCATAATTCTTGCATCAGGGATGACCGTTATGCTTATTCAGCGCGGCGAATGGTGGAATACTATACAGTTTTTCTATTACGCCCTTTTCTTGGCAAATTTTCTTACGGCGCAGCTAGTAAACGATCTATCCATACAATGGCGACAGGCAGGAGTAGCAGTGATTATAGGTATAATACTTTTAACTATTCCCTATGATCTTGACCTTCTTCATGAATACTTATCATTCCCAGCACCTGCTTTTGTTTCAAATGAAGAGCTGAAAGCTCTCTCGTTTCTCCATAATCAGCCGGATGGAGCTGTGCTGACAAGTGCATATGCCAAAAGCCGTCGAAGTAAATATACTGCACCGTTTCCCTTATATGCATACGACGACACTGCCTACGTTTCCGCCTTTTCGGGAAAGACTGTTTATTATGCAGATACTGTGCAGCTTAGTCTTCTTGCCATACCCTATAAACCAAGGTTGGAAAAGATCAGTTCAGTAGATTGTTCCATAGTACATACAACAAGCTATATATACGAGCAGAAGAATCATCCTTTTGTTGCTTCTTTGAAGAAATGCAATATTCCTTTAAAACGTATCTTTAAGAATAACGAAGCTCTCATTTATTCGATTACGAAATAAGCGGTCTTCTGAGAGAAATCATGATAAGGTATACGATAAGCGGGAAAACGTGGATTTTGCATAATATCGTATATAGATTTATCCATACATCCTTCGGATACTATTACAGAATGCGCCTTTATGTAGTTCATTTTTGGCGGGCATTTGGTTATCAAAAGAGTGTTAATCATATACGGTTGTCCGATGTTGTAAGACCGTTGTACCTCTGGCAGCGCGAGGTCATTATTCAAGAATGTATACGAAGCATAGGTATCGCGAGGAGAGTTGACATACAGTATATATTGTTTTGGACTTGAGATAAGATACTGTGCCAGCTGTCGCTCTTTTTCGTTGAACAGCTCAGATATAGTCACCGGACGACGGAAATAGTAGTTATATATAAAATACGAGGTACTTATCAGAAGTAGTCCTGAAAAGAGACTAAGAACTACGTACCGGTAGCGAGGTTTCACATTTTTAATATACTCCCATATCAGCATAATTCCATGCGACATGATATATGAAAACCCGATAGCCGTGGGCATGGCACGTATAGAAAATGTTGCGCTCACATTGCTCGCCAGTGCAGGTATATATCCAAGGAGCATGAAACCGAGTATATAAGCGTCATGCACTCTAAACTTCTTGCCGAATGCCGCTATACCGGCATAATAAAAGATAATGAGAGGTAACAAAAACTGTCCGCCAACACCGTTGCCATTGATAGGACTATAATCGCCATCTTTAAATAGATAGCTTATATCTTGTCCTTTCACAAAGTTTGAAACGATGTAATTTACTGTAACGGTAAGTTTATTATGAAATATTTTTCGATAGATTTCGGGCGCTATCGATGTGTTTCTTTTGAATATTACTTCCGGAGCAAACTTTTCATTGTTAAGAAATACTACCTGATCAAATCTTTTTGCGGTGACGCCCTTATCTATAATAAGAATCGACAGGAATGTAACGATTAAAAAAAGTATATTAAATGCGTTTCGTTTTATAAATGTAAATATATTCTTTTCTTTTATGAAGAAAAATAATTCCATATATATCAGTAAAAAAGGAATAAGAGTGCGGAATCCCTGATAGGTATAAAATGTAATGAAAAACATAATATACGTAATCCAGCGTTTTTTACTAAAGTAGGCAATTATACCTATAAGGAGAGTCATAATAGCAACAGGTATATCCATAGCAATACGTGTGACATGGAAAACCCATGGACTAAAGCAACAGAGTATCGCGGTGAGCAATGACACTTTTCGGTCGCCGGTAATCTGTTTAATCAATATATATACAAGGAGTGGTAACGCGGTTGTGAGAAGCACAAACGGCAGGCGTGCCAGGAGTACAGAACGAACGGGAACAAAGATCCACCAAAGAGCTGAAAAATAGATCGCAAAAAGAGGATTATCAGGATTAATGTTATTGAAACTGAGGGGCATCCAAACTCCATTCAGGTCACGCGCGGTGTGAGCAATTGCGTAGCCCGAAAATGTTATATCTCGTTCATCATGCAGTAAGAATATCTGATCAAGGAAAGGTAACCTAATGATCAAAAAAACTGCACACGCAATTAAAATATAGCGATATTGATAGAGAAAATTATGTAGTCTCTTCATAAACTCAGCCTACTTAAGTTTTTTTAATATGAAATTTTGTACTTTTGTTTTTATACGTGATGTTTCATGTATGTGTTGTTGATTCATCCAGTGATTGCTCTCTATCAACGAATCTCTAAAGAAGTTTCTTGCTGTCTGGGCAGTCTCAGCAGGATTGCCGGCTGGATATTTTTTGAGTTCCCAATAATAGAAATATACAAGCATGCAATAAAACATCTGTAGTACCGCGAGCACAAATCCGTGCATGCCGTCACGATAGCCTTGTGCGGCAAAGTATCTGCTTATAAACTCTGACAGACCTTTTCCTAACGCAACACTAAGATTATACCCACGATCAGCTTTTGCAATCTCTGCCGCTTCGGCTTTTGCATAACGTACGGCTTTGCCCATGTACTCATCAATAGATTCATAGTTATAGTGCACTATCGCGACCTGTTCGTCAGCTCGTATGGTGAGTCCATTCCCAATAGTTATGGGTTGTTGATGTATCTGTTTGGGCCATATGACCGCAGTTTTTTTGAAAAAACGAACCTGATAATCAGGCCACCATCGTGAGTACTGGATCCATTTTTTGAAGATAATATTTTTACGTGGAATAGAAATATAGTCATAGCTACTCATATTTTCTGTAAGTAGGTCTATAAGCTGGGGGGTGACGTATTCATCAGGATCAAGCAAAAGGATATAGTCTCCTTTTGCCTTTTTCTTTAAGTCTTCTCTGATTAGCTCAACATAAGGAATGGCTTTCTCAATAGTGTGAATAGTTACTTTTGATTCTGATTTAAGATCTTTTATAAGTGTCGGATCTATTCCGATATCCGCGATAATAATTTCTGATACAAACTCTCTAATTGATTTAAGAGTTTCTTTTAAGTGAGGTGGATTATCTTTGACTACGATGATTGCTGAAACATTATTCATGTCTAAAAATAGATTTAATATCGTCTACGACATTCACCTTAAAAAGGATTTGTATCGTTACGATATAACTGCTAACGCCAACTACCAGTGAGGTAAGAAATGAAAGATATGTATGTCCTAACATCACTTGCACCAAATAGACAAAGACGCCCATTACAAGCGCGGAACTAAGTCCTTTATAGATTGACGGTATAAATTCGAATGTCAGCAGTTTCTTAGCCTGATACACAACCAGAACGAATGTAAGCGAAAGAATAATCTGTGTTATCGGGAACCCATATATTCCAAACATTTGTGTGAAAAGCGGTGTACAGATCCAGGTTGTGATAGTCCATAACAGCATAAAGGTAAACGGCGTTCGTGCCTTGCCCAGCGCATTGAACATATTTATAAACGGCGTTGAATAGGTAGAGAGGAAGGCGGAGAAGCAGAACATATAGAAAATAGGCAGAGCCGGTGTCCATTTGTGGTACTTCGGAACAATGTCTACAAATATAGTCATAAGAAATGCCGAACCTATAAGTGTGGGGGCTAGAAGAAGAGTTTGATAATAGAGTATTTTATTGAGGATTTTAGTTATCTGAAGTTTGTCATGCTGTAATCGTGATATAACGGGAAACAGTACGCGGCTGATACTATCCATAATAATGCGAATAGGTGCCTCTGCCCATTTTTTTGCCCATCCGATGTATCCCACGCCCTGGAATCCCAGTATTTTAGCGAGAAACAGTGTAATAAGATCATCCTTAAAAAGCGCGAGGAATGATGATGCCTGAAATGGCAGTCCAAATGTAAGCAGGTGTTTCAGACTTTTGCGTGATATGCCGATACGTGGCATCCACGGCGAAATTCTATATATTACTATGAGCCCTACAATGGCCCGTAACAGAACTGCTATAGTGAAGCTTCGCAGATTGAAGCCGAGGAGCGCAAAAATTATGACCGATATATAAAAAAAAGTGTTCTCTATAATCTGCACAAGCACGATTTTCTGAAACTGTATTTTACGTTCCAGAAATATGGAGGGGATAGTCTTAAGTGATGATATAAAAAATGAGATGAGGAGAGCCCAGTATAGATATATGCCTTCTATGGGAAGCGCATAAAACTGTCGGATAAACGGTGTAACAATAAAGCCTACGGTTATAGCCGTGATAATAAGTATCTGCTGCGTTGTGAATGTTGTTTTTATATCATCATCATGGAGTTCCTTTTTCTGAATAAGTGAAGCAGCTAGTCCAATGTCAGAAAAGTAATTAAGCAGTGAAATCAGAGAGAGAACGGTTATATATATTCCAAAGGCATCAGGGCTGAGGAGAATAGTTAAGACAAGATTGGCTACAAGACCAAGCACCGCGGAGTACCCGCTTTGAAAAAAAAGACTCATCGTGCTTACAATGGTGTTTTTCTTTATGTGTTTAAACTGGACATTTTCTTCCATAGTGGTTTATAGAACGCGACTGCCGTTAGTATACACAAAGTGGCCAGTGATATGCTATTGCCGATATGTTCTGTAGGTGACTGAGCAAATTCGGCGCGTATTACATCACCTTTACGCGCATTCATTAATGGGCGTCCAAGATAATCAAATGTTTTAGGAATGTATACGTTATTGTTTAAGGTAAGTTTCCAGTAGGGAAAATAGTGAATATTGAGGGCGACAAGGTCGTTGACTTTCATCTTCAGCTCTTTTGTAAAATCGGAGTTATCCAGATTCATAAATGAGCCTTTTATGTGTGAAGTTGCGGGAGCCGTATAGCCTGTGACTATTGCATCCTTCCATTTGCCATAGTCTGCTGTCCGGGGAAGGTATTCTGATACCTTGAACGCTACTTTTTCTGCTATGTAGCGAGAGCTGAGGTATCTTTTATTATACGTTTTTGTATCCATCCCGGGCTTATAAAAATACTTTGATAGAGAAAGCAGTATAAGCGCAGCAAACAACGATATCATTATGGGTTTATAGGAAAAGGAGCGTATCTGCTGAGTAAAAAACGCAGCCAGATAGACCAAGCCAATAAGACTAAGAGCAATAAACCTCCAGGGAAACTGTATAACCGCCGCAAGTGGAGCAGCGGCATCCCAAACAAACCGTGATGCGTATGTTGTTAGAAAGAGTGAGGCAACGGCCACGCAGGCGAAAAACCATGTGATATGCATATTCTTCTTATGTACTCCAGTTAAGACGGGAGAAATGAGCAGATAAAGTAATCCCATGAGGGCAATTACGAGCTGATGTTTCCCTACTTTAAACGATATCCCGTCGCTCTCACACCCGGGGGCTGATCCTCCAAATCCCCATGCCGACTGCCATAGTTGTACAGGGCAGAGAAAATGATCACTATAATGAGTGCTCTTAGCAACCTGAGACGCGTACGTAAGTGATGATTCAGCAAAAAAGGGTAGGAAAAAATACATACCCAGAAAGAGTGCCAGTAATACCGCAAGAAACCGAAGTCTTCTATAATTTTTCTGCAGAAATATATATATACATAAAATGGGAAGAAACAACAAAGAAAGTAAGTTGTGGCTCGTTAGTGTGAGGAAAACTATAACCACTGCGCTTATGAAAGGTAAAGGATATTTTACATATTTTTTTTGCGTCATAACATACAGAGCCAGAGGCATCAGCGCCATAAACCATACCTCAGAAAGATTACCTCTCACAAATATATCTACCGCCATATAAAGAGAAGTTACATAGAGCGTTGCGCCCAGAAGAGCATTTTCATACTCAAAAAATTCACTGAGAAACAAATATACGCCAATAGCACCGGTAAGAATCGCAAGCAAAAACGATAGTTTGAGCGCTGCAATAACATCAAAACCTACAAGATTAAGACCGCTTGTTATCCAATAGGCCGTGGGGGCATAAAAATTAAATATAGGATATCCCATGGAGAATGAAAAGTCCGGAGCCATGCGGGGTGGAATATGGAGAGACCTTACATTGAGTGAAAACTGCTGCACACGGGCTGCCTGTGTTTCGTCATGGAAATCAAACATCGTCCTGTCAAAAGGGTTTAGGTTTTTTCCCAAAGCCAACACGAGGATAACGAAGGTTATGAGAATAATTATTTTTTTCATGAAAACATACTTAATTAGTTAGTTCGTAGAGATACGTAACCGATTCTTTTCCCGGTTTCTCATATCTTTTGACTAACTTCATTGGCCAGTCAGCGGGGTAATCAAATTTGTGAGTAAGGACGATGTAGATATAGTGGTCTTTAAGATCTTTCTGGTTTTCCTGTAGCTCTTTCAATTCCAGCGGCCAGTATGCGCGTATGCTTATGGTATCGCTATTTCTCATAAATACATCGAGGACATCACCAGACATTCCAAAATTTCCTTCAGCCAGTAGTATGACAGGCTTTTCTTTAGATTTTTGTCGCGCAAAATCTATAATATCAGTCATTCCCCAACCCGCGGGCCATCCTTCAATATACTGGCCGCGATCTATCGGAGGAAAAGGAATACGCGCGTAATCGAAAAGTATTGTGTAATCAAAGTACGCCACAGATAGAGCATACACAAGTACCGCGATTATAAGATAGGTTTTGTTCTTTATCTGAGATAGCCAGTATGCTGCCAGTATCATAAACAGCGTCCCAAAGAATATGATGTATCGGGGAAACAAAACGATAGAAAAGAATGATATGAGAATGTAGGGAAAGACAATCCACATAAGAAAGTAAAAAAAGAGCCGGGTATGTTTTTTGTAGAGGAGAATAAGACCAAAGAGCGCAAAGATACCAAGAATATAACCTGACTCTGATAGTGCGTAGTATGGGACCAGCGTGACGTTCCTTGTAAATACCTCAAACGGACTTTTTAGAAAGTCAGAAAAGGTCATTACAAATGTATGATTTTTTTCGCCGACAAAATGGAGAAACGGAGACAATCTTTGGACGTTGTATATAAGTACCGCAATAATAACTCCTATACCATACAGGAAAAGATAATTTACAAGATGTCTTGAAAATTTCTTAAGGTTTTTCTCTACAAAAAGTACCGGCGCCAACGCACTTAAGGCAACAAAGATTTGAGCCGAAGATTTTGCCAGCAGGCCAAAGCCGCTGAAGAAGCCAAAAAACAGCGATATATCAAGACGACGTGTTGAAGCCAGGAGAATAGAAAGAAATAAAATCCATATAAAAAATCCGTTGACACCCGAATCTACCAGAGCAAGTCTGTCATAGAACAGGAAATACGGTGTAAATATATAGAGTAGCATCCCGGTAAAAGCAGCTCGTTTACCAAATAGATAGTAGAGAAGAACAAAAACTCCAATCAGAGCAAAAAGTCCCGTAGCAACTGCGAACATACGGCCACCAAGCAATAGATTATCGGGAAAGAGCTTAAGGAAGGGTATTGTTCCCCATGTTTGAAGTGGCTGTTTTCCGTCGGTGAGAGATATAAACCGCCAGGTTGCATCATGCCATGCAACTTTAGCCCAGTGAATATAGATTCCCTCGTCAGAAAATATGGGAAATTTGTCCAGATTTACAAGTCGTGTGATACCGTACAGGACTATGTTAGAAATAAAGAATATGCCGTCTTTAAGGCTGAATGACTTTTTAAATCTTGAATAAACCTCTACGATGTCGAACATATTATGCTAATTATACAAGAACTATTACGTAACGCACGTTCATCAGTTTTTTCTGTATACCTTCCAGGTATCGAATGATTTCATCTGTACATAATCCTTTTGGGGATACATATCTCGGTCATAATCTTCAATAGCGAGACACGTGCCAGCTTGATACCTCGAAATTTTTTGTGCAAAGGTGTTTTTATTATAGACATAATCTACGGGTAGAGCGGAATAGTAGACTAATGACGGATGATTGCCGTATATGGCTGATGTTGAGATGGTGAGGTTAAGGCCACTGAGAACTTCATAAGTCTGTCTTCCGTCTTTATCTATCAGCACGGCTATCGCGGAACAGTTCTTTTTTGCGTACTGTGAAAGATTATATGTCTCGTCATATTCTGAATAGTAGCTCCCCAAAAAGTTTCCTGCTTTATATGTATTGTATATCACCACGATGGCAACCCCCAATATCACAAGCACGAATATTCGTTTATATTTCTGTATAAGTGAAAGAGGATATAGCATAAGAAGCGCTATCTGAGGGATTGCCGGATATATATACCAACTGATTTTAGTTTTCGTAAGGTTAAGAAAGAGAAACCACGGAAAAAGAAAAAGAATGAATAGTAACTGATCATCTGTAATTTTCTTTTTTAACCGATGATAGAGCACAGTAAGCAGTCCAGCCAGAGCAATAAAGCTGTAGTAGCCGTATTGTATAAAAACTAGATCAAAGTAATATGTTCGTTTGCCAAAGTGTGACTCAATAGAACTTGTTACTCTTCGTAGCATATGATCTATAAAATGCACCTGTACAAATTCATTGCCGTAGAAAAGTACCATAATCACATACCATATCATCATTACAGCAATCTGAGGAATCATCATCCGCATATGCTGAAAAAGAACTGCTTTATACTTACGTTCCAACACATATCGAAACATGTCATATAACGCAATAACAAACAACGGATAGAATCCGAGTAATGATTTACTGAATACGCCTATAAACAAAAACAAAAGGCTCAGACCAAATCGCGGAAAGGTAAGGAGATACCCAAGCCAGCCGATGAGGAGAAATACGTCTGTGTTCACCGTTTGAGCACGTTGGAGAAATGTAGGGTTGCACGCAATAAGAACGCCGGTGGTTATCGCAAGATATTTATTTTTTGTTCCTCGCAGTACCCAAAGATATACCATACCAAGAGCCAACGCCGATAAAAATAGACTCAGTAACCGAGTGGTTATTTCGGGTTTAGCCGGCACATACTGAATAATAAAACCATAGATAAGTGGTGCGAGCGGTGGTTTTTCCAACCATGCTTTCCCTTGCCACAACGGAGTCGGGGAGTGTTGAACTATCATTTCTTTCCCTACCTCAACATAAATAGATTCATCCCAGTCGTAAAATGGCTTATGGTACGTTATAAGCTTATATGACAGCACAGCTGTATAAAGGAAGATGAGGATAAGAAAGATCCAATGTGACTTTGATGTCCGTACAATTGAATCTTTCATTAACTAACGAGAGTATCAATATATAACGCTATCAATATATGGAGAGGGATAAAAAACATCACGAGATATCGGGGAAAAATAGGTATAAAAAACAGAATAACTGAGTATATAGCTACAAGAGACAGCACCATCATAAATAAAGGAGAACTATGTTTTTTGATAATAAAAAGTATGGTGCATACAATCCCCACGATCATAATCGCGGGCCAGTATAGCGTCCAGTTCTGGTAGGTTACGGTAGGATATCCTTCACTCCACACTTTCCACTGGTTAAAAAAGATAAGGGTAAGGAACGATCCGTAGAGTTTGTCTGACTGGATTTGTGAGATGGCATAAAATGTGTAGATCCACTTATGCATACCAAGAAACCGCATAACAGAGGCGCCGAGAATAAAAAGTCTGGAATATGTAACGATGTATGTAAGCGAAGTGACGGCAACTATAAGGGGAATTTCTGTAAATATACGTGCGCGTCTCTTCTTATCGAATACATATATGCAAAAGAGCCACGCCATAGCCAACGGAAAAAATATAAGAACCAATTTTGTTGAAACAAAAAGTCCTAGTCCGATAGCTGAAAAAATAAGATAACGCCACTGTCGTTTTTTTTCATAGAGTGTGAAAAGATATAAAAAAAGCATGAGAAAACAGATCTGTATAATTTCAAGCTGAGGCGCTGTAGTAAGCTGATCGACAAATATCGGATGAAGAGATGTTATCCAGACAGCTAATGCGGCAGGAAGGGGAGATCTGGTATGCATTCGGACGATTCCGTGGATAAAAAAAAGTGTCAGCAGTGCAGCAAACAGAGAGACGAGCTGATAGTTATGAAATAACAATATAAATATACCTATAAGATATTTGCCTACGGGTGGTACCTCGGGGCTAATGAGAATCGGGTTTTCACCGTTAATATACTTATAGCCTGAGTACGCGTATAACCAGGTGTCTCCTATTGGTTTTTTTGAGTTGGGTACCATCCACTGAGATTCTTCATACGCTTTCTTGAAAACTGCGGGGTCAAAGGTCGCGTGTAGCATACTGCTTCGGTAGACTACAATATATAAAAGATAAAAAGCAGATATTGTCAGCAATACAACCGCTACAAGTCCCGTCTTGTTATGTTTTTGCTTTGTCATAGGTATGTGATAGATCACAGAGCTTAATCTTCACGATATCCCTCAGCGTTTCTAGCGAATCTTTGATAAATGTTACGCGTTTGGTTTCTACATGTCTCCATATAACAGGCACTTCTTTAATTTTATACTTAAGTTTTCTCGCTAAAAACAGAAACTCAAGATCAAATCCCGCAGTAACAGAGGGGGTCTTGATAACGTGTATATCTTTAAATACCTGAAGTTTGGATATAATAGTACGGGCAGCGGTAGTTTTAAACATCTTAAATCCACATTGCGTGTCCTTTATTCCCCTAAGCCCAATAAGCAGATTCCTAATCCAGATGAATCCGAGGGCAAGTAGTTTGCGTGAGAAAGGTGCTCCTTCACGGTTTGTGTTGCGGGATCCGATGACAACATCAAAGCCCTTCTCGACTTCACGAATTAGCTTAGTAGCCTCTTCAATCGGAGTAGCCAGATCCATATCAGAAAACATGACACTGTCGCATGTAGCCTTCTCAATGCCTGTCATAATGGCAAATGCCTTACCCATATGTTTATTCTTAATCAGTTTAAATTTGGGAAAACGTTTACTGTACTTTGCGGATATGATAGAAGCTGAATCGTCTGTTGATCCATCATCTACCACCAACACTTCACCGAATGAAGAATTATCTTTTGTGTAGTTGCCTATTTTATCCAGCACACCTTTCTGAAGATTGGCTTCCTCGTTATAACAGGGTATTATCAGGCTTATATTCATAAATTAACTTAATGTATTAATCTATATATAGTAACACCTTTATGTTTCCAGACACCATCAATTTTAGTTGGAGCGAAATAGGCAATGTCCCATTGTGGATCTCCAATAGGTTTACACGCAGCTTCACAGACCACAAACAACTCGTCGGCTTTTTCCAGAGTATCTTTTTCTATCGGCCGCTTACCTTTTATCTCCAGAAAGTATCTATATGTACTGTCCGAGTATTTGTCTGGCAATGTGGTGAGTGAGTATTTTTTCTGGGTTATATGTCGAGCAATTACATCAGCGGTTGTTCGTGCCGTTTCAATCTGCATGCCTGGAGGTTTGGATACAAAATCAAGATGAGCAATGTTATTAAGCACGTAAAGAACCATAAACATATACGTTAGATATTTGACGGGAGCAGGAAAGTGTTTGTGTACCTCTGCAAAAATGAGGGAAAGAAGAAAGAAAAAAATATAATAGACAGGTGTAAAGTAGTGTTCATATTTATCTCCATGATAGAGCGATATGATAACCAATGACAGTACAGTAACGGTTGCTGTAAGCGGGATGATCATATTCTTGCCTCGTTTGATAGCTGCATACACGGCTACGATAAGTACAAAAAGTATTATGCCCAATAATGCTGTATCTATGTCCATTCTTAATATATACGTGAATAAGTAACGGATAGTATCAAAAAAGCCGCTTATGAGTCCTCCCTTACTGTTGATTCCAATATCATCTGTCTGAGTAAATACGGAGAAAAATGCTTTGGTGTTCTGAAAGTTATGTCTGATGTCGAAAATTATGAGGGGGGTCGAAATGAACGCGAATGAGAGTATAGATAACACATATTGTTTTATTGTCTGTAAAGATAGTTTCTTTTGTAGATACAGATATATCAAAACAATGAAATAGGTTGGTATAACTGCAAGGTACAGAAAATGCAGCTGAAGTGACAGAGCGCAAAAGGCGCCAAAGAGTATATAGTTCCACCTATTCTTCGACCGAAGCGATCTGATGAAGAAAAAGAGACTCATGAATGAAAAAAATGGCAGAATATTTGGATTCCACGCAAATCGTGATAGAAAAACATTCACCTGTGAAAAACCTATTAAAAGAGCCATGCATATACCCGCGACCGGGCCAACAAGAGAAGTAACCGCGAGATAAGCAGCTATAATCGACGCGCTATTGAAAACAGCTACGCCGCCCGCGAGGACTGCAGGGTTCTGAGATAGCAACTGAAACGGGGTTAGAAAGTAGTAAAAAAATGGACCCAGGTAAATGTATCCTGAGGGTGTATTGAGTGACGAAGGGGCTCCTATGGCGGGGAAATGCTCCAGAGTGGCTATTCGTTTTACTATTATGCTGTCTCTTCCCTGATCGCCGAGAAATGTGGCGTAATCATTAATTTGGTACAGTCTGATGAAAGCGGCAGCAATAACAATGACTGCGAGAATATAAAAGAATGCCCTGTTGTTTTTCATACGTTATAATGTACCTGAAATGCAAACCGTAAAACTAAGCGAAACAAGGAATATTGTTATTATTATAGCAATTGTCTTTATATCGGCAATGCTGCTTTACTGGCCATATCTGCTTCGGACGTCACCTTTCGGGCTTGATTTACATACGCCTGATATGAATGTCATTTACAGTAATTATGATGGACCACTCTATATTATACCCGCAAAAACGCTTTATAACCCTGCTGCAATCGAAAAAATAGGATTAGAGACGCCGTTGCCCACCAAATATTTTGCTGCTCATTTTCCGCTATACCCAGCGTTGATTCGGTTATTTTCGTTTGTGGGATACCTTAAGTCCATGATTTTAGTCTCGTTTCTGGGATCTGTACTTCTGGGAATCGGCTTTTATTATGTAGTAAAAAAATTATCGTTATCTCAGAGTCCTCTTCTTCTCACTACTGTAATGCTATTCCTGCCCAGGTTGCTTGTTGTGCGTGCTGTAGGTGCGCCTGAAACTTTCTTTATGTTATTCATTATTCTCTCACTCTATTTTTTTGAACAGAAGAAGTATGCTCTTGCCGGGATACTGGGCGCGCTAGCCACAATGACCAAGGCACCTGGAGTACTCTTGTTTATTGTTTACGTGCTTGCGATCGGCGAACAATATATGAAGTCCCGGAAAGTACGTTGGCAGTGGCTCTATGTGCTACTTATACCGGTAGGGTTACTATCAGTCTTTGGTCTTTACTCATTGCAGTATCATGACTTTTTTGCGTTCTGGCATACTGGTGGAGTTGTCCCCTTGGTATATCCGTTTGCTGCCTTTAATTTTCAGAAGCAGTGGATTGGGACAGGATGGCTCGAGGATGTTGTTTTTTATTTCTATCTCTATATTCTTAGTGCGGTTACTCTACGTGACAGCAAATACCGCAGCTTCTTTTATTTTTCTGTAGTATTCCTTGTTGCAACGTCTTTTGTGCAGCACAGAGATATCGCGCGTTACGCGCTTCCCTTATGGCCGGTGGCATGTATCGCTTTTGAAAAATTTCTTGTTTCCCGTAAATACTTTTGGGCATTGGTAATCGCGTTGCCCGCGATATATTTATACGCGTGGAACTTTTTGTCATATAATACGATGCCGATCAGTAACTGGGCTCCTTTCCTTTAATAGGTACCTCTAGCATTTATACATTTCTTCTATTACACTAAATACTATGTTTAAAGCGCTTAAAAAGAGATGGTATGTCGTTGTTGTAATCCTCATTGTAGTCGGCTTTATTATATTTCGTAATAACAGTGCAAAGGTCGAAAGTACGAAAGAGACTGTACATACGGTTAAAAGAGAGACGATTAAAGACACATTATCTATCTCAGGTTTCGTAGACGCACATGAAAAAGCTTCGCTCAAATTTCAATCTTCGGGCAAACTTGTCTGGGTTGGTGTAAAAGAGGGCGATTATGTCAACAAACACCAGGCAATAGCATCGCTGGATCAGCAGGATATTCAGAAACGTATGCAGAAATACTTAAATACCTACATGCAGTCACGGCTCACGTTCGACCAGTCAAAAGATGACACTCGTGAGGTAGTAATAGGAGGGCTTACCCAGGATCAGCGCCGGAGAACGATGCGTGTGGCTGATAAAACACAGTACGATTTGAACAACGCGGTTATAGATGTAGAGTTACAGAAGCTGTCCGCCGACGATGCGTTCCTTTCTTCTCCCATCGAGGGAATCGTAACCAAAGTAGATACTCCAAACGCCGGTATAAATATTACGCCAGCTTCTGCCGAATTTGTGATAGTTAATCCTAAATCACTCTATTTTTCGGGAACCGCGGATCAGACCGAGGTGGTCAAACTCAAGCAAGGTATGTATGGCTCTATTGTTTTTGATTCGTTTCCCGACGATACCGCTTCCGGTATGATCGATTCCATTTCGTTCATGCCCAAAGAAGGCGAGACAGGGACTGTGTATGAGATAAAGATTAACGTAAGCGGAGCGGATCTCAGTACATACCGTCTTGGAATGACTGGCGATGCAGATTTCACGTTGCATGAGAAGAAAAATGTATTATCTGTTCCTGTACGTTTTGTGAGGACTGAAGGGGATAAACAATATGTATGGAAGATGGAAAATAATAAGCAAGTAAAAAGGTATGTAAAGACAGGTGTAACTGATGATACTCTGATAGAAGTGACCTCAGGTCTGCGGGAAGGGGACATTATCTATGATAAAACTTCATAACGTTGAGAAAGTATACCGCCTCGATGATGAAATCATATTTGCCGCGTTGAAGGGTGTAAATCTTGAGATACATTCGGGTGAATTTTCATCAATAATCGGACCTTCGGGAAGTGGCAAATCTACACTTATGCATATTATTGGTCTTCTGGACAAACCGTCCTCAGGAATTATCGAAATTGACGGGCAGGATGTAAGCCGGTTAGACGATGACGCCACTTCTACCCTGAGAAGCGAGTTTGTGGGTTTTGTATTTCAGCAGTTCAATCTGATAAATAAACTATCGGTTCTTGAGAACATTCTTTTGCCTTCTGTGTATGCACGTACTCCCCTTAAGTACTCCCCCATGGAGAAAGCTCTGTATCTGATTGAACGGTTTGGATTGAAGGGAAAGGAAAAGTCATTTCCTAACAAAATATCCGGCGGTCAGCAGCAGAGAGTAGCAATAGCCCGCGCGCTTATCATGAATCCTAAACTTATCCTTGCTGATGAACCAACGGGAAATCTTGATACAAAGACCGGCGACGAAATTATGAAGCTCCTGAAAGAACTCAATAAAGAAGAAAAAAGAACCATTGTAATTGTTACGCATGAACCGGATATTGCCGCTCAGACAAAGCGTGTTATAAAGATTAAGGACGGACTCATCGAAAAAAAATAATGAAATACTTTTTATTTATTCTGCGAACCTCTCTTGAGGATTTTACGCGTAACAAGGGACGGTCATTTCTCACATCTCTTGGTATTCTGATCGGAGTACTTTCTGTAGTGCTTCTGATGGCATTTGGTCTGGGCCTGAAAAAGTATATTAACGACCAGTTTGAAAGTCTTGGCACTAATCTTCTGCGTCTGGTTCCCGGAGATCCGCTTCAGGGAGGTTTTAGCGGCTCAATTAGCAATGTGAGGTTTGATGAAAAAGACGTTACAAGACTGAGGCGTATTCACGACGCAACGTATATTGCGCCTATTTACATGAAGAATGCGAAAGTAGATGTGGGAAAAGATGTGGAACAGGGAACGTTATACTCGAGTACCGCAGATATATTTCCCGGACTTAACCTTCATGTTAAGTATGGTGAGTTATTCACAAAGCAGAATGTAGACAAGCGGAGCAAAGTTGTCGTAATAGGACCTAAGATTGCCGCTGACCTGTTTGGCGACGCGGCTTCAGCAGTGGGCAAAACGCTGAAAGTTGATAGTGTTTCGTTTAAAGTTATAGGTGTGCTGGAAGAAAAAGGAGGCGGAGGCTTTGGAGGACCTGATCTTGACGCGTTTATCTATATGCCATATAAAACAGCGTATATATTCAATACTGATAAGTCATTTATGGCAATTATTATAAAAACGAGCAGTGACGCCACTCTGGGTACGGTGAAGGATGACATTAAACAGATAATGATGAAACGTTATAAAGAAGATGAGTTCTCAGTTGTAGAACAGACTGAAATACTGAATACTATTGGTTCTATTTTTGGTATTGTGAACACAGTACTCGTTGCGATTGCCGCTGTTTCGCTGGTCGTAGGCGGTATTGGTATTATGAATATTATGTATGTTACGGTTACCGAACGTATCAAGGAGATTGGAATAAGACGGGCGATAGGAGCAAGAAAAATGGATATACTCGCGCAGTTTCTTATTGAATCAATAATCCTTTCTCTATTTGGAGGGTTTCTAGGTCTTGGCCTCGCATTTATTATCGTATTTTTTATCCAGCGTTTATTTCCGGCATATATTGATCTCCAGACGGTCTCACTTGCGCTTGGGGTATCTACGTTTATTGGCGTAGTGTTTGGTGTCTTTCCTGCAAAGAAAGCGGCGGATTTGTCTCCTATAGATGCAATCCGTTATGAATGACGATTTTTATGAGAGGCTAATGCAGTATTTATAAAATTCATCATGGTTTTTTTGAATACGGCGTCTGAGTACAACTGCGATGATGTTCGTGCGTGATCACGCATTTTTTTGTATTCGGTTACGGTAAGGCTTTCCAGAGCACGTATGCTCTTCCATACACTTTCATCAGTAAGCTCGTCAAACAGGAAGCCGTTTTTACCTTCCTGTACAGTTTCTTTCAGCCCACCGCTTCTTAAGGCAATTACCGGCACACCATGCCCCATTGCCTCAACGGGGGCAATGCCAAATTCATCATCTACTGAAGCAAAAAGGAATGCCTTTGCGCCGGCAATAAGTGAATCTCTTTTTGAATCTGAGAGATTACCCATAAACTCAATTGTTTCTCCGGCGATATGTCTGAGAGAGTCTTCATCGCGGCCCGAACCTACTATTTTGAGGGGTAGTGAATGTTCATTGGCAGTTTCTATAAGTGTGTCGATATGTTTTGCACGTGCAAGGCGGGATACGGTAATATAATAACCATTTTTTTCATGTTTTGTATTTGTATCAATCTGATCGGGTATCTTTACCGGAGGGTAAATAACGGTAGAATCGCGACGATAAAATTTTGTTATACGTTTTTGAGTCTCTATAGAGTTTGCTATAAAATGATCAACCCTCTGTGAAGAAAGGAAATCCCACATACGTAGTTTATGGTTTATGAGATGCCCATAAACACGTACTGGCCAGTAACGTTGCCATTCACGGGCGGTCTCGTAATAATACAGATATCTGGGCTGGTGATGGAGGTAACACAGATGAAGCGTTTCGGGTCTTGTGATGATTCCTTTTGACATATAAGAGCCTGATGACGATAGTACCAGGTCATAGTTTGAAAAGTTGAAGCTTTCCCATATGAGTGGAGTAATAAAGCGTAGAGGTGAGTATAGCTTTTTCATAAACGGAACACGGTCTGCCCATGATGCATGGACATTTTTTTCGTTTATATGTGTGCTGTGGATGCCTAATGATTCGGGGTTATAGAACGAGGTATATATGTCAGCGTCCGGAAACATCTCGTGAAGCGCGACAAGAACCCGCTCCGCTCCTCCAAACTCCTGAAGTTGATCATGGACAATAGCTACTTTCATGACATTATTGTACCAGTAAACGTTGTGGATTGTAGAAATAAGTGTCATATCAGGTTACTATGCGATCTTCTTGATTCGTAGCAAAAATACCATTATATTTTGAACATGAATTTATTCTATGTAACAATACTTGCAGTGGTAGAGGGAATCACAGAGTTTCTGCCGGTGTCATCAACCTTTCACCTCATCTTAACTTCTCATATACTTGGACTGTCGCAATCTGATTTTTGGAAGCTGTTTGAGGTTTTTGTACAGTCAGGAGCGATACTTTCGGTATTGATAATATCGTGGAAAGCGCTGTGGCAGGATAGAAAGCTTATGAAAAATGTCATCATTTCATTTTTACCGACAGCGGTTATCGGATTTGCATTCTACAAAATAATTAAAGGTATATTTTTTCAGGCAAACCTTCTTATGGCGTTTGTATTTTTGGTTGTGGGCGTAGCATTTTTTGTGACTGAGCAAATGGTAAAGAGTGATCAACTTGTGCTCAAAAAACAGCTGAAGTCACTCACTATATGGGAGGCAGTTCTTATAGGACTTGTTCAAGCGTTGGCAGTTGTTCCGGGAGTTTCACGTGCCGGATCGGTAATACTGGGAATGATGTTTATGCAGTACCGACGTGATGAATCCGCAAAATATTCTTTCTATTTGTCTATTCCTACAATTTTTGCTGCCTCTGCGTATGATCTTCTCAAGATGCGGCATCTTATTGCTTCAAATCCTGACTACATAACCTATCTTGTTTTTGGTTTTGTCGTGGCCTTTGCCACGTCATATATTGTCGTAAAATGGCTGTTAGGTTATCTTAAATCTCATACGCTCGAGGTATTCGCATGGTATCGTATAGGTTTGTTCGCTCTTCTTGTAGTGTTGACCGCGACTAATATATTTAAGTTTCTTTGAATCAAGTTGACACTAGCAGATTTCAACTTTATCATATTCATATGAAAGAATTCCGACTTGGTACGATAGTATTCCTTACGTTACTCGCCATTCCCATAACTCTGCAGATGTCACAACATCATCTTAATCCCACAAAGACACAGGCTGAAGCTCAGACTCTTGCGGCTGTGATAACTCCAACGTCTGCGTGTAAAACAGGAGTTAATACATTTTCTGTTGAAACCTCATGTCCTGAGGGTTATAGATACGCAAAATACACCTGTTATGATGAAAGCGCCGGAACTCTCGGTTCTTCCTCGAGCTGTAAACCCTCATCGGCATGGATAGAGTTTGCACGGAGTGCCTGTAATGGCCGGTCAAGCTGCGGTCCCAGTATTACCCCTACAATGACAGTCTGTAAAAGAGGATTGAATTCGTATACGTTTGAAAACGATTGTACCGTTCCCGGCTATACAGCCCGGGGACACCGCACCATGTCTTATTCATGCTATGACGGCACCAAAGGAACATTCAGTATGAGAGTATGTCAGACTACTGATAGCCTCGTAAAAAGTGCGACACAGATCTGTCAGACCTATGACTCTTCATGTTCATCGGCAACCCCCACCCCTCAAAGGGGAACGCCTACACCGATTCTTTGGGTAACCAAGGGAGCAGGCTTTGAGAGCTTCTAAGTGAAGAATCTTAAACTAAAGGTTGTAACCCATCCCTTTAAGCATATACGTAGATATAATGAAGAAAAATGAGCGGCGGACCGGATTTGAACCGGCGACCTTCTCCTTGGCAAGGAGACATTCTACCGCTGAACTACCGCCGCGGTTCGATTAGTATACCAAAAGCGCTCTCCTTACTCAACTGGTAAGGTCTTCATATGTTTGCTATGACTACGGCCACGATTGTAAAGATTCCTCCCAGTAATTCCAGCCCTGAAGGCATTTCGTTGAGAAGCAGCAGTGCAAAGAGCGGACCAAACAAAAGTTCCGATGATACCAGTATACTTCCCACATTAAGATTGGTTTTCTGAAATCCTATAAGAAACAGATACGATATCGCCAAAAACATTGCTCCAAAAAGGGCAATCACTCCCCACGCAGTGAGAGGCATCCAAGGTATGGTCAAAGTATGGGTAAAGATCAATACGATAACCGCCATAACACAACCGGCCAGTGTTTGAATCATCACCAGACCAAGCCTGTCAGTTGATTCGCCGAGTATTTTTTGAAATATAGAGGCTATGGTTTGAAGAACTCCTGAAATAAGTCCAAATATAAATCCAATATTCAGCGTAAATCCCTGAAACGGATTTGTAAAACATATGAGCGCGGCCATGATACATAATAAAGTTATTTGTTTTTTCCGTTCTATCGTTTCTTTAAAGAACACAGAACCACAGATGAATGATGATACTAAATTGGCGATATAAAATGAAAAAACTGCAAGCGAGACTTTTGTATAAAAAACGGAGAGAGTAAAGAAAATTACTGAGATTGGAAACGAAACGGCAAATAGTAAGAGAGTTTGTTTATTGAGTTTCTTAAATTTTATCTTCTGCCCGGTAAATAGTACTACACTATATGCCATTATAAATGCTCCGGCAAATCTTAAAGCAATTACCTGGTAAGGGTTCAACCAGCTGGAAAGATATTTCGCAATTACACCTGAAAGGCCGAAGAGAATGCCTATGGTAAGGAGCGATAAAGGCCCGATATATTTATTCATATTAATTAATCTGAGTTATCCGTTCGGTCAGCCAGATTATAAGAATACCTGACAGTAACGCGATAATCGGATATGAAAGGAGCGGCAACGTTTCGGTTATTTCCCAAAAACCCCGCCAGATGAGAACAATGCCTAGAGTAATAAGAAGCGTGAAGATATATCTGTGTCTGGCTATCTTATATACGAGCAGTTTATGAAGATATCCAAGCTCTTTTTGAGTAAAACCGTTCTTCATAAGCGCCCTTACAGGTTGTTTCTTTATACTTTTTATGATGTCTGTTTCTATATGGGATATTTTCTTTTCCTCTTTTTCAATCTTCTCTTCAGACGCCTCAATTCGCTCGGTTTCTTTGAGCAGTCTACGTTCTATTGACTTTAATTTATTGATTTCACTGGAGCGTGCCATGAGTTGATTATAGATTATGAGAGATTCACATATCAATGCCATGTGAAATATCAATGAAGAAGATGTGGTAGGAGTCAGAGTCGAACTGACATCTGAGGTTTTTCAGACCCCCGCCGTGACCACCTTGGCTATCCTACCTGATGTAATTAGCTACCTCTACCGATCTATAAAGTATATCATACGTTCATTCTTTTGAGAAGCTATTTTGAGACTTTTTTCTGTATATATATACTATTAAAGCAGTGGCTATAAGCGCAAGTTCGAGACCTATATACAGCTTTGGTTTATAGGGGAGGGGAAGCAGGAACGCTACACTATTTATGAGGAGAACAGGCAAGATGTAGGTAATCAGCTTGGCAGATTGCAAAAATGTGAACCCTGTCATAATCCAGAGAATCATCGCCGGATGACCATACCGCACTTCCGAGACGATATTGCTGTAATTAAAAGGATAGCCTGGAATGATAAGGTACACTATGAATCCCAAGAGGCCTAACAGGATCAATGGTTTTATATGTTTGTGATTCATCTTTAGCCATGATATAACGCACACGACCGGGGCAAATATGAATATGAGATATTCCGACAGCCAGGCGTTCATAGTCTGCATAAGTCCATTTTTATAAAATAGCATAGTGTGCCAGTGAGGCTGCATATAACGTGAAAAGTTATCAACGCCGCGAAAAAATAAAAAGGGAAAGGGATAGAGAGGATTGCCATAATAAAACCAGTTGCGCAGATACCATGAGGCACCAAAGAGAACGAATGGAATGATGAACATATATACACGTTGGAAGGTCAGATATTCCCATACCTTCTTACCCAGCACAATACATGCGGCAATCATAAAAACAGGCCCTGAGAACTTTGCCCCGGCAAGCATACCCGCGGCTGTTCCCAATAACCAAAAATATTTGCGTGAGGCCTCAGGTTTGAGGAGTAAATATACAAGCCATACAAAAAAAACATTAAGCCAGAGGTCGGCCGTCTGAGTAGGAAGGAGTCGAATCATGGTAGGGAGAAATACTATCGAAGTTACACAAACAAGAGCGGTTGTGTGATTAAGCCCAAGCCGTTTAGCGCATTTATACAGCACTACGCATAATATTGTCCATGCCGCAACATTAAATAGATTAAGCGGTATGTGTAATGCTACAAATAGGCTAAGAATGAGTTCGGTAGATCCGGGATATGTGGGATTGGGAAAATGAAACGATCCGGGATTCATAATTGTCCCGTCAAGCACACGATAGGCCATCGGGATATGGTATGACGTACTATCAACCTCTGTCGGTTGGGTTGTTATACCGTTATATATTGCGGTAGAAAGATATATGGCAATAAGAAGATAAAGCGTTACCTGCAGTAGTCTCATAACTTAAGTGCACCCACTTGGATTCGAACCAAGGACATCTACTTTATAAGAGTAGCGCTCTACCACTGAGCTATAGGTGCTCAACACAAAGCTTATTATACTAAATCTTTGGCTGAATGAGAATGTTATAATAGTCCGTACATGGAATATAACCTTTTACATACAAAATTCGAGGAATACGAGCTGATTGACTCAGGAGAAGGGGAAAAACTGGAGCGATTCGGTAAGTATCTGCTTATCCGTCCCGAACCCAAAGCTATCTGGAACCGGCAGTCTACCGTGAAACAGTGGTTTCAGGCGCACGCGCGTTATGTGAGAAATACAACAGGCGGAGGTAAGTGGAAGTTTTTTAAACCTATAGATGATGCCTGGCATATATCCTGGGATACACTCACTTTTGAACTGCGACCCATGGGATTTAAACACGTGGGCATTTTTCCGGAGCAGGCTTCGATATGGGAAAAAACACAGTCAATAATACGAAACGCAGGTCGTCCGGTAAACGTACTTAACTTATTTGCGTATACAGGGGGATCTACGGTAGCCTGTCTTTCTGCAGGAGCCAAGGTAACTCATGTGGATTCTGTTAAAGATATCGTAGACTGGGCTCATCAAAATGTAATACTTTCAGGCCTTGATGATAAGCCTGTCCGCTGGATAGTAGAGGATGCGGTGAAATATGTAAGACGCGAAATTAAACGCGGGCACCAGTACGATGCCGTTATTATGGATCCGCCAAAGTTTGGACGTGGTTCAAATGGAGAGGTCTGGAAGCTGGAAAAGGATTTGCCACTCCTTATAGATCTTTGTAAGGAACTCCTTACTCCGCATCCATTATTTTTCCTTGTAAATGCGTACGATGTTTCCTTTACCGCTGTTACTTTGCGAAATATAGTTTCACAGCGACTTGCTCATATGGGGGGAACAATTGATTTTGGTGAACTCATAATCCAACCTACGCGTAGTCATATGGTGCTTTCAACAAGTATTTTCTCGATGTGGCACATGTAAATGCCTATATTGCATTTGCTATCAGGGTTCGTTATAGTATGAATTAGTATGGAAGAAATACCACAAGATATTCCTTTGGAATCAACGAAGACCAAGCTCTTGGCTCTGTGGTTCATTATAGTTTCTCTCGTGAGCATTCTTGTTGTAGTCGGTACACTGCTCCTTGTCATGAATACAATATCGTACAGTGTCCTGCCTGACGATGTGATGTTTGTTTCACTATTTTTGTACGGATCAATGATCGTTGTTTTTGGATATATCTGTGTACTTGGATATAAAGTATCAGCAGCTATTCATAGGTTAGAGTTTCAAGCTTATCGTTCAGCTCGACTTCTTTTTCTTGTAAACATTGTTGGTTCGAGCATTAATATACTTCTTTCAATTATTTTAAAACTAGGTTCGGTAGGAATAGTAACTTCTCTAAGTAGTGTTATAGTCAATGGGATTCTCTTATATTTATTAAGTTCTGAAAGGCGACTCTTTACTAAAGAAGGAAAACAATCTCTATGGAAGATGTCGGTAGCTGGGGTCGCGCTACTCGTGGTTGTATCTGTTACGGGACTATATCTTCAAGTTCTTACTCACCAACGAAAGGAATCAGCGATAAGAGAGTTAGATCAGAAAATTGCTAACGAATTAGCCAAACAAAATGCCGAACCGGTCGTGACGAAGTGGACTAAGTATCAGAATGATGTATTTCATTTTCAGATGGATGTTCCTGAAGGGTGGACGATAAAAGAATACCCTCCTGATACAGAGTTTGGGCAGCAGAGTACCCTTATCGCTTTCAGTGGAGATAAGCCTCTGTCAGGAAACCGCTTCGTAGCCCTCGAGAATGCTCATACCTATATCATTGTATTTCCATCGACAGATACAGCTGGCTACGATCTATTTCAACGTAGGATGTCACTAATAGGTCGGGATAATTTTACACACGCTACGCTGGGTGGAGTGCCAGGAGTAGATAGTAGTTTAAACATATCTGCGGAACATGCTGGATATGTGTACGAGTTTTTCATGAAACTTCAGACAGACGAAGAATATAACTTCAGTTATTCTTCACTCTCACTCAAAATGAAGGACTCGTTTAAGTTTACACAGTGACCGCCGTAAAGGTTGTATAGACGGGCCCCACTTCGCCATGTGTATATCGGGCTTCGTTAGGGGCACTCTTCGCGATGAGGTTTTAAAGATCCTACAACTTTTAGTGGCCGTGCCACCTCGTAGCCCCATTATATTTTAGGGGCGAAGTGTGGACCTGAAGGGAGTTGAACCCTCAACCTCTGCAATGCGAATGCAGCGCTCTACCAGTTGAGCTACAGGCCCTGACTATCGCGGTGCCTCCGGCAGGAATCGAACCCGCATCCTAGGATCCGGAATCCCATATTCTATCCATTGAACTACGGAGGCAGAGTCCTTTTACCTTCTATGTTGAGTATTATAGCAGCTGTGCTTGTAGATTTGAAACAGAGCAATTATTCTGCATTTACGGTTTATGAGTGCATAATTATTTATCACTGCAAAACATTTTGTAGTGTGCTATATCTACATATATAACATACTGGATGTGTCTTACGTTGACGAGAATATTTTTCCAGTTTTTTTTCATATGAATCTGTTATTATCAAAATAGGCGCCCTTTTTTTATGGGCAAGTTAATGCATGGATTCACAATGTAATGACTATAGATAATAAGCTTGAAATATTAATGTTTGGATGGGAATTCCCTCCGTTTAATAGCGGCGGTCTAGGAACCGCTTGCCATGGACTGACCCATGCTCTTGCCAAACAAAATGCTGCAATTACTTTTGTACTTCCCCGTCGTATGCAGATCGACACAAACTCGATGAGATTTGTTTTTGCAGATTCAGAATATATCACCATTCACGAAGTTGACTCCCTTATCACACCATATATTAATTCAGAAGACTATGAAGATCGCTACATACGTCTAGGGATGGAGAAGCCTTCAATATACGGCAAATCATTGTTTGAAGAAGTATACCGGTATAGTAAGAAAGGGCGAGAAATAGCTAAAAAAGAAAAATTCGATGTAATTCATTCACATGACTGGCTCTCGTTTGGTGCGGGCATTGAGGCAAAGAAAGTTTCGGGGAAACCTCTTATAGCACATATACATGCTACAGAATTTGATAGGACAGGCAATAATTCAGTCAACTCCCACGTATACAACCTTGAGAAACATGGTATGCAGATGGCAGACAAAGTTATCGCGGTGAGTAACTTTACCAAAGAAATTATTGTCAAGAAATACGGCATACCTGCGCAAAAAATTACAGTTGTGCATAATGCGATAACTCCTGGTAGGCACCATTCTCCGGAGAGTCATCATATGCGTACTATTTTTAAGAAAATTGTTTTGTTTGTCGGAAGGCTAACTCTTCAGAAAGGTCCCGACATATTTCTGAGAGCGGCACAAAAAGTACTGGAGGTTGATCCTACCGTGGCATTTATTATTGCCGGAGCGGGAGACATGGAGCGTCAGGTAGTACGTGAGTGTGCAGCGCTTGGCATATCGGATAAGGTATTCTTTACCGGTTTCCTGCGAGGGGAAGAGCTTAATCGTATCTATCAGGCGGCTGATTTATATGTTATGCCATCAATCTCTGAACCTTTTGGTATAACGGTACTCGAGGCGCTCAACAACGGCACACCAGTACTTGTCTCAAAACAGTCAGGCGTTTCAGAGGTGCTTACGCATGTTCTTAAAGTAGACTTCTGGGATGTAGATGAAATGACCAATAAAATAATGGCAGTGCTCAACTACAAGTCACTCAAACATACACTTCGTGAACACGGAACACATGAAGTAGGCAAGCTGAGTTGGGACAAGTCTGCTGCCCAATGTTTGCAGTTGTACAGACAGTGTGTTGGAAATTAGGTAATATTAAACTATGTCTTCTATTTGTTTTTACTTTCAGGTGCATCAGCCATGGCGGGTAAAAAAATACCGCATCTTTGATATTGGCAAAGATCACGATTATTTTAATGATTCCTCAGAGAGTAACCTCAACAATAAAAAAATCCTGGAGAAAGTCATGAACAAGTGTTACCTACCTACAAATGCTCTTTTACTGGAGTTACTAAAAAAACATCCTGAGTTCAGAATAAGTTTTTCGCTTTCAGGTGTATTTCTGGAGCAGGTTGAACAGTTCGCGCCCAAAGTATTGGAATCGTTTCAGAAACTTGTAGATACAGGGAGAACCGAGGTACTCAGTGAAACATATTACCATTCACTATCATTCCTTTATTCAAGAGATGAGTTCAAGAGTCAGGTTCAGATGCACAAGAAGTTGGTGAAAAAGCTTTTTGGTGTTACGCCTCAGATTTTTCGTAACACCGAATTAATTTACAATAACGAAATAGCGCAGGTAGTTGAGCAGATGGGGTACAAGGGGATACTGGCCGAAGGGGTAGACCGAATACTCGAATGGAGAAGTCCCAACTTTCTTTATAAGCCTAAGGGAACCAAAAAAATAAAGTTGCTTCTTAAAAACTATCGCCTTTCAGATGATATCGCGTTCCGTTTCTCCTCGCGTGACTGGAATGAATATCCTCTCACCGCGCCAAAATTTGCGCAGTGGGTGCACGCGGTAAATGGTAACGGTGAAGTTGTAAATCTGTTTATGGATTACGAGACGTTCGGCGAACATCAGTGGGAAGATACCGGCATCTTTAACTTTATGAGGGCGTTGCCTGCCGAGATTCTTAAACATCCTGATAATAACTTTGTTACTCCGTCAGAAGCAGTAAAAAAGTATAAAGCATATGGGGAGCTTGACGTTCCACACTATATTTCATGGGCCGATACCGAACGGGATCTTTCGGCATGGCTATCAAACGCTATGCAGCATGATGCTATGCGTATAGTCTATGACATGGAACATGACGTACTTGCGACCAAAGATAGAGCCATCATCAATGATTGGCGTAAACTGCAGACATCAGACCATTTTTACTATATGTGTACCAAATGGTTCGCAGATGGTGACGTGCACAAATACTTTAATCCCTATGAATCACCGTATGATGCCTTTATTTCTTGCATGAACGTACTGCAGGACTTAAAATTAAGAGTTAGATCAACCTATGGAAAAACCTCTCAGCAAGGTCATGAACAATCTTAAAAAGCTGAGCACCGACGCCGATGCTCACAACCATTCATCAAAAGTTGCCGACGGAGATATGCGCTTCTGGGTCCATGACGGACCGGTGCTCCGGGATATGCACGAACTGTACGACGCGCTTGTTTCTATGAGTGATGATCAATATAACTATCACGTAAGTGACGTGAATAACGATTTCGCCAACTGGGTTGAGACTGTGTTGGAAGACAAACACTGTGCTCACGAACTGCGATACGCTCATACAAGAAAAGCCGCACAACAAATAGTAGACCACCATTTGTCACATATATAACTTATGCCAAAATCTCTCGCACTGGGAAACGGGAATATTCTTGTATTGCTAGACAAAAACGCACAAGTAAAGGATTTTTACTTTCCCTATGTAGGTTTGGAAAATCATATTGGAAACCGTTATTTTCACCGTATTGGCGTGTACGCGGATGGGGTGCTTCATTGGTTGGAAGATCAGGAGTGGGATGTGAAGGTAAACTGCGAAGCGGAGACCTTAGCAGGTACGACTATAGCCAAAAATGCCGCATTACATTTAGAGCTTCGCATAGAAGACACCGTATATAACGAGAAAAATATCTTCATCAGAAAGATTACTGTTATGAATAAAGCCAATTATAGGCGTAATATAAAGCTATTCTTCAATCAGGAATTTGAAATATACGAATCACACAGAGGCGATACGGCATATTACGATCCGTTAGAGAATGTGATCATTCATTACAAAGGTCGTCGGGTGTTCCTGGTAAATGCCATGCAGGAAAAATCAGGATTCGATGACTATGCTGTCGGTCTATTCGGTATAGAAGGAAAAGAAGGTACCCACAAAGATGCTGAGGACGGAGTCCTGTCAAAAAACGCTATAGAACACGGACTTGTTGATTCCACTATTGGCATAGGCATGATCGTGGAACCGCAGGAAGAATCGACGGTATATTACTGGATCGCTACCGCTAAGTCGATAAAAGAAGTATATGAAATGAACGCCTACACCAAGATTCGTACGCCGCGACGACTCATGAAGACAACCGAAGATTTCTGGACTGCCTGGGTGAATAAACAGAATTTTTCATTTCATGGTTTGGATCATGATGTTATATCGCTTTTTAAAAAATCATTGCTCATTGTCCGCACCCACGTAGACAACAACGGGTCCATCCTTGCGGCCGGGGACTCAGATCTTATGCGGTACGGGAGAGATTATTACAGTTACATGTGGCCGAGAGACGGAGCATATGCTGCGATTACCTTGGCGAAGGCTGGAGATTTTAGTGTAGCTAAAAGATTTTTTGAGTTTTGTCATGAGGTTATAACAGAAGAAGGATACCTTATGCATAAATATCGACCTGATAAGTCGTTAGGAAGTTCATGGCATCCATGGATGCGAGACGGGAAGCCGACCCTACCCATACAGGAAGATGAGACGGCGCTTGTTATTTATGCGTTGTGGAAATATTACGAGCTTTCGAAAGATCTTGAATTTGTCGAGCTGGTATACAACACACTCATAAAGCGTGCGGTAAACTTTATGATGAAATACATAGACGAACATACAGGTCTCCCTAAGCCTAGTTATGATCTTTGGGAAGAAAAGTACGGTACTTCAACCTACACTTCATGCACAGTATACGCAGCACTCAAATCAGCTGCAAAGTTTGCCAATATACTGGGTAAAGCAGAAAGCGAAGAGGAGTATGCCCGGCTAGCCGAGAAGATACGGCAGGCAATTCTAAAAAATATGTACGATGAAGAACAGAAGTTTTTTCATAAGATGATTCTGTATAGCGAGCAGTATACAGTTATAGATAAAACTATAGACATGTCCTCCATCTACGGAGTGTTTAAGTACGGCATTCTTGATATAGATGACATCCGTGTGAAGGAAGCCATCAAAGTGATTGAAGATAAACTACAGGTTAAGTCTGAGACCGGTGGGATCCCGCGATATATGTGGGATAAGTATTATACGGCGGATGAAAGTCTGCCCGGTAATCCGTGGTTTATTACTACCTTATGGCTTGCACAGTACTATATTGCATCTGCACGTACAGAAAAGGATTTAGTAGATGCTCAAAAATGGATCATCTGGACCACAAAGTACGCGCTTCCTTCAGGGATACTTTCTGAGCAGATAGATCCGCATACAGGTGAACAAATCTCTTCGGCCCCACTTACCTGGAGTCATTCTGAGTTTATAGCGACGGTTATACAGTATATGGAGAAACAGGAAGAGTTGGGAATACATGACCTCTGCGATCCGATTGGATAAGCTGCTTACTGAATGCTAAAAATAACCCATAATACATAAATAGGAATATTTTGATATAATTACATCCTGTATGAAAAGCCCAAAGCAGTCCCGATCATGGTTTCTGCCGATTATTATAGTAATTGCTACATTTCTTGCTTTTTTTGCCTTTCGTGATAAAACACTGGTTTTGGATGAGATAAGTACCATTAATATAGTCAGAGACTGGCATACTATGCTACAGATTATGTGGCAGGACGAGGGAAATATGTGGTTGTACTACCTTATCATGCACGTATGGCTAAAACTCGGCACCACTGAGCTTGTACTGAGAAGTTTATCTGTTATTTTTGGTATTTTGACTGTGCCTGCGATCTATGCGTTAGCAGAGGAAATTGCAGGAAAAATAGTGGCCCGTATTTCTTCGATACTCCTTACCGTAAATCTATACTTTATTTTTTATGCCCAGATGGGACGAAGCTACAGCCTTGCACTCCTGCTGGTAACATGCGCGAGTTATGCCTTCATAAAGCTTATGAAGGATCCTTCCTCAAAGAAGTACCTTATAATGTATATTATAGCCTCTATTCTTGCTATCTATACGTACTTACTCGTAGGCCTCATAATTGCCGTCCAGTATATTTCGCTTATAACTGTGCCTAAAAAAACTCCCTGGAAACCTATGATTATAACCGCACTAGCAATAGGTATAGCCATGATACCACTTATACTTGCGCCATCATTTCATGGGCACCAGCTTGACTGGCTGCAGAAGCCTAAGTTGGTCTATCTACCCATGGGCTATATATTGCTGGCTGGCGACTCTCTTATAGTGAGTGTATTATACGGATTTGTTATGCTGGGTCTCCTTCTCAGTGTAAAGAAAGAGTTACTTACCCAAGGCTGGAATAGATTTATCCTTATATGGCTTGGTGCGTGGACCATGTTTCCCATAGTCTTCGGTTTTCTTTTTTCGCTCGTATTCAAGCCGATTTACGAACCTGAGTCATTTAATACAGTGCTTCCTGGTTTCATAATACTTGCTGCCATCGGACTGGAAAAACTACTGAATTCTCACAAATGGTTATTCAGAGTTCTGCTTACTCTCATAGTTGTTTTTTCACTGGTACGTTTAGGCGGGTGGTACAGTGAAAGCCTTAAGATGCATGTCGCTATTGATAATGAAGAGCCAAGAGACTGGAAGGAGCTGGTAGAGTATATAGAAGATGAACGAAAACCCAACGATGCGGTAATATTGTATGCCTACTATATACGACCGCCGTTTGAGTATTATCTGAGTCGGTACCCAATGGCCGAGAGGCCTCATATATTAGAGATATCATCAGGCACTTATGCGCTCGGTGGGGGAACTGTGCTGCCTGAACCGGACTTTAAGGTTCTCGATGGCTTGTCCAATAGGTTTGACCGAGTATGGCTCGTATCTTCATATAATGACACATATTGGTTAGGCCGGGAACATCAGTGGCTGGAAGTAGAAACTGAGCTTGAGAAATACTTTAAGGTAACAAGAGACGTAAATTTTTATGAAATAAGGATTCAGTTATTTGAGAACCGTTAGCTTCGGCGGGTGAAAGCGGAGAGGGTGGGATTCGAACCCACGGTGACTTGCGCCACGCCGGTTTTCAAGACCGGTTCATTCGACCACTCTGACACCTCTCCTATGTCCCCCAAACTCATGTATGTCGGTTTGGGGACCCCGTGTAAGCGCCTCTATTTGTAGAGACCCATGTCGGTTGCCCCAACCGCAGTTGTTCATATAGACTATTGGCTTCGCCTGCCCCTGGTTTGTATATGAATTTATACTGAGCAGGAACGAGCAGATAGAGGCGGTAGAAAGTGTTAACTAACTACGGTCAACTACCTACTCGTTTCCGACCAGTATATGCCGCTTCTTGAGGTGCGTGCCAGAATCGAACTGGCGCATAACTGTTTTGCAGACAGTCGCGTTACCACTTCGCCAACGCACCGTTTCTAAGGTTCTTAGGATACTATTTTACCTCAACAAGGCTCATTATGCCAATATGAGATATAATTGAATTGCCGGGGACCGTTGTGTATAGTATACATTACCCATATGAGCACAAAAGAACAGCAACAACATCTTATAGATACATATGTTTCCGAGTTACTGGAGGCGACAGGAATAGCCCAGTTACCGGAGGACCAGCGGTCTATGTGGTCTAAACAACTAGGAGATGCTATGCATAAGGCAGTAACTGTGGCATTCATTAACGCTCTCTCTGTGGAAGGGAGACAGAAATTTGAAAACTACCTTTCTCATAAAGAGATAGCAAAGGCGATGAAAGTATTGGTAGATGAGAATACAGATTACGAAACCAAGATGAAAGAAATTCTGGAACAATATAATAAGAACTTTCTCGAAAGATACCTTCAGGAGCTTAAAAAGCAATAAATTTTATAGGTAATAGCAAGAGTATCTTATATGTACAGAGATAGCACTTGATATGCTATTTGCTAAGTAAGTGCTTTGAAAGGTTTGGACTGTTGCAATATATTATTTGTGCCCATGGAACAGTATTAGGTGAGTAGTTTTAGCCCGTCATACATTCGAAGCCCTCCGTATTAGTGAATAATACTATATCCGTATACAAAACATGAACAATAAGGCCTAAAGTACTATCTCTGACGTGAATTCTTTTATGTTCGCTTCGCTTATGACAAACTGCGTTCCCTGTCCGCTAACCATCTTGTACGCGGCTCGTCGGACCATCTCTTGTACCACGCGTTCAAGACTTCGGATACCCGGTTCAAAACCCAGCGGTCGAACAAGTTTGGGCCAGAGGGCTTCATCAATGCTGAGTTGTTGTGGTGTAAGTCCGATTTCCGCGATAATTTTGGGTAATACATAGTGTTTGCCGATTTCGATCTTCTCCGCATCGGTATACGCAGGCATCTGTATTACTTCCAGACGGTCCAGCACAGCGGTAGCTACATTATTAGTATTATTTGCCGTCGCGACAAAGAGTACCTCTGTTAGATTAACAGGATAATCTATAAAGTAATCAATGAAGTTTATATTCTGTCCAGGATCAAGAATTTCGAGTAAGGATCCCATTACCGCGGCACGTGCTTCCGGAGTGATACGGTCAAGTTCATCAAGCAGAATAACCGGATTACGAGACTGACAACGACGCAGAGCGCGTATTATCATTCCCGGTTCTGCTTCGGGTGAGGTCTTGGACTGTCCTCTTAGATCAAGCGCTGATGACAGACCTCCAAACGGTATACGCACAAACTGCCGGTTTAGCGCTTCGGCCAGAGATTTAGCAAAAGTAGTTTTACCTGTACCTGCGAGTCCGACAAAAAATAGTGACTGAGCATGCACCACATTTGTGTTAAATCTCTGTCGCTGAAGGATGATGACTGATAGGTACTCCAGGATCTTGGCTTTTATCTTCTCCAGTCCAAAATGATTTTTGTCGAGTAATTCTTTGGCTTTTATTATGTCCAGGGTATCCTGAGTTCTTTTTTCCCAGGGAAGGCTGGTAATCCAGTCCAGATATTTGGTGGTCACATCAAGTTGAGAAAGATTGCCTCCATACTTGAGAGACAGCGTAATACGTTGAATCTGTTCTTCAGCTTTTGTGCGTAAATCGGCGGGCAGTGTTGACTCCTGCAGCCTCGTTTTTAGTTTTTCAACTTCGGATATATCTGTTTGGTTGTCCATATTTAGCAGAGTACAGATGCGCTTGACAAAATCACCCTCATTTATATAAAATTGTTATGTATAATACATTCATTCCAGATGATACATATTCATCTTTAGGATCGTAATTTCATTTTATAAGTTTTTTAATGTAATGTCTATGGCTAAACAACAAGCGGGTATTCAACCTCTTTTCGATTATGTACTAGTTAAACCTGTTCATCAGGAAACAACAACTCCTTCAGGTATAGTTCTTCCTGACACAGTTAAAGAAAAACCTCAGACCGGCGAGATCATGGCTATTGGCGATGGTGCTGTAAATGAAGATGGAAAAAAGCTTCCTATGATTGTCAAGGTAGGACAGAAAGTAATTTATAAAAAATGGGGAGGCAACGAAGTTAAAGTAGGTAATGAAGAATGGATGCTCATCGAACAGAAAGATATCATGGCAGTAGTAAATGCATAATGCATAGTTAATTGTTATTAATTTACATAAATAGTTATATGGCAAAACAAATTGTATACGGTGCCGAAGCACGGCAGAAACTTCTCGAAGGAGTTAATATGCTCGCAGACGCAGTCGCGACAACACTTGGTCCAAAAGGACGCAATGTGGCAATTGATCGTAAATGGGGAGCTCCCAATGTTATTCACGACGGAGTAACCGTGGCAAAGGAGATTGAGTTAAAAGATCCGACTCAGAATATGGGCGCACAGATGGTAAAGGAAGCCGCGTCCAGAACTGCTGATAAAGCCGGAGACGGTACAACAACTGCAACGGTGCTTGCACGAGCGGTTGTGAGTGAAGGGATTAAGATGATCACGGCAGGTGCTAATCCTATGATTATGCGCCGTGGTTTACAGAAAGCTAGTGATTTTGTTGTCGCTGAATTAAAGAAAATGAAAAAAGACATCAAGAATGATCAGGATGCTACCAATGTGGCGACCATTTCTGCAGCTGATCCTGATCTCGGTAAACTTATCGCACTGGCTTTGAAAAAGGTCGGCGGCAAAGATGGAGTTGTTACTGTTGAAGAAGGCAAAGGTCTTGAAACAGTTGTAGAGTTTAAAGAAGGTATGCAGTTTGATCGTGGTTATGCTTCACAGTATTTTGTAACCAATGACAAAATGGAAGCAGAGATCCAGGATGCATATATCCTCATAACAGATAAAAAAATTTCAGCAATTTCAGATCTTCTTCCATTCCTCGAAAAGTTTGTGAAGGTATCTAAGAATCTGGTAATTCTTGCTGACGATGTGGAAGGCGAAGCTCTGGCAGTACTTGTAGTAAACAAACTTAAAGGCACCTTTAACACACTCGTAGTCAAAGCACCTGGATTCGGTGACCGACGCAAGGCGATGCTCGAAGATATCGCGCTTCTTACCGGCGGTACGGTAATAACCGAAGATCTCGGTAAAAAACTGGAAAATGTTGAGATGTCTGATCTTGGCCGTGCCGATAAAGTAAAAGCTGACAAAGAAAGCACCAGCATAATCGGAGGCAAAGGAAAAGCCGACGGTATAAAATCACGTATAGCTCAGATCAAAAAAGAGATGGACTCATCTACTTCTGAGTTTGATAAAGAAAAATTACAGGAAAGACTCGCAAAGCTTGCTGGCGGTGTAGCTATAATCAATGTAGGAGCCGCGACAGAAGTAGAGCTTAAAGATAGAAAAGAGCGAGTAATTGATGCGGTCGCCGCAACCAAAGCTGCGCTTGAAGAGGGAATCGTTCCCGGTGGTGCAGTGGCATTGTTAAGCATAAGTCAGAAAATGTCTAAAAAAGATTTTGCAGATCAGAACTCCGATGAAGCCATCGGGTATGAGATCGTAAAGAAAGCTCTTGAAGCTCCCTTTATCAAGCTTATGGAAAACGCGGGACTTGATGCTGGACAGCTTATTGCAAAAGCTCGTCAGGTAAGCGCTCAGGGAAAAGGATTTGATGTCCTTAAAGTAGAAGATGAAATAAGCGCACAGCCAATAGATATGTTTGCTGCTGGCATTATTGATCCAATGAAAGTAGTAAGATCAGCCGTACAGAACTCTGTTTCTGTCGCGACGATGATCCTTACAACTGAAGCCTTGATCACCGATATTCCCGAACCTAAGAAAGATTCACCTGCCCCGGATATGAGTGGCATGGGAGGTATGGGTGGCATGGGCGGAATGTATTAATAAGGTGACGACGATTAGTAGTAAAAAGGCCGTCCGAGTCGGACGGCTTTTTTATATGCCCCAATTATTCATCCGCATCTCGGACAAAGTTTTTTACTCCGCTGACAGCGGAACGAATCGTTCCCATTACCGCATTTTTAACAATTTCTTGTGGGTGATTTTTGAGATACTCGACATAGGTAAGTTTTTCCATAAGGATTCCGTGCAGTTCACGAACCTTTACATACAGAAGCACCACCAGAGCAACACAGCCTATCATAGCTACTATCCCGAGTAACAAAAACATAATCGCCAGTACATAGAATATTGATTGTAAGTCCATATATATTTAGTATAACTCCTTTATTATCTGATATGAGATTGAATATAGCGTAATAGATCGGTAATAGGAAGGTAAAGGATATTGCTTTCGCAGAGTGATTTATGTATATTGATACCCATACTTTTGATATTTTTCTCATTCTTATGGATTCCGAAAGACTAAAGAATATTGCATATAACTGTTTGCTCGATCTATCCACAGAGGATGGTATCAACGCATCAAGTAAAGATGAAATTTATGGATGCATATTTGGACGTGACAGTGCTCTTACAGTATTAAAGATTATACATGCTCTTTCTTATGGACAACCATCTCTCCAGTCTGACCAGCCGTTGATAGATATATGTCGTCGTAGTCTTCTTTTTCTTATTAAGCTGCAAGGGACCGAAGTAAATATTGAAAGTGGTGAAGAGCCAGGCAAGTTTATACACGAATATCGTCGTGAAAAATTTGACCACTTGCTCGCACTTTCTAAACCCTGGTACATATATCCTGACATGACGATTCGAAATTATGATTCTATCGATGCTACGCCTCTTATACTTATTGCTATATTCAGATACTGGCAGTTCACCCATGACGATACATTTCTCCAGCAGTCATTACCCGCGGTTAAAAAAGGTCTCGAATGGCTGTGTTCTTATGCAGATCTAGATAGAGATGGTCTCGTTGAGTATACGTTTGCTAAAGGTAGAAAGTTCGGCGGTCTGGATGTGCAGTCATGGACTGATTCCGTAGAGTCACTTATGAGATTTGATGGTTCCCTGCCTGCTTACCCGATTGCACCTGTTGAGGTACAGGGATATGTCTGGCTTGCCTTGCGGTTGTGGGGTGATGTTGATGGTGGATTTGGTATTGATTTTCTCCAACATGCGGCACAGATTAAAACGTCTTTTAATAACGCATTTATTCTTCAAGATAATGGATATCATTTTGCGGCTCAGGCTCTTGACGGCACAAAACAACAAATTACTACTATTACCGCAAATCCTTTGCTGTTGCTATGGGCAACCTATACTACTGAGAAAAGTCATGAATCTATTCTTGATGATAAATACGTAGATGACTTTATTAAGAGGGGATTTTTGCCAGATCTTTTTGACCCTGATGCAGGTATCCGTACGATGAGTTCTAAGTCAGCAACATATAACTCTGGGCAAGATTCATATCATAATGGGAGTTATTGGCCTATCCTTAACGGCATGATATACGAAGGGCTTTGTACCTGGGGTTATACGAAAGAAGCCAAGATTTTAAAGGTCGCGACACTAAAGCCGCTCTTTTTTTTCAACTCTCCTATAGAGCTTTATATTAAGAATGCACAAGGAACCTATCTTGAGTACCGCAACTCCTATGGACAAGTAAGTTGTCGTTATCAGGCATGGTCAGCTGCGGCCATTTTTGATATTCTTAATCCGTAAGGCGTCGATCTACATATACAGATACGAGGCATTTTATATATAATGGTGCTACCCCCTATGAAGAATTTTAAGGATCCTGATCAATTCAGCTGGAAAGATCTCATGTCTGCGACATGGTATTTTTTGGAAGGGTATCGTAGGCCATTTATTTTCTGGACAATTACGCTATTTATTGTCTTCTTTTATCAGTTGGTCCCGCCTGTAATAATTGGTAAGATTATTGATTTTTTCACTACGTATAAGCCAGGCCAGTCTCTATCATTATTCTATGGATTGGCTATTTTTTTGGGTGTCGCCAACGCGCTTGCAGCCATCATCCGGCTGACGGCAAAAAATAGACTTGCGGAGTTGGGAGCAGAACTCAACTACAGCGCGAAGGTGAAGGGGTTTGAAAAGTTGGTAGATTTTTCGTTATCATGGCATGATAAAGAAAATTCCGGCAACAAAGTGCAGAGGATTCAGAATGGCTTAACTTCTTTCAGTGACATGAGACGGCTTATAAATCAGGACGGGTTTCAGGTTACGACTGCCATACTTGGCATAATATTTGTTTTTCTTTTCTTGAGTCCGCTTTTCGTGATATTTCTGGTTGTGTACCTGAGTGTATTCTTCGCCATTAATTTTAGCTTTTACTCACGCATGCTTACATTACAGAATGAGTTCAACAAAGTACGTGAGGCGGCGACAGGCAATTATTTTGAAGGATTAAGTAACGTTCTAACCATTAAAACACTCGGAGCAAAGGATTCGTTCAAGAAAAATATTCATTCGAGTGAACAATTATCAAAAGAATACGGTTATAAGCTTATTGCGATTGGAATAAATAAATGGAAAGCATTTCAGATATTTAACGCGGCCAGTATAGTTGTGTATCTTCTTATGATTGGCCGCGATCTTCTGGGCGGAGTAATAACTATTGGATCAATATTTATCTTTTATACCTATCTTATGAGGTTGGTTGATGCTGCCGGAACAAGCACTGAGGCATTTGAACGTCTTATAGAAATAAAGTCATCCATCGCACGCATGATGCCGATTTACTGGGAAGAAGAAGAACTGGTCCATGGCACGGTACCATTTCCAAAGACATGGAAAGAGATTGTAATAAAAGATGGATCATTTAATTACCGGGGCCCTCAGGACGCCGTGGAGAGCGCTGCGTTATTTGAGATAAAGAATCTCAATATAACGATTCATAAAAATGAAAAAATAGGTATTGTCGGATCGTCCGGAAGCGGAAAATCTACACTGGGGAGACTGCTTCTGGGTTTATATCAGCTGAAATCTGGTGAGTTTAGCGTTGACCACATAAATTTTTATGACATTATGCATAGCACAGTAACCAAGGAGATCGCTATCGTTCTTCAGGAGACAGAGATGTTTAATTTATCCCTTACTGATAATATAACTCTCCTTAAAAAAATTGATCCAGAGTTATTGGCAAAGGCCATCGAGATTGCACAACTACAGAAGATTATAGATAAACTGCCACAGGGTTTGGCAACAGTTATTGGTGAAAAAGGATACAGGCTTTCAGGTGGTGAAAGACAGCGTATTGGTATCGCTCGTGCAATATATAAGGATCCTCAACTATTTGTGTTTGACGAGGCCACCTCAGCACTAGACAGCAAGACTGAATCACTTATTCAGAAAGCTCTTGAAAAAGAGCTCCACAAGAAAACGCTTGTAGTTATTGCGCACAGGGTATCTACGCTAAAGAATGTAGATAGAATCTGTGTTTTTGAAAAGGGGAGTTTGGTAGAGGAAGGTACCTATCAGAGCCTTGCCAATGACCCGGGCTCCAAATTTTATGAGATTGCTCAGATGCAGAACAAGCAGAGTGCAAAACATGGATAATGAGTGATATTTGTCACTGACTATAGAATATAAAGAGGTTACAATAAAATTGAATAAGAGAAAGAGAAGAACATTGAAAATCGCTTCAGATGCGGTGGAGACTACAGGAGAGAATCTCAATGTATGAAAGGCCATGCCTTTTGAGACTATTGACTCATCTCAGTATGTTCTATCATGTTCGGAGATCCCAGCCTCTCCACCGCGTCTGAGGCGTTTTTTATGTAAGTTAAGGCTAATTGACTCTACTTTATATTTTTTTCTTCGTAGTAACAATTAATGCGAGAATAAATACTGTTCCCATAATTAACTGGCACATTATACAGACAGGGCAAATAACACGAAGCAGGAATAGCTCCTGATACGCAATCCAGAGACAAAATGCCAGTCCGAACGAGGCCATTGTAAGCAAGAGTTTCTTCTTTTCGTATACTGCCGCAAAAAAAATGACTATATACCCGACAAAACCATAGAGGGGAGTCGGTAATCCCCATGTTTTGGCAACTGCGCCCGAAATAATGGCGTCACAGTTGATGAAAGCATTTACATAACATGGTTGAAATGCCGGACGCATAAACTGTTGCCATAGCAAATAGATTGCAAGAGTAATGCCTAACAATGAGAGTATCTTTATTGCGGCAAAAACTCTGTTGTGTTTCATGATAGTAACACACCTCCATCTACAACAATCTGCGTACCTGTCATGTACGATGACATATCGGACGCAAGGAACAAGGCTACTTTTCCTATTTCGTCGGGTTCCCCCATTCGATGCATAGGTATTTTTGAGAGGAATGCCTCTAATACTTTATTCATATCAACTCCGGCTGTAGCAGGGTGAGCAGACTGTAACTTTTTTACACCTTCTGTTAAGATACCTCCGGGCGCGATAGCATTTACCCAAATTTTATGAGCCGCAAGTTCTAAAGCAACGTTTTTAGTGAAACCCCACACACCATGCTTGGAAGCATCATAATGGGCAAGTCCTACTGATGAAGGATGCAGCGCATCTATTGAAGTTACATTTATAATCTTTCCTCCATTTCCCTGTGCAATCATCTGTTCAGAGGCATACTTAGTCGTAAGGAATACGCCTTTAAGATTGATCGAAATAACTTTTTCAAAATCATCTAGTGTCATTTGGTGAACGGGAATTGAAGGATAAATCCCTGCATTATTTACGAGAATATCAACGGCTCCATATGCTTGCAATGTTTGTGTGATCATGTTTTTCACATCTTCCTCTACAGACACATCTGTTTTTATAGCTTTAGCCTTCCAGCCTTTTTCTGTAAATTCGTTCGCAGTTTTGGTTCCCTCTGACTCTGTCCGATTGGCGATTACTACATTTGCGCCAGCTTCAGCTAACCTGTACGATATGCCATAGCCTATTCCTACCGCGCCTCCTGTCACAATAGCTGTTTTTCCCGCAAGATTGAGTAATGTATTACCTGACAATATGTTCATATGTATATTAAATTATTAATCGAGTCCCTTTACTATAAAAATACGAATACTATTTGTCAGTGACAGGTATCACGTATCAACATTGACACATATCACTGAATGATTGTTGTTCTAATGATAAACTATTTTCGAAAGGTGGTGAATGCATATGAATATAATGTTCATTTTTGTTATAGGCTTAGCTGTTGGAATCGGAGTAGCTTTTCTACAACCAGCAGGCGCAACAACAAAACAAGGTCCCATATCAGATATGATACTCGGTATGATTGGCGCAATGCTCATAGGGGGTACTGTAGCTCAGTTTGTGACTATATCAAGTACCCTTATTCTTATAAGCATAGTCGGAGCCATTGTATTTGTAGAGCTGGGAAGGGTAATGCCTGCGTGATCTAGATCACTTCGTTTTTCTCGTATTTTTCTTATAATTCAGATCACTATGCCCCATACCAATAACTCACTCCACACTGAGGGCACTATTAACGTGCGTAAATTCATTATCGACAACTTAAGATCCTATGATGGCGATAGTTCTTTCTTGGTAGGACCTTCCAATAAAACGCAGGCTCTCTGGGAAGTATGTAAGCAACTGCTCAAAAATGAAAGAATGGCTGGAGGCGTATTAGATATCGACACTACGACAATATCAGGTATCACAAGTCATAAACCTGGCTATATTTGTAAACAATTTGAGGTCATTTATGGTTTGCAGACTGACCAACCGCTTAAGCGCGCTATTAAACCTTTTGGTGGTATACGGGTCGTAGAAAAAGCATGTGAAGAAAAAGGGAGAACATTGGATCCAGGCGTGATTGCGTTATGTACACAATACCGTAAGACACACAATGACGGTGTGTTTGACGCGTATACAACTGAGATGAAGAAATACCGTTCATCCGGCGTAATAACGGGGCTGCCCGATAATTATGCCAGAGGAAGAATTATCGGTGACTATCGACGTGTAGCACTGTATGGCATTGATCATCTTATACAAGCAAAAAGAGAGGATCTGGAACATTTTGATAGACCGATGACCGATGAAGTAATCCGTTTGAGAGAAGAAGTGAGTGAACAAATCAAAGCACTTTCTCAGATCAAAGAAATGGCATCATCATATGGGTTTAATATAAGCGGACCTGCGGTAAGTGCTAAAGAGGCGATTCAGTGGACATACTTTGGATTTTTAGCGGCTCTCAAAGAGCATGACGGCGCAGCGATGAGCCTGGGAAATGTAAGCGGATTTTTCGATGTATATATTGAAAAAGATATAGCAGAGGGAATTCTAACCGAAGAACAAGCCCAGGAACTGGTAGATCAGTTTGTCATTAAACTTCGTCTCGTACGACATCTACGGACTTATGAATATGATCAGTTGTTTTCGGGCGATCCCACATGGCTAACCGAATCAATTGGAGGAGTGTGGATGAACGGAACACACAAGGTAACAAAGACAAGTTACCGATTTTTACAAACACTCTATAATCTGGGCCCGTCTCCTGAACCTAATTTAACGGTTCTCTGGTCCCACAAACTGCCCGACAATTTCAAACACTTCTGCGCCCAGGTTTCGATAGACACATCTGCTATTCAGTACGAGAACGATGATTTGATGAGAGAGGTTTCGGGAAGCGATGACTATGGCATAAGTTGCTGCGTCTCTCAGCTAAAAAGCGGCAAGCAGATGCAGTACTTCGGCGCGCGTTGTAACTTGGCTAAAACTCTGCTTCTTGCGCTTAACGAAGGCAAAGATGAGAATCACGGCACGGTGTTAGTGCCGGGTATCATGCCGTTACAAAACGAAGTACTGGATTATGAGGAAACAATGAATCTGTTCAGGAAAACAATGGAGCATGTGGCAAAAACATATGTAAATACAATGAACATAATTCACTACATGCACGATAAATATTTCTATGAGCGGGCCCAAATGGCACAACTGGATACTCATATTGAACGTTTAATGGCATTTGGTATCGCAGGGTTATCTGTAGTGGCGGACTCCCTGTCCGCAATAAAATATGCTCAGGTAAAACCTATACGTAACGAAAGCGGTATAACTATTGATTTTGATATTCAGGGAGAGTTTCCAAAATATGGTAATGATGATGAGCGGGTAGATTCGATCGCTCAGCAGTTGGTAATAGATTTTTATCACGAACTGTCTAGGCATCATATATACAGAGAGGCGCAGCCTACACTATCTGTTCTAACGATTACATCAAATGTCGTATATGGAAAGAAAACAGGGGCCACACCTGACGGAAGAAAAGCAGGTATCCCTTTCGCCCCCGGAGCAAACCCCATGCATGGCCGCGACACGTCAGGAGCCATCGCGAGTCTCAACTCTGTTGCAAAGTTGCCCTATGCCTACGCGCGTGACGGCATCTCCAATACCTTTACACTTGTTCCTCGTACACTCGGAGCTGATTCTTCTGAGCGGATAGAAAATCTTTCAGCGCTGCTTACTGGATACTTTTCCAAAAATGCCCATCACCTTAATGTTAACGTGCTTCAAAGAGAAACTATGTTGCGGGCTATGGAACATCCCGAAGAATATCCTCAGTTAACAATCAGAGTTTCGGGCTATGCGGTCAACTTTATTAAACTGACCCGGGAACAGCAGCAGGAAGTGCTCGCGAGAACATTTTTTGAAACAATGTAACTATGCTCAATATCCACTCAATTGAGACATTTGGAACACACGAAGGTCCCGGGATAAGACTCGTAGTCTTTTTGCAGGGATGTCGTTTACGATGTCTCTACTGCCATAATCCCGACACCTGGGCTCTTAACGCGGGCAAACCTACCACTATTGATAAGATATTAGAACAACTGGATAAACAAAAGCCATATATTCAAAAGAAAGGCGGAATTACGGTATCCGGAGGAGAGCCATTAATTCAACGAAAAGCCCTCATCGAGCTTTTTACACGTGTTCAGAAACTCGGCTACCATACGACTCTGGATACCAATGGATCTATCCTGGATGAAGATACCAAAGCATTACTTAACGTTACCGATTTAGTTTTGCTTGATGTAAAGCACATTAATCCCGAGATGCATTTTAAGCTTACACAGTCAACAAATAACATCGTGCTCCAGTTTGCTGAGTACTGTGAACAGAATAACAAAAAAATGTGGCTACGGTATGTCTTAGTACCCGGCTGGACGGATCAGGAAATGTATCTAAATGAATGGGGAAAGAAGTTCAGGAGTTATAAGAATGTAGAAAGGGTAGAGATACTTCCATATCACACATTAGGCGTATATAAACATAAAGCACTGGGAAATGAGTACAAACTTAACGGTATTTCTCCGCCGTCACACCAACAGGTGTCAGCAGCTCAATCCATTTTCCAGCAATACTTCAACCACGTGTTTATCCGCTAATAGATATTACGCATTATTTTGAGAAAAATTCTTTGAGCATTGTCATTAATGTAGTTCTGCCTCTGTTTGTTTTTAAATACCCCTCTCTACGTTTAGCGTCGCTTCTATTTCTATATGCTTCATAATGAATTAAATCAAGTGGTTCATAATGTTTTGTAGAAATGACAAGTTTTGAATTATGTTCCCTAAACCGTCGTCTAAGATTATCTGTATAGCCTATATAGATAAAATTATGTTTTAAACTCTGGAGAACATACACATAATAGAACGTCATGCTCATGTTATAAAAGGATTGATGTAACGATGCAACGGAGTATAGTCGACAGAGTACTCGCTGGAGAGGTTGTATAGAGGGCAGGTACAATTCTATACCTGCCTGCGGCACATTCGACTTTTGCTCCTGGCGGAGCAAGGCGCCGAATGGTGCCTTGTCCAGGGACAAGGATTCGAACCTTGGCAGCCCGAAGGCGACAGATTTACAGTCTGTTGCGATTGACCACTCCGCCATCCCTGGATATATTCTCACAGTGTCACAGCGCTCAATAGAGTAATGTCTATTGAATGTGAATGTGATACATTATATCATAATAGTAATAGAAATTGCATTTTTTGTGGTTAAAGACTAGAGATTAATTACCCCTAAATATGACGTTAACCGAGCTATCATTTTACAGTCGACGACTTATGCCAGCGGGGATCATCTCTGTACTTATGCTGATGATTTTTTTCTACATTTTTCAGATACTTTTACTCGTAACTCCTGATGTAGCTCCGGGCAAGCCGACACTGAACACTGTTTTTGAAAAAATCAAGATCCCTGACATCCCCGAGGCATCAAGATCTGCAAAGTATAAGTTTACCCTAGATACTATCGAAGGCCAGCCGGTCACCGCGACTTCTGCAGGATATGTATATTTTCTGCCGCCCTCGACAACCAAACTTCAGTTCAAAGATAAGACATATCGTATGGCTCAGACGATCGGTATTGATACCGATGTCGTAAAGCATCAACTCATAAATCAGATTCAGTATTTGTTCCAGGATGGTACTCAGAAACTGACTGTAGATATAACAAACTTTAACTTTTCCTATGACTACAAACTTGAACTTGATCAAGATATCCTCCCAGATATAAAACCGCCGCCAAGCCAACCAGAGATCAAAAATACAGCAATAGATTTCCTCAAATCAATAGGAAGGTACCCCGATGAACTCTCGCAGGGCAAACTGAATATTATTTATATGAACTTTAACCCTGCCACCAAAACTATTGATGTAGTTCAGGATCCAAAAGAAGCGAATATGGTAGAAGTTGATTTTTACAGGCCCGATGTGCAGGCGTATCCAATTGTGTCACGCAAATATTTTAATAGCCAAAACTACGTAGTACTCGTTTATTACCGGAGCCTATTTAAAATCGTGAAAGCACAGGTGCAGTTTTTTGAAAAATCCTCAGAGCAGGTGGGAATGTATCCTCTGAAAACAGGGGATAAGGCATGGCAGGATTTTGTTGATGGCAAAGGATATGTTACGGTTGCACCCGGCGGACAGAAAGACATCAAGATTAAGCAGATGTTCTTGGGCTACTATGATCCCGATATTTACCAGCAGTACTTGCAGCCGATATATGTGTTCCTAGGAGAAAATAACTTCGTAGGGTATGTGCCGGCAGTGGATGATGCCTGGTTAGATCAATAAGCAATCATTGTAGATCCTTCACGGTTATGTAGCTTACATTCTCATCAATCCATTTCACAACATTCTTTGTGTCACTAAAGCGATCGAGACTATTAAGTATTACGATAATAAATTCATGAGTACCTTTCTTGTAAAAGCTTATGAGATTCTCTCCTGCGATTTCTGTGTATCCGGTTTTTAGTCCTCCAATACCCTGTATCTCACCAAGGAGTTTGTTTACGTTTGTGAGTTTGTGAAATATCTTAAAGTCCTCGTCAGATATAATAATTTCTTTGGTGCTCACAATTTTTTTAAGGAGTTTGTTTTTGAGAAGTTCGCGGGAAGCAAGTGCCAGGTCATATGCAGTGCTATATTGCTGTGGGTCATCAAACCCCGCTGGATTTCTGAAATGAGTATCTTTCATTCCCATTTTTTTGGCTTTCTTATTCATCAACTCAATAAAGGTATCATACCCATAAGCATCGGCAAAAGCGTACGCGGCGTCATTACCCGAATATACGAGCATTCCGTATAAAAGATTTTCAACAGTAATATGTTCCCCTTTCACTAATCCCATAACCTGTCCTTCTTCTATAACCCGTTTTACGGTAATAACATCGTCCGGTTTGAACACGTCATACGCGACAAGTGCAGTAATAACTTTGGTCGTTGAGGCGGGATACAGATGTTTGTGTGGGTTTGTTGCTAACACAGGAGTAAACGATGGAAGGTCAACCAGATAAAGCCCTCCGGCGGTTGTTTCGGGTTTCGCATCAGTCCTGGTTATAGGTACAGGATTAATTTTTAGCGTTACTGCTTTTTCCTGTTGGAGGAATAATGCCCTGTTATTCGCGAATATATTGAAGTAGATCGACTCTCCGGGATAGAACATGAGAAGGAATGTGACTGTACTGAATAAAAAGAAAAACTTTAACTTCATTCTACTATTATAATCATTATTTTATTACCTTTATTCCCAGTTCTTTAAGTTGGTCTGGAGCTGCTTCGGACGGGGCTTCCATTACAGCAATTTTTCCGCCTGAAGAAGCGGGGAATGCCATTACTTCTCGGATAGAAGGTTCGCCCAATGCAGCCATTATGAAGCGGTCTATGCCAGGAGCGACGCCACCATGAGGTGGAACTCCATAGGTGAAGGCTGTGAGCATATGGTCAAACTGATGTTTCTGTTCCTCGGTAAAGCCGATGAGATCAAAGATTTTATTCTGAACTTTGCCGTCATGTATTCTTATGCTTCCGCCGCCGACTTCATAACCGTTCAGCACAAGATCGTGCTGGAGACCACGGACCTTGAGTGGATCCGTATCCAACAAGGGGATATCATCGGGGTGGGGTGAGGTAAACATGTGGTGGGATGGGGCAAACTTTGCCTTTCCCGATCCATGGAAGTAATCTTCTTCACTCTGTTCTGTAAAAAGAGGAAAGTCGAGAGTCCATGAAAAAGCCAGCTCATTAGGATCGTTTTTGTCTTTGCGAAGATCAGGTTTGTCTGTGCCATAGTTTTTCATGGCATCTTTATGTTTTAAGCGTGGCCATGGGGACTGTGAAATATGTTTCTCGGGAAGTATCTCTTTTACCATGGCTGTAAACATGTTTTCTATAAGGACCAGAATATCTTCCTGAGTAACAAATGACATTTCCATATCAAGCTGCGTAAACTCTCCATATGCCCGATCAGCGCGTGGATCTTCGTCGCGGAAACAACGGGCAATCTGGAAATATCGTTCTATACCTGCAACCATCAGGAGTTGTTTATACTGCTGAGGAGACTGGGGTAGTGCGTAGAATTTACCTTTCTGAAGTCGTGATGGCACAAGAAAATCTCTTGCTCCTTCAGGTGTGGTTTTTGTAAGAATAGGAGTCTCAACTTCTATAAAGCGCTCGGCTGCTAGATAGTTGCGAATAAATGTTGTGATGCGGGATTTCGTTACAAGGTTGTAGGTCATTCGTTTACGTCGTAGATCCAGATAACGATACTTAAGTCTTATTTCTTCCTCTATTTCGTAGCCATCTGTATCAATAGGTATAGGGAGCGCCTCGGCTTTGTTTATAATACGCAGTTCCTTTGCCTCTATCTCTATACTTCCGGTCTTAATTTTGGGGTTAATGAGTTTTTCAGGGCGCTGTTTCACCAAACCTTTTATCATGACCACATCTTCTGTTGAGAGCGCTTTGAATTCTTCTCCGCCAACTACCTGGACTATACCAGTACGATCACGAAGATCTATGAATACAATTTTACGATGGTCTCGTTTGGTCTCCACCCAGCCGTATAGTTCGACTTCGCGGCCTATATGTTGTAGAGTGTCTTCGATAAAGAGTTTTTTCATAGATGGCTAATTATATATCTTTAACGCGCTAATGGCAAGAAGTCACTGTCATAACCAGTCTTTTGCTCTACCTCTCAGCTTTTCATTATATCCCCAGCGATCAACTTCCAGATTATATGCCACACATATCGTTTGTCCTTTTGTTAGCGTCGGATAACGGTCTCCCGCAGAGAATGCTATAAGTTCAAGGGGTGCATGAGTTACACCAGGCGTTTTAATAAATATCTTGAGATGCGTTTTGGTCTTTCCGAAGAGCTTGGCATCCACTATTTCAGCTTCACTATAAAACAGAGGCTGAGGGTTGCCAATACCAAACGGTTCCAGCTTCTCAAGCTTTTGTACGAGTGAGAGTTTTGCTGCAGTGACCGGTATTTTAAGATCTGCCTCAATTACACGTACAAGATCTTCTTCCTTCAGAAGTTTCGCAGATTGTAGTGTTACCTGTTCCCGGAATGCGTCTAGCATCTCCGCTTTTAGAGTAAAGCCAGCGGCCTGTTGATGTCCGCCAGCATCAATGAGATAGTCTTTTAAACTACGAAGAAAGTTGGTGATATGAAAAACAGAGATAGAACGGGCGGATCCTTTAAGAAATCCATCACCCTGCGTCATTACTATTACCGGTCTGCTATAAAGATCGACCATCTTGGAAGCAATAAGTCCTATTATTCCCTCATGCCACGATGTAGAGACAAGCGTTAAAACACGAGGAAGGTCGGCCTTTTCTCCCATCTGTTCCACCTGCTGTTTGGCCTCTACTATAGCTTCTTTAACAAGTTCCTGTCTATTTTGATTCGTCGTACCCATTTTGCTGGCAAGAGAGTATGCGCGCTCTTCTGATGTTGTACATAATAGCCTGAGTGCATCAAGAGCGTGCTCAAGCCTGCCTATGGCGTTTATACGGGGTGCTATAACAAAGCCTACTTCGTACGGTGTTATTTTTTTCCCCTCTATTCCCGCTTCTTTGAACAGGTGCTTAAAACCCACTCGGTCCATCTGCGGAAATGCAGCGAGTCCGTACTTAGCGATACTTCTTGACGGTCCAATAAGAGGAACAAGATCTGCTATGGTTCCCACAGAAGCGATAGATACATAATCTGTCTCGAAATTTCGTTGCAAACGTTGCTGATTGTGAGGTGGCGCTTTATCTCCAAAATGTTCGTATATCATTTTGGAAAAAAAATATGAAACTCCGGAGCCGGAGAGCGCAGGTATATGGAAAATTGCCTCCGCGTCGAGGGGTATGAGCTCAGGTTTTAAATGATGATCGGTTATGATTATCGGAATACCTATTGATTTGGCATAGGTTACTTTTTCTGCTGCCGCTATTCCATGGTCTACGCTTATAATAAGCGAAGGATTATATTTCTCACGGACAGAATCAATTCCTTTTATAGAGAATCCATATCCTTCATGCTTACGGTGTGGGACATACGGCATTACTTTAAAGCCCAAAAGATGTAAAGTTTCCCATAAAATAGTTCCCCCGGTAATTCCGTCAGCATCATAATCGGTATACACAACAACGGTACCATCTTTTTCCTTTACGTTGGTAAGAATCTCAACTGTCTTTTGCACTTCATCCTTATACCCAAAATCGGCTATATTCATAAGAAGCGGAGAGGGGGGATCTATGTAGTGTTCGACGTCTTCAATATTGCGTGATTTAATAAGCCGTTCAATTATTTCTTCATCAGTACGGCCGCCGGACACAGTAAGTTCATCCTTAAAGGTTATTTTCATAAGTAATTAAAAGCATTCTATTCTAGCAGTTTTTCTTCTTCAATTTCTCGTGATAGCAGATTTGTTGAGTTCAGTTTTTGTCCAAGTGAGGTGAATACTTTTGATACCTGGCTGGTCTGATTGTAAGCATTGGTTATGTGCTTATTGAGAATCGACATTGCTTCATCTGCTTTTTCATAGTCTTTTTTTATGGCAGCAAGTATGGTAATAATCTCTTTAGCCTGAGACTGAATTTTTTGTCCTTCAAAAGACATGAGTATAGCTCTCATATACGCATAAAAACTTAACGGTGATACGGGCAACACACGTCTTGTTCCCGCATAGTCATAGAGGTCAGCATTATTAATGATTTCGTAATATATCACCTCGGAGGGTATATACATAAGAGCATAATCAACAGTCCCCTCGCCGGCAAGAATATATTTGCGGGCAATATCCTGTATATGTTTTTTCACATCTTTCCCAAATTCTTTTCGCATTTGTATGCGTTCTTCGTCAGTGGTTGCCTCCATGAGTCTACGGAAGTTCTCGAGAGGAAATTTGGAATCTATAGGAATAACACCTTGTGAAGTCTTTATAATTGCATCCACTTTTTCTCCGCTTTTGAATGAGAACTGCAGTACGTAGCTCGCCTGTGGCAAATACTGTGCCAGGAGTTCTTTTAATATATGTTCGCCGATATTGCCTCTTAATTTAGGTGATTGAAGAAACTCCTGGAGATCTTTCATAGACCTGCCTATTTCGGAGAATTCGCCAATGCTTTTCTGTACATCGGCTATTACATAGGCTGCTTTATCGAGACGGTTGTTGAACATCTCCATATTGCGAGCAAGTTTCTGATCAACGCTTGATGTAGAAGTCTGTACCTGCCTACCCAGTTCTTTGAGCCATGATACAAGTTCATCAGAGTTGCGAGTCTGCGATTCGAGTCGGTTAAACCACTGGCGTATTATGTATAACGCTATGGCAACGGCAATTATGATGATAAAAATGGCTAAATATGAAGAGTCTATCACGTAATCATTATACTGTACCTATATCTGTCAAACAAGTCCGCCACCGCGGAATATTTTGGGTTTAAGCCAGTCCTGCGGGGTTTGGCCTTCTTTGGCATTCTCATTGGCTGGCAGAGGAGTTGCTGCGGGAGCCTGTTGCTGCGGCTGAGCCTGCTGAGCGGGCTGCTGGTTAGGCTGCGCTTGAGGCTGGGACTGATTTTTAGGCTGTTGACGGAATGGATTCTGAGGAGGTCTCATAAATGAGCGACGTTCCTGCTGCGGCTGAGCCTGCTGAGCGGGCTGCTGGTTAGGCTGCGCTTGAGGTTGAGCCTGTACCTGTGCTTGAGGCTGGTTTTGAGTCTGTGATTGCTGAGTATTAGCCTGTTGTCTGGCTGGATTTTTCTTAACAGCGCCCTGCTTGAGCAGGTTGGCAGCTGTCTCGAACGTTTCGGCGTTGACTGAGTAGGAAGAAAAAAAGTTAGTTGCCGCAGTAAGGCCTGTATAAAGGTTAGTGGCGATATCTTTATCGATTTCACAACCCAGTATCTGGAGCACTTTTATGGCTAACTCAGATGTAGATGAGCTTGTTTTTATGACAAAATTTACCGTGCCGTACATGCCATTTATAAGGTGGCGATCGATATTTATGATTGGTTTACCCTGAAATTCCTGCTGATTTTCTGTGTACAGAGGTCCAAGGTTACTCAGATTGGGTGTATCTACGGTTATAATAAAGTCAATCTTGCCTCCGGCGTATGAATATTGCACCTTTGAGGCATCGAGTTTGGGCTGACCTTCACGGGGGGTTATGATAAGGTTAAACTGTGAACCCTGGATATTATAATCTACTTTATCAATAGATCCTTCAGTATAAGGGAATGAAATGATGAGATTATCCCCTTTAGTAGCAATAGCGTTCTGTATTTTGTCGGCTCCAATAAGGTCATTTTCAGGCACGTTTGCGCACGCTAAGGTGACATTTTTGCCCTTTTTTGTAAGGCCTAAGTAGATTGCGGTAGCCGAGGCAAGCGCGTCTATGGTAGGATTGGCAGGTAATAGCACTACTCCGGCTGAGCCTTTATGAACGATATCCGCTAATTGTGTGGTGAGGCTATCTGTAGGATTCATATTACTATAAGATAGATTTTACCACATCGCCTACCCTTAAGTCAAGTGGGGGAGAGAAGATCATACCGCCCTCTTGATCCTTCTTGAGCTCCTCAATAGTCTTGGCTCTGGTTTTAAGGGAAACCAGTCTGCTTTTTCCTATAAGATTTTCTCCACGGAACACATCCACGGTATCGCCCATATTGAGCTTGCCTTTCGTAGCTTTGACTCCATAAATCTTTTCTCCTTCGATGACGAATGTCGCAAGAATCTTGGCTTCACCTTTAAGGCTCTTTTCTTTCTCTTCTTTTTCTTTTATAAGCTGGGATACTTCGTGCAGTTCGTCAAGGAGTTCATAGATAATATTATAAGTCTTTATGATTACTTTTTCCTGTTTAGCTAGTTCTTTTACTTCTTGATCAAAGTGTACAGAAAATCCGACTATAATTGATTTTGTTGTCTTAGCAAGGAATACGTCAGAACGGTGCACGTTGCCAACATTGCTTAGCACAATATGAATAAGCGGATTTTTGGTCAATGTATTGTTGATAGCTTCAAGCGAACCCTGCGCATCAGTTTTGACTATGAGATTGAGCTTCTTTTCAACTACTTTGTTTACCTCCAGGAAGCTTTTTATATCTGTTATCTTTTTTGAGTTATCCTCAAGTTTTGTTTCTATATCCGCTGGTTTCTGTGTAGTTATCATCGTTCCTACTTCCGGCATCTCTTCAAATCCCAGAATTTCAAAAGGTGTAGATGGTTCTACTTGCTGTACGGGCTTACCAAGATCATTAACGAGGGCTCTGATTTTTGCTTTCTTCGTGCCTGCATACACTTCCATTCCTAGTTTTAAAATACCTTCCTTTATTACGGCGCTTGCTACTGCTCCACGTTTGTCCTTTTTTGTTTCAATAATGTAAGCAGTGGGGACGGCGGCTGGATCATAGGTAAGGCTGAGGTCTGCGGCCATAAGCAATATACTCTCCAGAAGCTCCTGTATTCCCTGTCCAGATTTAGCCGATATCTCGACTGTTGGCACTGAGCCGCCCTTATCTTCAGTCACGACCTCATGTTTTAGGAGGTCATTCTTTACTTTATTAGGATTGGCATCGGGAAGATCGATCTTGTTGAGTGCTACTATGTATGGAATTTTAGCGTTTTTTATATGTGAAATAGACTCTACGGTTTGTGGCTTAAGTGAGTCTTTGGCGTCTATTATAAGAATAGCTATATCCGCGACATTAGCTCCTCGCGCTCGAAGCATTGAAAATGCCTCATGGCCCGGAGTGTCGATGAAAGTGAGCTTATTGGTAGCGTAGTCTTTTATATCTGTAGATATTTCATACGCGCCGATTCGTTGGGTGATACCTCCGTGTTCCCGTGCCGCGATGGAACTTTTGCGTAATGTATCAAGTAAGGTTGTCTTGCCATGGTCTACATGACCTAATATAGTTACTACTGGTGAGCGAGGTTGCATATGATTCTAGCCGATGTAAAACTTATGATGTATATTATTCCGCTTTTGCTTCTTCAGGTTGAGCCTCCGTAGGCGCAGATTCTTCAGCTTTAGCTTTTTTAGATCGTTTTTTCTTTGGTTTTGGTTCTTCCTGAGCAGGTTCTTCAGCTTTTACTTCCTCTGTTTTTGTTTCCTCAGGTTGAGTTTCAGCCTCTACAGTCGCAGGGACTTCGGTTTTCTCCTCAACTACAGCAGGTGCCGCAGGGCTGGCTCCGGGAGTAGATATCTGATTTATATCAATTTCGTAGTCTGTCAGACGTGACGCAAGATTTACGTTTATTCCGCTTTTACCTATTGCCAAAGGAGCCTGTGATTCATCTACAAGAACTCTGGCTTTTCTTCTGGTTTCATCAAGTTCCACACTCAATATTTTTGCCGGAGAGAGTGCGGCCATAAGGAAAATGCTAGGATCTTTATTCCATTGAATAATATCAATTTTTTCTTGTCCACCCAGTTCATCGGTTACTGTTTCTACACGGACACCCTTTTGACCGACGCATGCACCTACCGGGTCAACGCCGCCCTGTGAGCTGAAAACAGCAATTTTAGCCCGTTCCCCAGGTTCGCGTACGATTTTCTTGATTTCTACCGTACCACTTGTTATCTCAGGCACTTCTCTTTTGAAAAGCTCAGCAATGAGCTGGGGATCAGTGCGTGAGAGTAGGATTTTTGAGTGACCAAATTTATCTGTAGATATTTCTTTAAGAAAAAGAATGATCTGGTCATTCACCATATATTTTTCATTTTTTATTTGTTCTTCTTTGGGAAGAATAGCCTCAGTTTTGCCTATGTCCACATAAGCATTATATCCGTCATATCGTATGATTCTTCCTTTTATGACGTTTCCAATCAGTTCTTGATAGTGAGAAATGACTGTTTTTTTCTCTGCTTCGCGTATTTTTTGGAGAATAACCTGTCTTGCAGTCTGCGCGGCAATGCGTCCAAAGCCAGGAGGAGTTATATCTACTCCGTCTTTCATTATTTTTGTCTCTCCATTGCCTTTATTTATTTTTACATCAACTTCGTCTTCAAATCGTTCGGGATACTCTTTTTTGAATGCAGCAAGAATAGCAGCCTCAATTGAGGTTACTACATCATCAGCAGAAATGCCGCGTTCTGTGGCTACTTGGTTGAGAGCCAGAGCGAACTCACTTTTTACGATTGTCATATCTATCAATTGTAACATATCTGAGGGGAAAATCAAACCTAGCTGGCTATGTTTATAGGAGGGGTGGAACACCCAACGGAGAAGGATGCCATGTTGTAGCTTACTCTCCTGATTTTTCGTCTGAAGCTTCGCCTTCGGCGCCTTCTTCAGTAGCTTTTTCAGTAATCACTTCAGGAGCAACTGTTGTGGTCTCAGGTGTTACGCTTTCTTCCTTATGAGCGGTCACAGAGAATACAACTGTTTCCGGCGCATCGATGATTACGTATGTGGCAGATTTTGGCAAATCAGCAACAGTTATTTCCTGACCTACTTCAGTAAGTGTAGATATATCTATAGCAATTTCTGAAGGGATATCGGTAGGAAGGGCTTCTACAGTAAGGTGGTCATTCTGAGTTATGAGAACGCCTCCTAATTGATTTATTGCTGCAGATTCGCCCTGTGCGACTACAGGTACCGGGGTCTCAATTTTGTGTTTCAAATCAATTTTTCTGAAGTCTACATGGAGAAGATCATCACTCACAGGATGTTTCTGTATGCCTTTTACGAGTGTGGGATATGAATCATTGCCGACCTTTATATAAACGATACCGGTTTCATGTACCACGCGGTATGCTGTGATGAATTCTTTTAAATCGATAGTTACGGAAAGTGATTTAAAATCAGGTCCATATACGTTACCTGGAAGCATTCCCTGTTTTCTCAGTTGTTTTACTTTTTTACCAAGTACTGTTCGTGCTTCTGCTGCTAACGTTATTTGTGGGTGATCACTTTTTTTTGATTTTGCCATAGTTATTCTTTTAACAATTCAATATAAAAAATTTTGTCGGCTTTGATTGTAGTATTATAGTGTATGCTGTTATCTTTGACAAGAGGAGAAAAGTTTTGATTTACTACATAGATATTTTTAGGAAAAGAAAGAGCAAAATTAAAGTCATAATTGGAAGACCCTATCTGCTTTTGAAAGATTAACTGATATATGCCGCGACCGTTCTGTACGATACTCCCTAGTTCATAATTCATTACAATTTCTATAGAACTCTGTGGTTGCACTTCTACATAAAACCCAATTGTTTTGTGCGTGTCATTAAGTTCATCGTATCCTTCAATCAAAGTTCCGTTTTTTGTAATCTCCTTAACCTCAGCTTCGCGCGGGAGTGCGATCTGCATATAGTTTTTATATACTCCACCAGGGAAAGCGTAGTTTTGTGAATCATTACGGAGCTCTATAACATATTTATTTCGTATTCTGCCGTTGTGGTCGATAGATACATTAAGAGTAACATTACGGTTGATGAAAAAATTTGCCTTATTAACTCCCAGATTTGCGTCTACAGGCATGAGATAGTCGCTGATACAGTTTTGTTTATCAGAAGTACATGCGGGTGTAATCATCCTGCCTGACCAGTACTGAGCATCAATTATTTTTTGAAGCGACTGGTCTTCAAAAAATAATACAAGTTGTTTTTCGTTGAGAGATTTATCTATCATCTGAACCAGTTTGGGAAATGACGCATCCTCAAGCTGTATCAACATCTGATCCATGACTGATGAGAGGAAATGTTTTTTTTGAGTTGAGCCCGGAAAAAAATCCTTTTCCGCGTATAACTGGGCCTTGAGATAAAAATTATCCCGGTTCACCATCTCATTATAGTCGGGTACATACAGATCTCCCATTGCTTCAAGAACTGATTGAATCGCTGTAGTTGTAAGAAGAATTCCTCCGTCAAAGCTGGGCAGATTCATCTCCCGTGAAAGAAAAAATTTAGCTTGTTCGTAGTTTTCAGGATAATCCGGCGAAAATGCGGAATCTCTTAGAAACCAATGTGGTTGATGAAGGTATTTACGGATAGGGTCCGGTGGTTCGATGTGTGCCTTTAGTTGGCCGTCAGCATCGTAAACGTCATACACCTGCATCTCATCGAGGCCGTAATCCTTTACCGTCACAACGGCAAAGGAACCAATAAATCCCCCTCCCGGTCGAAGTTCCATATTATTGGCGAACATGAGAAGATATTTTTTTTCACCGTTTTTGGCAAAAATGGTGTCAAGTTGAGGAATCAGCTTCCGTGCTCCATCGAGTATAGCAACCGACGTTTTTATCTGCTGTTTTGCTTTTTTCAGGTATGGATGCCATTCAGGCAGCTTCTGATATAAAAATGACAGATCCTGATGAAGATCGCCTATAGAGTTATATAAAATTTTTTGCTGCTGAAGAAGTAAATCCTGCTCATCGTCTGTTTTATGTTTCTTCATAAATAGCGACAGATAAGCCTGTCCTGTCTTCATAAGAGGAACCGCTTCCGAAAAAATACTGTTCGCGGACTCATTTATCTGAAAGATATTATCAGAAAAGAAGGCGAGTGAGAATACCAACATTACTGGTTTGGCAAATGTGTAGAGCTGCTTACTCGTGTTTAGTATAGACTGTGATTTTTGGTTATATTTCAGTACTTCTTCAAGATTTTGTTGCTTAAGCGCCTGTGCCTGGAGATAGACATAATATGTACCAAGAGCCAGGGGCGGTATATACAGAATGTGGATGATGAGCAAGACAAGCGGAATACCAATAAGGAACCGTTTTATTGAAAAGAGATGCCTTTTCCTGGGATGAGGAGTGTCTGGCAAAGGGAGAGGCATTGGTTTCTTGAGTTTATGATAATGGAAGTTGAGAATGGTTTCGTTACTTTGAGTAAAAGAAAACCACAACATTTTTTCTAGATCTTCCTGTGGAATAGTTTCAGGCGGATTATCTATATGTATTACCTTTATCGTTTTTTTACCTGATTTATGAATAATAAGAGAAAATTCTTCAGCTTTACCACGCGCAGAGAGAAAGATAAATACAAAACGCTTTCCATGGAAATGAGTTATTAAGTCAAGAGTACGGTGAGATTCGTTGATAAGAAAACAGATCTCAAACATCGCAATATTCTGAGGAAGCCTCGGTGACACATAGACCTCATTGTCATACTCCTCAAGTCGTGTTTTCAGTACGGTTGAAAATTCTGACCCATGTTTGTCAATAATAAGTATCTTCAGTTTTTCGTTGTTTTGCTCGGTTCTGAGGTTCATAAATATATAGTATTGTATAATTTTTGTATGCCAGAAAGGGAAAGTAAATCACAAAAAGCTAAAATAATACATTTAGAAGAAGCAAAAAAAGTATTTGAACGTCTTAAAGACAGACACATTGTATTAGTTGGGGGGTGTTATGATATACTACACTTCGGACACCTTGATTTTTTAAGAAAATCGAGTGAGGAGGGGAATATGCTAGTAATCGCGCTAGAGTCAGATGAATTTATCACAAAGTCGAAGACTCGAAAACCTATTCATAATCAAGATCAGAGAGCTCAGATACTAGCATCACTTGAGTTTGTTGATATTGTAATAAAACTTCCCCTTATGCAGGGTCATGAGGATTATCTTAATCTTGTGAAGGCAGTGATGCCTAAGATTATAGCCGTCACATATGGTGATCCAAAATATAAATATAAAAAAAATCACGCTGATGCTGTAGGAGCGGAAATAAAGGAAGTGTGTAAGCTTGATGAAACATTTTCTTCTACACAAATTCTCCAATATGCGAATATTTTTAGGGATTGAAATACCGGAAAAGACAAAAGCTGAGATAGATTTTCAACTGGCTGCGCTCAAAAAAGAGTATCCGCAGTTTAGTTGGGTCCCTCGCCGCAACTATCATGTTACGATCCATTTCTTTGGTGAGGTGCAGAATGTAAGCGCGGTGGAAAATCGTTTGAGTGAACTCTTGTATAACGTTCCTCCGTTCCATCTTTTTGCATACCATGGAGGTATTTTTCAGCAGCTTGGCATTAGTATGTATATAGAGTTTAGCCGTGATAAAACGCTGGAACATATGGTTGACACGATTCTGGACGATGTAGATTCAGCGAAGCTAAGGAAGAAATATATTCCACACATGACTATTGCCCGGTATAAGGTGCCTTCGAAACAACAATACCTTCTCCTAAGGAAAAAGCTCGAAAATCTTACTCTTGATTTTAACTTTCCCGTAGAATCAATATATCTTTTTGAGAGTAACCTGAAAGGCCCGATTCCTGTGTATAAGAAAATAAAAGAATATACCCTACAAAAATAAAGAAGAGCTTGAATATATCACACACACCAAAAACAAAATAACTTTCGTTATTTTGTTTTGGCTTATCAGAAAACTAAATTTACTTTTTTGATCCAATCTTAAATGTTCCTGTTCCACAAACTGGACAGTTTCCTTTTAAGGCTGTTTTACCATTTTTCATGGTGACCTCTGTTACTTTGCCATCTTCTAGTTCTCTTTTTGCACGGCATTTTACACAATACATTGTTACCATAGATTTTTGCACACCTCCTTCCATTACTATCTATAAATTATGACACCTTCTGCATCGAAAACATATCAGAACTTGAAATAATTATTTATCGTAGCATAATACAACAAAAATTCAAGGGTAAATATGATCGATATGAGCATGAGACTCTTTCGTAAATCAACTAAGAAGTATTTGTTTATTTCCATATCCTCATGAGAGAGAGCATAGGCCTGGGCCGTTCCGGTTTCGGTATGCGCGGGCTGACGCTGTTCAGTTGTCACTTCTCTTAGCTTATACTCTTTTCGTGCGCTTGCTGCAATTTTTTCCTTTTTAGTTTTTTGTGGCATGAGATCTTGTTTTATAAACTCCGTAACCATGGCCGCTTCCTATTGTAACCATATTGACACACTTTTGTAAAGAGGTTAAAATGAGTCACGTGTTCTTACCGTAGGCTCCAAACGAATATTGAAGCGCGGTTTTATTTGTTATAAAGGGCTAAACCCTATGTTCTCCGCATTGACAATACGCAATTAGTTTCTTATTGCGGATTTATTTGTGTAGAATAAAAAGTTAGATGTTACAAAATTTAAAATACAGCTTATTATGAGTAAAAAATTAATATATTCATTAGCCTTTCTTGTTTTTGCGCTATCAACCGCAGTTTCGTACTGGTACTTTAACGCCAATGCAGATAGAAGAATATCATTCAGTATTCTCGATAACTCCAAACCGTCACCCATAGTTGATAAGTCAGGGTCAAAAGCCAATGGTGATGTTCCCCAAATAGACAGCAGTGAACCAAGAACTGAAGAGTGTCCTCTTAATGGTGAGATGCTGACCAAGGCACATAGAACCGAATGGGAAACAAGGCGCCCTCTGGGAGTTATGATAGAGAACCATAAAGAAGCACGACCTCAGTCCGGGCTTTCTATAGCCGATGTCGTATATGAAGCCGTTGCAGAAGGTGGCATAACGCGTTTTATGGCAGTCTTTTACTGTAAAGATGCCCCTTATGTAGGTCCTGTCCGCTCAGCAAGAATGTACTTTATTAGATTTTTGGAAGAATATGGTCAGTTTCCTCTATACGCACATGTTGGCGGAGCAAATACCCCCGGACCTGCAGACGCGTTGGGAGAGATACGCGAACTGGGGTGGAACTTTAATAATGATATGAATCAGTTCTCTGTGCCGTTTCCCGTATATTATCGTGACTATGATAGGTTACCCGATCGTGCAACAGAGCACACCGTCTATAGTTCGACTCAGAAGCTGTGGAATTATGCCAAGACTAAACGCGCTCTTACTAATGTAGATGCAGATGGGTTGTCATGGGATAAAGGATTTGTACCGTGGGAGTTTAAAGATAATGCAAAGCCTGAAGAGCGGGGAACAGTGAACAAGGTATCGTTCGGTTTCTGGAACGCGTTCTCATCTGATTTCTCAGTTGACTGGAACTATGATAAAAGCACCAATAGCTATACCCGAGTCAACGGTGGTGTTTCTCATAAGGACAAAAACACGGGTAAACCGCTGCGAGCGCGAAACATTGTAGTTATATTTGCCAAGGAATCGCCGGCTAATGATGGCTATGACGGAGGGCATCTTATATACAAAAATACCGGAACAGGAGATGCTATTATCTTCCAGGACGGCAACGCTATAAAGGGAACATGGTCTAAGAAAGACGCGGAAACCAGAATGTCGTTTACAGATGAGAAAGGCAAAAAGGTATCATTTGTCAGAGGGCAGATTTTTATCGAAATGCTGCCGATTGGTAATAAGGTAACCTATTAACCAGCAACCACCTGACGAGATAATATGCTTTGATTCATTGTGATTGCTTTTTGCTATCTTCCATAATCCTGTAATTGGTTTATAATTTAGAACAAAGATATGTTAAGCTCCATAATCCCGTCAAAAGCTAGAAGAAAAATTCTGGAATTGTTTTTTCACCATCCAGCCGAGAGCTATTATCTGAGAAAAATAGTAAGAGATGTGGATGAAGAAGTAAATGCGGTGAAACGTGAGCTTGATATATTATCAGAGGCTAAGTTATTGCATAAAGAGCGTAGACTGAATAAGATATTTTATACCCTGAATAAGAACTATATATATTACGATGAGTTCCTGCGTATTTTTACCAAAAGTACAAAACTGGCAGATACAGTATCCAAAAATATTTCTAAATTAGGAAAGGTGAAATTTGCTGTTGTCTCGACCAAGTTCAGTAAACAAACACCTATTAAAGAAGATGAAATATATTTTCTTCTGGTTGGAACTATCGTTGTTCCAGAAATAGTAAATATAGTTGCCGAGGCGGAAAAAGACTTTGGGCGCGAGATAAATTATACGGTTATGACAGAAGATGAATTTGCGTTTCGTAAAAAAAATAACGATCCGTTCATCTGGAGATTTCTTAAGCAACCAAAAATTATGTTAGTTGGAAACGAAGACGAACTTTTAAAATGAAAATATTAAAAACACTGATAGTTTTTATCCTGTTCTTGCTTATACTCTGGATAGATCTTCCAGGCACTATCCCTGTAAAGTTTAATATTGGAAATAAAAAAGTAGATTTTAAACTGGGTCCTCCTGTACTTAATTATCAGATAGGCGATTTTCTTCTTAAGCGCAATTTTGAGACAAAACTAGGCCTTGATCTTAAGGGTGGAAGTCATCTTGTCTTTGATACAGATACATCTAAAGTAAAGAGTGAAGATCTTGCCGACGCTCTCAATTCATCTCGCGATATCATAGAGCGAAGAGTAAATTTGTTCGGCGTCTCTGAACCTATCGTACAGACATTAAAATCTGGGTCGCAGTATCGTATCAGCGTGGATCTTCCTGGTGTTGAAAATGTAAGTGAAGCAGTATCTCTTATCGGCCAGACAGCACAGCTTAGTTTTAAAGAGCAGGATCCTGCGGAACAGAAAGAAGCTACCGATTCCCCGACCTTTAGCATGCCTTCAAAGGATACTCCGCTTGCTGGTAAACACGTAAAAAAGGCTACCGTCACCTTCGATCCTCAGAATGGTAAACCCGAGGTGGCCCTGAGTTTTAACTCAGAGGGAGCAAAACTCTTTGGTGAGATAACAAAAAGAAATGTAGGTAAGCCTGTTGGTATATATATTGACCAATTCATCATTTCGGCACCGGTCGTTCAGACACCGATACTCGACGGCAATGCTGTTATAAACGGAAGTTTTACCCTGGAGCAGGCAAAGCAGCTTGCTATATCAATCAATTCAGGCGCGTTACCGTTATCCATAAAACTTGTAGAACAGCGGAACATAGGTCCATCTTTGGGCGCATTAGAAGTAAAGAAAAGTGTGTTTGCCGGTCTGGTAGGTTTGCTTATGGTGTTTATCTTCATGATCGGATACTACGGCACACTGGGTGTTATCGCCTGTATGGCACTGGTCATATACGGACTTATCTCATTCGCTATTTTCAGGACTATTCCTGTAGTCCTCACATTACCGGGAGTCGCAGGTTTTATTTTGTCTATTGGTATGGCCGTTGACACAAATATTCTTATTTTTGAACGTATAAAAGAAGAGCTTCGTAAAGGCAGAGCAGAGGATATAGCCATAAGGCTGGGATTCGGAAGAGCCATAGACGCCATCAAGGACGCGAACATAACCACTCTCATAGTGGCTTTCATACTATTCAATCCGCTAAACTGGGAATTTTTGCCACAGTTTGGATTGGTAAGAGGATTTGCTTTGACGTTGGCAATAGGTGTGGCGACCAGTCTCTTTACAGGCATCGTAATAACACGAAGGTTAATTGATATTTTTTATAAAAAACGCGTAGACAAAAAATAACTATGATCAATTTCATGAAATACAAAATGCTCTACCTCGGAATTTCCTCGGTTATCATAGTAGCAGGTCTATTGGCTATGGGAATCTGGGGTTTCAGATATTCTATAGATTTTGTCGGCGGTACAAATCTGGAGTATAAAATAAACAAAGCTTTCACCACAGATGCGGTGCGTACGGTATTCAAAAAGCAACAGGTAGAGGTAGCGGAAGCGCGAAAAGAAGGCAGTACTCTATTCGTAAAAACAAAACCAATCGATGACAAAAAAGAACTGGCTATACGGACTGAGCTGAAGAAAACGTTTAATACAAGCATTACCGTACTGCGGACCGAGACTGTAGGTCCTGTACTCGGAAGAGAGACAATGATAAAGACCGTTCTCGCGTCGGTAATTGCCATACTGGGTATTCTTCTGTACATGACATTTGCCTTCAAAGGGTGGGATTTTGCGGTCGCGGCTGTTCTGGCAATGATGCATGATTTTCTTGTTGTAATAGGTACCTACGCTATTATGTCGCACTTCTGGGGCGCAGAAGTAGATACCATGTTCGTGACTGCTCTCCTTACAGCTATGTCATTCTCTGTGCATGATACGATCGTTATATTTGATAAGATCCGAGAATATGTGAAAACACAGGGAGATGGTAGTATTGAGCTACTGGCAAATAAAGCGCTTACTGAAACCCTGGTACGTTCGTTCAATAACTCAATGACTATTATTTTCATGCTTCTTTCCCTTACGCTCCTTGGAGGAACGACGATACGCTTCTTTGTGGCAACACTTCTTGTGGGTACCATCACAGGTACATATTCATCTCCCTTTGTAGCGACGCCAATTCTCGTCTGGCTCAAGAATCGCAAGTCATAATCCCAAATATACGTATGCAAATTCTTAAGTATTCACTGGGAGAAATGCAAGCAAACTGTTACATTCTTATAAAAGATTCTTCTTGTATCATTATCGATCCTGCCGACTCAGCAGACTTTATTCTGGAAGAAATATCCCGACGGAACCTGCGTGTACTTGGCCTGGTCGCAACTCATGGGCACTTTGATCATGTCATGGCAGCAGGGGAGATACAGATATCGTTCAACCCACTGTATGGTACCCCCGTGCCTTTATATATAGATAAGCAGGATCATTTCCTTATAAAGCGGCTCGGTGAGACTGCAAAGCATTTTTTAGGGCATGAACCTACGGTCATAAAACCGCAGACAATGCAGCCCATACCCGAAGGGAAGTTTAGCATCGGAGAGTTTTCGTTTACCGTTGTTAAGACTCCTGGTCATACACCCGGTAGTTCATGTTACTACTTCAAGGACGACGGGAGAATATTTACCGGTGACACCTTGTTTGCCGGTGCTATTGGAAGGTTTGATTTTGCCTACAGTGATAAGAATCTGTTGAAGCAGTCGGTGGATACCATTCTCCGTTTACCAGAGGAGACAATCATCAATCCTGGTCATGGAGATGAAACATTTGTGCAGATCGAAAGACTCAATCGTCCTCATTTTTTTAACAATCTGGGATTCTCTTCGTAGGCTATGTAGCCGCAACTTCTTTGAGCTTTTCCAACAGCGGTTCACGTTCATTCTTTACGTTCCCTTCAACGACTTCTTCAAAAAGCTTCTTTAGTATTTCGCCGATTCTTGGCCCCGGCCTTTCATTGAGAAGTTTCATTACATCGTTGCCATCAACTTTGAGATCGGTTACTTTGAAAGGCTCTTTCTGTACTTCGATAATGCGTTTTTTGAAAAGATCGAAGCGCCATGAGGTTTCGGTTGATCCGGAACCAAGCCGGTCTCCTGTACGTAGGTCGAGCATATCCTGGATATACTCCTTGCCGACTTCACGTATGAATCGACGTACTGCTTTGTCAGTCTGTATCTCTGATACGGTAAACTGATGATTCTTGACGAGTGTCACAAGCTGTTCCTTCTGTTTTTTGGAAAGTTTAAATCTATCCGCAATCTGGATCGCCTGTTTAGTACCCACAACTTCGTGGTTATGGAAGGTTATAAGTCCTGACTCCGCGTCCTTACGAAATGTTTTTTCTTTCCCAATATCATGTATAAGAGTGGCAAATCTTGTAATAACATCATGGGACGGACAGTATTTTAGCGCCATAACCATATGAGTTCCCGCGTCGTATATGTGGTGTCTTTTTGGACTTTTCTGGGGAACATCGAAACATACATTAACCTCCGGTAGGATATATTTTAGGAGATCTGTACTGCGCAGAAACAGAACCCCTTCTTCAGGATGATCGGAGGCAAGTATTTTAAGAAACTCATCACGTATACGTTCCCAGGAAATATGAGTTATGAGCTGAGCATTTCGTTTTATTGAGTCACGTGTTTGCTCTTCTATGAGAAACCCCAGTTGAGAAGCAAACCGCACGCCCCGTATGAGCCGGAGAGCGTCTTCATTAAAACGTTTATCAGGATCTCCTACCGCCTTTATAACACGCTCTTTGAGATCTGCCATGCCGTTAAACGGATCAATCAGCGTCTTACCATCGTAGGCCATAGCATTGATAGTAAAATCACGTCTTCCAAGATCTTCCTCTACGGTATCTGCCCACTCAATCGAGGTGGGGTGTCTTAAATCACTGTATCCGCTTTCTTTTCTGAAAGGGGTGATCTCAAACAGAATCGGGTCTTCGGTAATCCCTTTGAGAGGAACGGTTACCGTGCCATACTGGTTATTGTAGTAAGCATCGGGAAACAGTGAGAGGATATTGTCTGGCTTGGCATTCGTTGTGAAGTCCCAGTTGTCTATAGGTTTTTCGAGCATAATATTACGCGTCGCTCCGCCGACAACGTATATCTTATACTTATTCTTCTGGAAAACCTTCATAAAACTGGTGACATAATCCGGAAGTTTCATAGCCTTATTATACCTGAAGAAGTAATTGTTTAAAGCACGGTGGCGAGCCTTTTCATTCTGGGTTGATACGTAGGGCGGGTTATCATCTTCGCTGCTTTTTCGGCGGGATACCATCCAGCCTCATAAAACTCCTTTAGATCGACATTAAAATCAATGACTGGTGTGTGCACCAGAAACCAAAAGTCATAATGAAAGGTGCAGGGTAATGATTTGTTCTCAATCTCTATTATGGAAATATCAAAAAGCTCGATCTTCTCATCGGTTAATGTGTGCGAAAGTTCTTCAGCAAATTCACGGCGTACAGCCTGAAGAGGAAGTTCTCCTTTGTCTATATGTCCGCCCGGAGGGATCCACATTGCAGCCTTTATATGGTTCCCTATATATATCTGGCGGCTGGCTTTGTTCACAGGTATGAGAAAAGAACAGAGATGGTCCGCAACCCCTTCATCACGCGTAAGTCGTGTATCTGCTTTTATACGGTTAAGAAACCCCTGAACGACCACCTGATCTATATTGGGATTATCCTTAAGCGACAGTATAGTGTTTATAAATATATCGTGCATAGTTAGCGCATGAGTCCTTTGAGTATATCAATATTCGCTTTATCAGGGCCGAGTCCATCAAATCCTGGCGTTTCTATAATCATAGGCACATTTTTCATTGTTTTATGATTCATAATATTGGTGAATGTTTCCAGACCGATCATACCCTCTCCCAGATTTTCGTGCCTATCCCGGAAAGAACAAAAAGGATCTTTACTGTCGTTCATATGCCATAGTTCCAGTTTGTTTATGCCGATTGCCTTATCAAACAGATCAAGAAACATCTCAAACGTATCATGATGAGTTAATGCATAGCCTGCAGCGTGCAGATGACAGGTATCCAGACATACTTTCATGCGTGGACTGGCCACATCCTTTACAATCTGAAATACTTCTTCCATCGATTTTCCAAGCTTACGGTTGCCCGCATTTTCCATTATGAACATAGTCTCTTCTGGGGTATCGTTGAGCACTTCACCTATATTCTCTATGAGAGTCTTATATTTGTCCGGAAAAAGATTGAGCACATTTGGACTGTCTGTTTTTTCTTTAAATGATCCTAAATGTACAATGCTGCCTCTTACTCCCATCCGTGCGGCAAGTCTCAGCTCATGCTTCAACGTTTGTTTTGAAAGCTGTCCTATGCGGTCGTTATCGGCAAAGTTTACCAGGTATGAGGCATGAAAAAAGATCGGCTTCACCTCAAGTTCTTGACGTTTTGTTACAAAGGTATTAATTGCCTCATCCGGAATCTTGGCAAACTCCCAACCCCGGGGTGAAATAGAGAAGATTTGCAGGCTGTTTCCGCCCATTGTAACTATTTTTTCGAGCGCGTTGGCATGGCCGCCGCCGATTGATATGTGTCCTCCTATAAACATAGATATATGGTATGTATTGTACTGTAAAATAATATAAAATTATCTCTTGACTTATCTTAGCAGACTTGTTATATTATTGCTAAATAGTCATTTATATATGGAAGACTTAACACAGAGACAGGTAGATATTCTCAGAGCTATCATCCATGAATATACCGAGGTGGGTACACCGGTAGGCTCTGAAATCCTTGAAAAAAAGTTTAAACTGGGAGTATCCCCGGCAACTATTCGTAATGAGATGGTGGAGCTGGCAAGAAAAGGATATCTTAAGAAAACACATTTTTCTTCAGGAAGAGTTCCTTCTGCAAAAGGTTTCCGTTTCTATATCAAGCATCTCATGAAGGAAAAAGAACTCTCCACAATTGATGAGGTTGCGTATAAAAATAGCATCTGGGACGAACGGGATGAAACTCATAAGCTCCTCTACCACGCGACCAAGGTGTTGGCTACGCGGACCGGTCTTTTATCTATTACAGCAACCAATACCGGAGATGTTTATTATTCAGGCATGGCTAATCTGTTAACGAAAGACGAATTCCTGGATTTAGCTCTTTCCAAAACACTGTTTGGTATGCTTGACGAAGTGCATTTTTGGGAGGGTATACTGCGACAGTTTTATAAAATAGAAGACGATGTTATGTATCTTCTCGGTGAGGAAGACTTCCGCGATCCACTCTTTGAATCATGCGCAAGTGTGATCGGTGAGTTTGAAGGGGAAAAGACCAAAGGGATAATTGGAGTCATAGGACCCAAGAGAATGTCGTACGATGTAATAATCCCTCAGGTTAGATATTTCTCTCGTCTTATAGAAGAAATATTGCGTACAAACGGAGGATAATATATAAATTGCCATTATCACAGTATGGATAAAAACGCTAAACATAAGAAACATACGGATGAAAAACAGGATGACGTTACTGTTGAAACAACAGAAAATGTAGAAGAAGTAGCTGTAGCTGAAGAGCCGGACGAGTATAAAACAAAATATTTACGCGCGCTCGCTGATTATCAGAACTTTGAACGAAGAGTACGAGAGGACAGAATAGCGACATCCAAGAATGCCCAGGCAGCGACCCTTATGCGACTGCTGCCATTTTTGGACAATCTTGAACAGGCAGAAATTTTTATTCAGGATAAGGGTCTCAAGATGATAAAGGAGCAGTTTTACTCTGTCCTGAAGGAAATGGGTCTTGAAGAGATTGAGGTAGCCGGTAAAGAATATGACCCTCATCTTGCCGAAGCGATAGACATTGTTGAGGGTGACAAAGATGATTACGTGGTCGAAGTACTGAGAAGAGGTTACATGTGCGGAGGAAAAATACTGCGCCCTGCGCAGGTAAAAGTTTCAAAAAAAATAGAAAAAGGATCTTGAATTACTAATTAATATATAAACCTATGAGCAAAGTAATTGGCATTGACTTAGGAACAACAAACTCATGTGTCGCTGTCATGGAAGGCGGCAAACCCAAAGTTATCCATTCTCAGGAAGGAAGAAATGTTATCCCTTCTGTGGTGGATCCCATTAAAAGAATTGTGGGAGATGTCGCTAAACGGCAGATTGTTATAAACCCCAAAAGAACTGTTTTTTCAGTAAAACGTCTTATGGGTCACAGATATTCTGATCCCACGGTCCAGCATGATATGAAATGGCTCCCTTATGCCATAAAAAAAGGCCGTGATGATATGGTTGAGGTAGAGATAGAGGGAAAGACCTTTACACCTCAGGAAATATCTGCGATGATTCTTCAGAAAATTAAAACAGATGCAGAAGCATATCTGGGAGAAAAAGTTGAAAAAGCGGTTATTACTGTTCCGGCATACTTTGATGATGCTCAGAGACAGGCAACTAAGCAGGCAGGCGAAATTGCTGGCCTTGAAGTTGTACGCATTATCAACGAGCCTACCGCAGCCGCTCTCGCGTATGGTCTTGATAAGCAGCACGCGCATACCATTGCGGTATATGATTTAGGCGGAGGAACATTTGACATCACAATCCTTGAACTCGGAGAGGGTGTCTTTCAGGTAAAATCTACAAACGGAGATACGCATCTTGGCGGAGACGATTTTGATAAGGTTATACTTGATCATATTGCCGCTGAGTTTCAGAAAGAGCATGGCATTGATCTGCGCAAAGATACACAGGCGCTTCAGAGACTGCGTGATTCCGCGGAAAAAGCAAAGATTGAGTTATCTTCGTCACTTGAAGCTGAGATCAATCTACCGTTTATAACGGTTAAAGACAATCAGCCGCTCCATTTGGTAATGAAGCTGACCAGATCTAAACTTGAGTCGCTTGTGCGTCCATTAGTCGAAAAATCATTTGAACCGGTTAAAGCCGCACTAAAAGACGCCAAAGTTGATGCCTCCAAGATCGATGAAGTGGTTCTAGTCGGAGGAATGACACGTATGCCCTTGATTATAGAGGAAGTAAAGAAGTTTTATGGAAAAGAGCCTAACCGTTCAGTTAACCCTGACGAAGTAGTAGCAATCGGAGCTGCAATTCAGGCCGGTGTTCTGACAGGAGAAACGAAAGACGTTGTTCTTCTTGATGTAACTCCGCTTACCATGGGAGTAGAAACCCTTGGCGGCGTTATGACAGCTCTTATAAATAGAAACACAACGGTACCGACATCTAAATCAGAAGTGTTTTCTACTGCCCAGGATCATCAGACACAGGTTGAGATTCATATCCTTCAGGGTGAACGTCCGCTCGCGCGCGATAATAAGTCATTAGGACGGTTTATTCTGGAAGGAATTCCACCAGCTCACAGAGGAGTGCCTCAAATAGAAGTAACATTTGATATTGATGCAAACGGCATACTTACGGTGACAGCAAAAGATAAAGCAACAGGAAAAACACAGAGCATCAAAATCACAGGATCGAGCGGTCTTACGAAAGAAGAGATAGAAAAGATGAGAGTTGAGGCAGAAAAGCATGCCGAAGCAGACAAAGAAGAAAAGGAAAAGATTGAGATACGTAATAAGGCCGATAATATGATTTATGTATCTGAAAAATCACTGAAGGATGTCGGAGACAAGGCTCCTAAAGAAGACAGGGAAGAAGTCGAAAAGATGATTAAGGAGCTTAAGGACTCTTTTGAAAAAGGTACAAAGGAAGAGATTGAACAGAAGACCGCAGCTCTTTCCGAATCACTTCAGAAGATTGGTCAGCACATGTATAATAAGCAGGAACCCTCCGAGTCGGAGGGCGGCGCTCAACCTGCCGCTGAAGAACAGCCTGCCGAGGACAAACCTAAGGCAGATAAAGATGTAGAGGAAGGACAGGTCGTAAGCTAAGACATTTCTTAAGATATACATTGTAGTAAGGGCGCTCCCGATTTGGGGGCGCCCCTACATTTTCTATGACCCTATGAAAGACTATTATGAGATTCTCGGTCTCAAAAAAGGTGCAAGCGCGGAAGAGATTAAATCCGCGTATCGTAAACTCGCTCTGCAATGGCACCCCGACCGCAACAAATCCGCTGAATCAGCCGAAAAATTTAAAGAAATAAACAAAGCCTACGAAACACTGGCTGATCCCAAGAAGAAAGAAATGTATGATCAGTACGGACCTGACATGTACCAACGGGCAGGCGGAGGATCCGCGGCTGGAGCCAACTCTTACCGGCAAGGTCCCTTTAACTATACCTACACAAATTACAGTGACCAGAATTCACCCTTCGATTTTGATACAGAGGGAATGAATGATCCCTTTGAGATTTTTGAGCAGTTTTTTGGATTCAGATCGCCCTTTTCAGGACAGCAACAAGCCAAAAGACGGCAGATATATCAGATTACGCTAACCTTCGAAGAGGCAGTAAAAGGTGTAGACAAAGAAGTGAAGATTGATAAAGAAACAAAAAAAATAAAGATACCTGCCGGAGTCGATGATGGTATGCGTATACGGTTTAGTGATTTTGATCTGCTTCTCCAAGTAAGGACTCACCAATACTTTAAACGCGACGGACAGAATATCTATCTTGAAAAAGATATTTCTTACCCTCTTGCCGCCTTGGGTGGCGTGGTAGATGTGCCCACAATCGATGGTTCAGTAAGGCTAAAGATTCGTCCGGGTACGCAGAACGGAGCAACAGTACGACTAAAAGGTCAGGGTGTAGCATATCCTAACACATCCAACAAAGGTGATCAGTATGTAGTATATAAAGTGAAAGTGCCTGAGAAGCTATCATCTAAAGCCAAAAAATTGCTCGAGGAACTGACCCACGAGTTATAATACACGTATGAAGATACAGACTCATATTGATCATCTTGATTCCTATCGTCTGTATCTCAAAATTATAGCCGCGACCAGAGAATATCTTAACGGAAAAAAGTATCTTGAGATTGATCTACCCGTACTTTCACCTGCGCTTATACCTGAATCATATCTTGAAGTTTATGAAACAGAGTTCAGATACTTTGACACAAAAAAGAAGCTTTATTTAACGCCATCACCTGAGCTTTTTCTTAAGCGTATCCTGGCTTATGGTGAGCTTGACTGTTACAGTCTGGGTAAGGCTTTTCGTAACAGCGAGCCCGAATCCAAGCTTCACTCAGGAGAGTTTACCATGCTGGAATTCTACAAGATGCACTCGAGTTATATGGATATTGCCGACGAATTACTTGGCTTAATGAGCCACATAGCCAGCAAGCTCTATGGAACTAATCATATTACATTTCAGGGGAAAAATATTTCATTTGCAGAGTGGGAACGAATGACAGTCGCTGAGGCATTTTCAAGATTTGCCGATATTGACGAGACTGACTTGTTTGATGGAAGCCGTTTCATGGAACAGGCAACAAAAAAAGGATACATTACTACAGGATTTACTTATGAAGATGTATTTTCACAGATATACTCACAGGAAATAGAGCCAAATCTTGGAGTCAGAGGATACCCCACACTTTTATATGATTATCCAAAAGAGTTTGCCGCGCTTGCCGCTCTTAACCCGGACAGGAAAACAGCACAGAGATTTGAGTTTTATATTGGCGGTGTTGAACTGGGCGATTGTTACTCTGAGCTCACCGATCCAAAGGAGCAGGAACAGCGGTTTCAGGGAGAAGCACGTAAAAGAAGGGAAACAGGCAAATCTGATCATCCGATTGACAAAGGCTTCCTGGAGGCATTAAAATATGGTCTCAAAGAATGTGCAGGCATTGCTATAGGTTTTGAAAGGTTGGCAATGATCTTTGCCGATATATCCTCTATAGATGCGTTAAAATTAATTAGTATTTAATAATGAATATATGAAAACTTTTGCGGGAAATTTAAAAAGAGGAGAGTTTGTTCTGTATCAGGGTGAAATTTATCAGATCCAAAAAGCTGATTTTTATGCTCCAGGAAAAGGATCGGCGCTCATGAAAGCCAGACTAAAAAATGTAAAAAATGCGAAAAATGTTGATTTTACCTATAAATCAAGTGAGTCTGTTGAGACTGTGGACGTGGAAAGTATAGAGATGCAGTATCTCTATAAGGATACCGAAAATTTATACTTTATGAACGAGCGGACATACAATCAGTACACGATACCCTATGAAGTAGTCGGTGATCTTGCACAGTATCTTAAAGAAGGAAATAATTATTTTGTATACGTTCATAACGACGAACCTCTGAGTTTACGTCCTCCGGCAAGCGTACGGCTTAAAATAATAGAAGCCGAAGAAGCCGCGAAAGGGGATACAGTAAGTGGAGCAAAAAAGCTTGCCAAACTGGAGACGGGAGTATCGGTGATGGTTCCGTTATTTGTGAAAGTTGGCGAGATTGTGGCAGTAAACCCGGAAACAGGTGAATATTCAGAACGAGTTAAAGAGTAAGGGATCAACGATTTTATGCTTTCTGTTGGTGAAATACTTCGAAATGAGCGAGAAAAGTTGGGATATACCCTTCGTCAAGTAGAAAAAGAGATAAAAGTCCGCGAACAGTTCCTCAGGGCTGTGGAAGAAAATGATTGGGACGCTTTCTCCTCAAAAATCTACATTAGCGGAGTAATCAAAAACTATGCAAAATTTTTGGATCTAGACAATGAAAGAATGATGGCATTTTTCAGACGGGACTATGAGAAGCGGGAAGATATGGGTTTCCGAAAAAAGGTTTCCAGTAGTTATCTACGTCCTGAAACAAAAATTATAATGTATGTGGGTTCACTCATTATATTTTTGCTTTTCTTTGGGTATTTTATGTATCAGCTGAAAGTATACTTGTCACCTCCAAAGGTTGTTATCACGTCACCAAACCAGAATCTGTTTCGATCTATTGAAGCAGTAAGGATATCTGGTACGGCTGATAAAGAATCAACGGTTACTGTATCGGGG
>JBDKFK010000002.1:0-107435 GCA_039798745.1 Candidatus Parcubacteria bacterium
ACGTAGAATCTATCGCCGTCATCGGCCGTCACGTGGAACCGGTAGGTACCGCACGCGAACGGCAGAGTCCGGGTAAACCGGGCGCTGAAGTAGTCGGTCGGGAGATTGTCTCCCGGCCCGCCGTAACTCCATCCAATGTCGAGGAACGTGGATGTGCCAACGTTCTTGGTCATAGGAGGATATCCCTGGAGCGATTTATTGCCCCAGAAATCGGCGCACCACTGATCGGGCTCACATGAAGGGTAACGGGGCAAGAATCCGGGCCCCTGCCACCACACGTCCATATGAGCTCCACCGCCTTGGTCGTAGAACTCTACTTTGACTTCATGATAGCCGGGTGTAAGTGTCCCCGTCCAGTCATGTCCGTCAAAAGAGGCGTCCCACCAGGCGTCGAGCTTGGTTGTGCCATCGATCAGGATCCGGCATCCATCGTCGTGCTGACAATGGAAGTGATAGTCTCCCCCAGGGAAATTTATCTCCCGCACAAACCGGGCAGACCAGTTATCCACCGGCACATTGCCGGCCGGACTCCCGTTGCCCCAGTCGCGAAAGAGATACTGATCAGTGGTTGTGGTATGGTATGCCACCGAGCCGGACAAATCCTTGCTCGCGTACACATCCATATTCCAGTAATCGATCGGATGAGGAGGGTTGAAGGTTGCCACCGTGATGGGTATCACGATAGTCGGACCTACATCCACGTTATTCACATTCAGCCGCCACACGCTCTGGTAGGTACCAGTCTGTTGCGGCGCCGTCATGCGAAAGAGCGAATGCTCTGGGTACTGGAATGTGTACGTGTTGCCCTGCGCCACGTTGTAATGCACTCCCTGCATGGGGTGTGCATTAAACGTATTGCCCAAGGTATCCGGCACGGCGTGCAGATAGGTCGTGGAAGGGAGCGAACCGTTGGTTCGCTTTACCGTGACCGAGGGGTTAAATACCGTGCCGGGTGTGACGTTGATGGGAGCGATTGCGACGACTTGGATGCCGTCACTCGCCGGAGGTGGTGTGGGAAGTGGTGGTCCTCCAGGTGTGGGGGTAGGGTTACCATCACATGGACTGGAAAGACTGGCCGCTTCCGCGATACTTACGAAGGCCACAGCTGGTGAGTTCATCTGAGAACTGCCGACACACTGATTTATGAAAACTTCGACTGCCGATACGTTATCGTTGACCAGTGTTCCGTCGCCGAATTTTTCATTGGCGAAGTAACGAACATTCGACGTGTATGTCTTCTGAGCTGCAGTCCCACCAGATCGGTCAGGATGCTCATATAGCCGCACTGACCAACCTGCTGGAATCGCAATAGATGACATTGCGTTATTCCAGTGCATTAGGGAGGAAGTATTGAGGTTTGTAACCCCGTTACTACTAATCCTTAATACATCTTTTTGGAAGTTAGGATCGTTGTAGAGCTGAACTTCACCGACAGCAACCCAGTTACCGTTAGTCACCCTATAACGCTCACCCGCATGCGCGTTTGACGCGTTATTATTTATATCGAGATTAACACCTTCTAGCGAGTGACTACCCGTAAACGGAATCGGTGTCCCCGTTGTTCTGTTGTATAGGCTGATATGGACATGAAAGTCAGTGCTTTTACGCTGACCAAGCACTTGTCCTCTTATGACTGAGTTGCCAACGGACCACTGAGACGTACTGGCAAAATGACCTATCCAAAGTTCAAGGCCATCGCTTGTTTGTATACCAAGAAAATCGCTGGAAGTCCACGCGATTGTTCCTGACAGCGGTGCTAATATTGTCCGATCTGATGTCAGCGATGTTGGGTTGTCTGGATCGTTAGACAAATCCAGGCCATATTGCTGTGTATTGCAATGATCGTGTCCACCATCCGCAGGTGCAGGACAGGGATCGTTTACTCCGGGATTGTTATACCCGTTGTAAATGATAAATTCCTGCAGTTTTTGGTTTGAACCTTCACCTACAATAATTTTGTAGGGGGCCAAGAGTTGCGTGCTCTGCAAGCCTGGATTTTCGGCGTAAGCCTTTGGTACCAAGGAGAGCAAACTCCCCGCGATTGATATAACCATCACTGCTAGCAAGATGCCACCGGCGATGCGAATTAAGCTGCTGAGCGATCGTTGTCGCGAACGAATTTTCATTGTACCCTCCTGTGATTCAGAAACAGATTGATGAAAGTAGTAGACATGTGACTCGTGGACATGCGTGTCTCCTTATTAGTTGTCGGAGTAAGAGGTACTCCTGTTTTTGTCCGATGCTTCAGAGGATGCGCGAAGCGCATATTTCCGGAAGCACTATAGATACGATAGGTTCATATTTATAGTGCTTCCGGAAAATCATCTTCTAAGTTTTTCTCACATTGTTAAAGTGCAACATATACCGCTGTAGTGGGGATATATCAGGTAGTATACACATCAATCAGACAAAATAGAATGACAGTTGTGTCAATTATTTTGACACGCATTTACGTATAGAAGAAAATATAAGTGCAGAGATAAGTACCTAAATAGGTTGATTTACTTATATATAAAACTTATCAGTCAGAGAATCTTATAGTACTAAGTATTCCACTAAGTAGAGAACTGTTATTAGGTTCAAAATCGTTACCAATAACGAATTCGTAGATTAAATTTTTTCTTATAATGATTATATCTGCGATGGACTTATATGTATAGGCATGAACATTTGATGCAATAATACTGTCAACACCTCCGATAGTCATGACTTTTAAGTCGGCACTACTTAAAGCAAGGTTAGTATATTGTAGAAACGGCCCTTTCCCGAGCGCCTTTTCTAAACTGTATTTATTGAAATTTTCACTTGCTGCAAAATAAAATGCTGCATTCTTATTACTAAAATGAACAGAAGATAAAATGGAAGGATATCCTGTCAACGTAGAATCTATTCTTTCGGTATACGTAAAGTCTTTAGGATACCTAAAGTTAATATGTGCTTTTTCATTAGTATACGTTAGCCATCCTGAAGTGTTTACTGGGGTTAGAGTTAGTTGTGGCAAACTCTGCAACGCTATTGGCGTTGGAGACAGAATAGTAGTAGGTAATGTATTCTGCCCCCCAGCAGTATTCTTAGTTTTGTCAGTTATGGGTTTACGAGCACTTTTGAATATGCTTGCGATGATCGCAACTAAGATAATAAGGATGACAATTACATAAGTATTTTTTCTGGCATTTTTCATATTATAGGTATTTTATATTATTAACAGTTAAAATGCAACTTAGCCCTTTGTGATGCTCAAGAGGTCTGTTTGATGATAGTATACAATATGGTTTAGTAAAGGAGAATGACAGATGAGTCAAGAAGCTTGACAGTTATTTTAGGTATCTATATATCCAAATAAATGAAAGTGGATATAAAGATTGAAGCGTTTTTTACATTAATTTAAAAGTATCTAAAATCTGTTGAGATTCAAGATCATTTATTGGATAGGCGAATATGTAAACATATACTCCATTTTTTACGTAACGCATAAGGTATGTCCCTTCAATCAGTTCTCCACTCCGCCCAAAATCTATGCTGTGTGTTACAGTAAATTGGTAGCCGGAGATATCATTTATATTTGAAACGTCTATACTACCTACTTTCTTGTCTTTTAAATATGCATTTGGCTTTGCATTATTTTGCTTCCATTCTGCAAGTACGAAATCTTTGAGAGTTTTGCCATTTGAATTTAATATGATAAGTCTGAACTTTTTAAGCTGAATCATATTTGCTAACTCTGGTTGATTTAATGCACTGTCGGCCTCATCAATATATGATGGATACTCAATACTAAATGAATATTTATTGTTGACTATTTTTAGCCATTTCACTACTTCTGTTGGAGTAGGGTTGCTCGTGGGAAGAATAGTTTTTGATAGAGTATTCATATTTATTCCAGTTGTTGGACGAGAGTTTGATTTCATATAAACGGAATATCCACTAAAAACTCCTATTACAGCAAGAAAACCTAAAAGATAAATACGGTTAGTATGTTTATTTTTCATATTATAGGTATTTTATATTATTAATAGTTGAAGTGTAACTTAGCCCTTTGTGATGCTTAATATATACACTCCTGTATTATATCGCAGGCTCATCTGAAATGGAATGACAGTCATGGCAACATGTGTGACAACACATTTACCTCTCCTCCGCCCTTATCCCTTCCCCCAAAAACCACCACAAAAATACCAGCGAACACACACTTAACGGATTAAATGAAGCCATGGTTATATACCCTACAAACGCCACTAGCGCGGGAATGTGTTTACTTCGTGTATGAGCCTTTACTGCGCTTACTATAAGAAATATGAATGCCGAAAGGCCTATGAGGCCGGTCTGTATGAACCAGTCTATAAATACATTGTGCGCGCTGTCGACATAGGCATACTGTACAGGGTTTTCGTTTGCTTTGGCTATGGTACGCATAACATTCTCGGCGTTGCCGAAGCCTGAGCCGGTAAAAGGATACCGGGCACCCGCCAATATACCTGTTTTCCATATCTCCAGTCTATTTTCAAAAACGCCGGTGACATCTATGAAGGGTAGCACATAACTGAGCGCTATACAGATAAAACATATGGCAAGAATAGAGCGCAGACGCCATTGTCGGCGATACAAAATAACAAAAAGTAGCTCTATACAAAAAGCGATTAAGCCGGAGTGAGAGCCGGTGAGATATAACAAAGCGGTTACTAACAGAGCCGTTACTATTTTTATTTTTCTTGAAGAATAAAAGAACACAAACGGAAACAGAACCACGGCAACTGCCGCGAGAGCATTGGGTTCACCCAGGGTGCCTATATACCGGCCGCTTTGATTGGGAGGTATAAACAGGGCCGAAAGCAGCAATAGTACAATAGCTATGAACGGCACCATCCACGGAATGTTCTTTGGTTTCAACCGCTGCCCCACCAGCGCGAATGCCATGAGATGAACCATAAGTACTGTTCCCTGTAGCCGGAACACATTGCCAAACACAATAAGCTGTTCGTGGGGTTGGATAAGATTCCATATGCCAATAATGGCTATCACTCCAAGAGCTATGAATGCCGGTTTGTATACCATAATCTTTTTCCACTTCCATACGGTAACAACAAGCAAGAGTTGTATAAGAAACTCGGCTACAAATACTTTGGGTGGCTCAAATGGTGTGTTCATCCACGGGAGATATATAAAGGGAAGTATAAAGAGAAGAAAAACTGTGATTGCAGGGATCATAATTTCATTTTAGCAGAGATATAATTATTACAAAAAACCCCCGCAGATCGCGGGGGTTTTTGTATCGCGTGTTTCTTAACGAGCGCGTGACATATAGAACACAGCATTTTTACCTGCTGTGGTTTTTGCTTTCATCCATGCAGACCAATCGCTACTCGCGCATCCGCGGTGAGCACTGATCTTAAAGTAATAGGTTTTGTTGGGTGAGAGATGACCAACCACTATTTTCTGTACACCTTTGTTATTCGATGTTGTCCAGCTATAGCCGTGTTCATCTTTCATTGAGTTGCCGTATATTACGCTATAACCTGTGGCATCAGACAACGGTGTGTAATACAAGGTTGCTGTAGTCTTGTTGGTGTTTACCTGGAACAATACCGGTTTGTTGGTGGGCTTGGAATCACCGCATCTCCATGGGCCGTTATTCTGAGATCCGTTATTGGAGTTTGATGAATTGTTGGAATTGTTATTGTTATTATCGTTGTTTGAATTATTCTGGTTTCCGTTGTTCTGGTTGTTTGATGGTGGGGTTTCGGGGCTTGATACAGGAGGCGCAAAGATAGGCGTAGGGGTTGCACCTTCTGGACTTGTTATGGGATTTAGTTCACCATCGTTACCAGCGAATATAGTATTAGTAAATAATGAGGACTGTGCGGAAAACACAAATCCTGAAACGAACGCAAGGGTTAGCATGACAGCCAATTTCCTTTTCATAGAGTTTGAGATATGCCAAAGGCATTAATTAGTATATGGTGGAATTATACACCCGTCAGTCAATATAGTCAAATACTATAAGTATTAATAATGGGAGGTGCAAAATCACATAGTATAGTATTATATACGTAATTTCTAGGAAGGGAATGACAAATGAGTCAAGATGTTTGACAGCTAGTTTAGCTGTTTATACGTATGCCAGAAATATGCCTATTGCGCGTTAAACAAGATAGAAGAGATTACTTGCTCAGCCACAGGCCATACATCTTCGGGGAAATACTTTATAAGAACTAAATGGCCATATTTATATATGTAATAGGTTATGCCGGTAGATCCACATATTCCAGCATCACAATAGGTATATGACTTTTTTATATTCCAAGTTAGACTATTTATCACTACCTGAGATGATGCAGGTTCTATAGCAGGAAAAACTCTATTGGGTGTGATATTATCTATCAAAACTCTAATTTCTTTAGTTCCTGAAGTAAATATACGGCCATTGTTGTTAGGCGTAAATTCTTCAGGATACTGAAATGCGATATTGTGTATTTTATCAATATGCCATTTCCAGCCTTTTTTTGAAGCTGGTAGTTGTTTTATAGTGGCCACAGGTTTTGTGGTATAGGTTGTGGGTTTAGTTTTATGAGCATTGAATAGTTTGAACGAGACTATTCCCATTATGGCAATGCCTAACACAGACCCTACAATGAGATATTCACTGTTTTTCATATTATTGGTTTGTAAACTTAATGTACCTGATCATTGTGCTAAATATTTTTAGTACATCTTCTCTTTCTCTTTCACCATACTCCACTTCAAATCTATATAGTTTATCGTTATTGGCTATCAGTGCTGCAGCTTTGTTTGGAGGTGACTGAAAGGAATATATTACGGCAGTGTGACCATCTATCTGAGTCTTCTTTTTTTCTGAAATAATATAATCTGCGTTATCATACCAATTAGTTAATGGTTGATTTGCATCATATTTGTCTACAAACATCGTTATTAATCCTCCCTCATTCAAACCACCAGGAATTACAACTGAAAGGTTTGGACTACTAAACACTGGCTGAGATGCTTTTCTGTAAGTCCAAATAATTGGATAGTATAAAGAAATATCGTATTCGTTCATATGTAGTCGCTGCATTCCTGACAGATCTCTATATTTCTGACATATGTCTGTTTCTGTAAATTTAATTGAGTGTAAAATTCTGGTAAATAAGGTGGCGTATTCTTTTGTGTTGAGGAAGTCGGCGTTCATCGAAAAAGTCTGTTTTCCTTTGAAAAATTTAATATCAACATGGCTTCCTTCATAGCCGAATTTTCTGATTGTAGTATTTCGTACATATACTTCAGCATTATCTATGTTTTGTATCCTTTTGTATGAGGTATTTTTTACTATAGTATCTTTGAATTCGTTATTGAGAGTTCCTATTAACATTGATGTATTATGGTTATATGGGTCGCTATGTATTGTGACTTCAATCCCATTAAAAATCGGATATTCATTGTTCTTATAGCTTCCTCCAATACCAGCAATCTCCGGCAGATATATTAAATATTGTGGAGACGGATTCATGTATTTATCGTGAGTGATATCTGTAAGTAATACATAGGTCATGTCTGTACTAGATTTAATTGTCATGGATGAGGGAACAGTAAATTCAAAACATTTTCCCTTATCTGACTGTATTTTCCATGCGAATGTATTGATAAGAAGACTATTGATTTGGATTTTTCGTAGAGTTATTTGCAAAAGAAATGATTTGTATAACGCAATAGTTAATAATAGTGCAACTATTACTGCTGTGATAGTATATTTGAGATGTTTCATAATATATTGTGCGTTGACTTAGTTAATAGTCAGTTCCTTTTATTGACGTGATTATCGCGTCTAGCTCAGCGAGTTGGGCAGCATCCGGGTTGCCATGTACTCTCGGAAACTCTAGAAGGATCCCAGGTCCCTGAAAATTGTCAGGAGGATTATGCAGATCAAGAAATGTACCAGCGCCCTGCTTGCAGACTTCATAGTCCATGCCGGAAGCCATGTCCCACTCGTTATTTGAAATAGAGTACTGCGGATATTTTTCTCCCTCAATATGCTGATTAAGTGTGACTGTTTTAGAATAAAAATATCCTTTACTATCTTTAACTCGGTACCATCCGTTGGAGAGGCCTTCATAGCTTGCTGTATTACTACATACTATTCCGGCAGAGTCATATGCTTTATCAAAAAGTAAATCCAGAGAAACGTCACTTTTTGAGAGTCTTATACCCATACATCTCTCGTGACAGGACGGAAAGTACGAAGAAATAAATACGCCGGGGTCTTTTATGCCAAACTTTTTTTGTGTAACCGTCCAGTCGGAACCATAGGCTATAGTGAAACCAGGTAAGTTGGTGAATTGATCTGGAGGTCCTACGGTTGGAGCAGGCGTTGTGGTGGGAGTGATCGTGGGAGATGTGGTAGGAGCGTTCGCGGATGTAACAGAAGGAACAAGAGAAGCGAGACTGTTTGCTGGCGTTTTGGCAGGCTGAGCTTTGTAGTCGTATATAAGAAGACCGATAGCGGCGCTAAAGAAAATAAGCCCCGAAGCAAGCCAGACGGTATGATACGAATGCCATTGATTATTGTTTTTCATATTTTCCTTGTCCAAAAAATCCACCGAGTGTGGTTAATAAAATAATTTTAGGGGCATATATTATTGTGTTCGCTATTTGTCGCCAGGTGATAGTCCATTTAACATCGGATGAAAATGTAGCTGGAAGGGTTAGGGAGACAACGAATATTGAGATTATTGATATGGTGACAAGTACGACACCCATAAGCGCGCCGTAGAGCCAACCGTTTTGTTTTGCATATAAGGCTGCAGTGAGACCGCCTATAAACGGTGCTAGGTAATACATGATCTGTAATACTCGAATGATAATGGTATCACGGAGGCTACCCGGAGGGATAGTATATTGTATGGGACCCGGTATGACGCGCTCGAGAATAACAACTATGATTATAGATACGATCTTCATAACTAGAACAGCTAATAGTCCAAATAGTACTGATTTAATAAATTTCTTCATATTCTTAATTAAGTTTTAGATGAATACCATGATCGTTTCCAAGGTAATTATCATTTACAACCACACAGCTTGATCTAAGAATAACTTCATTGGGCTCTGATACAAGCCAACTGCCGCCACAATCACGCGGCATCACAGATGCATAGTCAGTAGTCAGAAGAGTTCTATAACTCTGGTCAGCTGATAGGAATCCAAACCTGAAAGAGACCCCAAAATGATAAGCGTCAATAGGTTTTGAAGATTCCTTTATAACAAGAAAGCCGTTATTCACATCATCATACATTACCTGTGACAGGCCGTATGAATCGTTTTCTTTCTCAAAAATATTGGTCGTAATAACGTTGTTATTTCGATCCGTTACAAGTACAGACTTATGTCCAGATTCATCCATGCCTGTATAAAATATCCAGTAAGACAAGGCATTATTTACATCTATGAATTCCCGACCTTTGTACTCATATTCATATGTTTGTGTTGTCTTTTCATCAAGGTTTGCTATAAGAATTTTGCCTGGAGTAGGTTTAAGTAATAATAGATTACCTCTCCATCCAAAGAACGAGTCTAGTAGTGTCCCCGACATAGTTCTTCCACATTTACCTTCGTTAAAACCTATGAGGGTTTTTAGGTCGTAGTAATTGTTATATTTATCTTTTACATTAAAAAAACATTTATTAGTGTCATCAATATATGTGAAATAAAAATATTTTGAGCTATCCTGAGATGGGTATATGATGGTTTCAGGTATACTCACATATACCGGTGTGGGGGTAGATGTAGCGGTTGGAGTTTTAGTAACCGTTACTTCTTTGCAAGGCGTTGCACTGCACTTGGCAGTTGTTCTTTTAGCGACTGGTTTATAGCTCAAATGACCTCGTATAAGCGAATATGTACCTGCGGAAAACAATGTTATGACAGTCAACAGCCAGACGGTGTGGTAGGTGTGCCATGTGTTATCGTGTTTAGTGGTCATTGTAGAAATCTGAAACTGTTAAGCGATTTGTTAAATTTTTCTAAATCATTTTTAGTCTCAGGATCTGTAGGGTCGATTAACATTGCATTTGCCCCAGCTCCGACTGATATGGTATATAGCTTATTATTATGTATCGTAAACAAATGATAGTAGGTGCCTCCTGGTGTTCCTGTTACCTTTGTAAATGTAATTTGCTTGTCCGTTGTAACTGTCTCGAAGGTTAGTTCCTTATATCCTTCATATCTACTTTGTATTTCAGTCTTTATATCCACATCGTTTTCTAGTGGCTCAGCACTAAAACCCATAAAAAAGACAGGGCAATCGCCTCTACAGTTTGAGTTGCCATATGATGGATCATATAATTCTAAGCTCTGATCTCCATTGATATTCATATACCAATATCCTGGGTAATCAAACGTAAATCCAAAAGCAGTCATATTAAGCGATTTATAGAAAGTTTCGTCATATACCGGTTTAGTGGGATTGACTTCAAAAATAGAAAGAGTATTTAAGATAGCGTTAAATCCTGAAACATAGTCAACGTCGAGCGGAGACGAACTAGCCTGTTCTTCGGGTTTGAGGTTAGAATAATTCATTTTTATTACATAGGCGCCCTCATTAGTAGGGATAATAACAGTTCGTATGGGTCCAGGTGTTTCCCATCCCTCATTTGTTTCATAAACTTGAACATTTCTATTAGCAATAAAATCGTCTGGTAATCTTGTTGTGACAATGTTCATTTCTTTTATATTTTCATCTTTAAGTGAGCTGCCCATTTTAAGGTCAAGAAATTCTTGAATATCCTCATTTTTTGTTTTTTCTATATACATATATCGCATAGGTCTTTCAGGGTAGTCTAGCAATACAGTAATTTTATTGGCAGTTTCATCAACCCTAAAAGTAGTGGGATATGTAAAGTAAATCTGCATTTTATCGCTTTTGTATGTATCCCAAACTCTGCGTTTATCTACTGTTGGTGTAGGCATTTCTATGGGTGTCGGTGAAGGAACAAGAGACGCATTTCTCCGTTTAATAGGTGGTAAAGGTTTCATCCTGTGAGCCGCACTATCTACTAACCACCAAATACCGAATGTAAATAATATGATTACTGTCGAGAGCCAAACAGTGTGGTATGTATGCCAAGTAGAGTCGATTTTCATATTAGTTTCTATTCAAAGTAACTGTGTTAAGAAAATAATCGAGTGCTGTTAAAGCCTGGTCGCCCGATGCGGAGATGCTATAGATATAGTTGTCTTTAAGGAATGCAACTTTAGTTATGGGCCTTTTTAATCTTGGATCTCTCATGTTTTCGGTTCTCACAGCTTCAATTCCGTTAATTTGAGTTCTGTATATTACTGCGTCCTTGCTATAGGGATCAGAATCGCTCTTTGCTGATAGAGTATCCAAAGTATGATTTGTATCATTCCGCGTGAAACCAATCCTTATTTCGCTTGCGAATTGATCCTTACATACAACACCATACCCTGTGAAGCCTTCTAATATAGAATCGAGATCTGATGTACTTTCAGTACATGTGTAGTTTAGTGGGTATTTGAATTGAAACTCGTCACTCTTAAATGTTTGCCAGTTCGTAGTATCTGTATAGTAGCTCGGATCAAGGAAGTTGAAATGTTTTGTTACATAGTCCAACACTTTTTTAAAATCTTCAATTCGTTTTTTCGTATTACGTGTAGCAGATATGCTAATAAATGTACCATTCTTGTTTATTACACGTGTCAGTGTATATATGTCTTTGTTAGTCGAGCTACTTCGTGTAGCTTCAAGATATTCTATCGTGGGCATTCCAGCAATTGTTCCGTTTGAAAGTTTAGTTATATTATCACCTGTATTCTCTCCTACGTGCGCGTCGTATATTTTTTGAAAATAACTGGCACTATCGTTAATAGTAATGATAATTTTTTTATGTTCTTGCGAGTCGTGGTTTAGTTCGAGTTCTATCTTACTAGCGCTTTTGTTAACGAGTTTGTATATGTCCGGATACAATAATGCAAAATTGTACTCATCATTTTTGTAGAAGTTTCCGAATGGTGTAGCATATTCGCTAGGTAATGCTGTTAGATCAGGAGTAACTGATATCGCAGTAAGATGTATTGACGTTTCTTTCAACTCTTCACTAGATCCTGTTAATCCAAGTTCCATTTTTAGTGTGGGAAAAGCATATATAAAAATGACAACAGCCAGTAAGGCAAGTGTATAGCTTCCCCACTTAAGTAGCTGAAACCTTTTCTGTTCCGATAGCATATTTTTCATATTACGCATTGCCACTTACTTAACTTTTACCATAACATAACGTGATGGCAGTTGTAATTCCTGCACTATATCTTCAACTGATTTTGATGGTGCAGTTTGGGGAGGTTCAGACATGCCAAAGATTTTTTCCTGTGGGCATACCTCGCTCTTTTCGATAAAAGTTTTTGTGACTATATTAATCTCGCCACCCTTTGCATACCGTTTATCTCCCTGTATGTCAGTAGGTTTCTGAGCTGGGTGAACGATGCAATAGTGAGGACCATCGTGAGAATCAACCCATACTGTATTCCAATCTTCAGGCAAATCAGTAATTTTCTCTTTTACATTACTTGTTAGGTCGAATAGATAAACACTTTTACCAACCATGAGCAACTGATTTGTAGCTTCATCATATTTTATACTTGTTATTCCTTTCGGCATTTCCTGTTCGGCCACTAATCCGTCTTTTACTGAGGGATCTGATAGATGTATCGCAAGTATATATTTATATGTAGCAAGTCCATCAAAAAATGGTCCACCCGGCCCTGTTTGCCCGTCATCATAGGCCACAATCATTCGATCCATGGTATCTATCCCTATAAATTCTTCGCCCTTTGAACAACCCATATGTGTTTCCGCAATAAATGTTGAGGTCGCCGTATCTGTGTCCAATGTGGCAAATGTCTCACGGCCGCCGCATGTATCGCCTCCATCCGTTCTGACCAAAAACCATCTACTACGTATTTGTTTTGGATATCCTGGATAGTCTGCAATTTTACGCATTTTGTTTTCTTTATCCAGTCTCATTGCATAAGTTGCTCCATCAATTGTGAAGTATTTACCCTGTACCCATACAGAAATAACTAATGAATTATCGATAACTTTGAGAGAAAGTATTGCAGGTTTGGGGTCTCCATATGAGGCTTTGGACTGTATTCCGGAGTCATGCGCATCAAACAGCAGCGTATTAGTGCCGTCGGTAAGATTAATCATTCTTACAGTGCGGGATTTACTATCATGATAAAGAAGTCTGTCTTGCCATCGAACCATGCTTTTTATAGAGTCGGTAGGGAGAGCGGCAAGGTCTTTATCTGAATCTCCTTCAATTTTTTTTAACATCCATAGATCTTTTGTGGGAGTAGGTGTTGGCGTAAATGTGGGGTATAACGAAGGTTTCTTTTGGATACTGTCTGCAGGTTTATCTGTTTTTCTCATCACTAACAACTTTCCTACTGTGTCCTTAATACTATTCTTAACCGTATTAGCAGTTATAATGACCTCGGCAATTTTTGGCATCTTCCCCTTCTCCACAGCATATATGGCCGTCGCGGTAACCGCGAGAATGAGCAGAGTGCCGATAGTTGTGAGAATAATAGATTTCATATAAATAGAACAATATAGCTGTTATTATATCATAATAGTGGCTTATAGTAATAGACTATATGTGTACTGAGAGCAATTATAGCGTATGATAGAGCAAATAAACATGACACCTAAGTCAGTATTGTTGACACCGTACAGACGGGCTATAGTATAATACTGTCTGACACGGAATTGCCTGCGCCTGGATGCCAACTGTCGAGAGCTTTGCCCCCGGCCCGCGGATATTCAGGAAAAACAGCATCGTACAAGCCTTATGGTTTGCAAGATTGCAGGTAGGGGCAACCCCGATTCCGTGTCTCCCCTTCCCTGCTTCTCACCTCTTAAAAGCGGTACATGGAGTGCATTATGCTTTTATGACAATCTAAAGGGGCTATTTTATGTAAAAATGCTATAATAAGGGCGTGCGACAATATACAGCCGCAGTCCCCTGTCATCAGCGTCCACACGCTTATTCACAAGGAGGTGAAACATGACAGTCCTTGACATCCCGACATGTCCCATCTGCCAACGCCTCGGCACACAAGGGCAGTGTTCCCACTGCCACACCGACGTCACCTGTGTCATCTGTGATCTTGTCGACAGTCTTTGTGTGCAGTGTCGGCCGCCGCGGCAACAGGACAATGAGCCGCTTCCTTCACCAGAGGCGCAAATGTAGCAGCAAAGGAGGCACTATGCCATATATTCCCTATGAGGCATGTCCCATACATGGAACATCAGTTCCATGTAGTCTTTGTGCTCAAGAGGCTGCTGCGGCAGCAGCGGATCCTGCTCAAGTTCCGGAGGGAGGGTACGCTATCCGCGACAAGCCTGCCGGACTCGTTGAGTGGTTTCTCATTCTGGTACTGGTCGTCATCATCGGCATTGGTATTGCTCCGTTACTGGGTGCTCTCATTATCCAGACGGGTATTACCACTCCACCGGTGAACTGGCTGGTACTTTGCGGCCTCAGCATTGTGGCAGTCATCCTGGCGGTGCTATCGGCACGTAAGCGCCGACGGCCCAGCTAGGGATTTCTGCTCACATATCGGCGCCCATCAAAAGAGATTCTTTTGGTGGGCGCTATCTTCTTATATTTCTGACCTCCGGCGTCTGATAGATTATTAGGACAACGTAATAATACAAGATAGTAGTTTATGGTCTATAGCATGCATACATTTGGTTATGTATGGTTTAATATATGCCAATAAGAGAGGAACAGTTATTTACAGGAAGCATCTATCATATATATAATCGGACGATTGACAAGAAACATATATTTAGTGATCATACAAACGCCACCCGCTTTCTTGAGGGTGTGCAATACTACCGATCAAGTAAGGCGACCATTGGCTTGGCAGATTATTACCGACTTGATGAAAAACAGCAAGCTAATATTTCACAACAGGTAGAGTATAAAAAATATCATTCAGTAGCAGTTCTTGCCTACTGCTTAATGCCAACGCATTTCCACTTGCTTATTAAGCAACAACAGGAAGACGGCATTAGAAATTATATGAGTAAGGTTACAAATGCATTTACACGGTACTATAATATCAAATCTCATAGAGGCGGTTCACTATTTCAATCCAGATTTAATGCGGTATGTGTACGGACCGACGAACAGTTGATGCATGTTTCACGCTATATTCATCTCAACCCCTACAGTGGAAATATATCTTTTACGCTGAGAGATTTGCAGAAATATAAATGGAGTTCATATGCAGATTATATTGAGGAGAATGCTAAAGCATTTATAGAAACGCGCCCAGTGTTAAAGTTATGGAAGCTGCGAAGAGATTTGTATCAGAAGTTTGTTGAACAAAATGCTGATTATCAGCGAATGCTAGAATATCCAAAACATAAGGTTGAGTAGAATGGGTTGTCTCATAAGGCTAACAGACGCCGGAGGTCTGTAAATCACTTCCGCTTATGAATAAGTTTACGTAGGAGAAATCCATAGCCAACTGCGTCGTCTATAGCGTAATGGGTATGCTCTGTCATACCTTTTGTGAGTGAAGGCGGCCATTTCAAACGACTTGAATCGTTAAACGTAAATCCGAAGGTGCCAGCTACATAGGAGCGGATATCAAGTGTGCGGATGGCATTTTTCTTGCTGATAAATGGGTTTCCGGGTGCAAAACGATACAGATACCAACTGACAAACGTGTAATCAAGGCCAATTGGATTTGAGACAAAAATCGGTTCAGCATTGAGTTGTGTAATCCAGTTGTAAAAATCAGTCATCACCTTTTGTGGACTTTGAGAGTCTGAGGTAGCTTCCTGCCAGGCCTCTTGATTTTGAGCCCACCACGACATTGTTTCAGGATCTTGTTTTGCATCTTCCAGTGGAATTAGTTTTTGATAAAACTGCGCGACTTCTTGTTCAACAGTGGTTGCTACTGCAGCTAAACTAAGCATAGAGTTTAGTCCAACAGCAGGGCCATCTGCTTCAATATCTACTACAATAAATATTTGTCCTGTTTCTAGCATTTCTATATTGTACTTATTTCATCACAAAAGTGGAATTACAAAGCTGTCAGGTTTCTTGATGCGGCTATCTATATAGAAACGAGTAGTTTAGTTACAGATTTACCGCAGAGTCGGCTAGGCTGACACGGTCTTTCTCCGCGTCAACAGAGGTTTTTACGTGAGTTATATGATTCCAAAGCACTTTGCCGGTATTCTTCCAGAATGCCCATGAAGTAAAGCTCACTTTCGTCTGATTTGCGTCGAAGTCGAGTAAATGTCCTATGAGCTTTTTACCCATATAGAAGAGATACATAAAATCATGAGGGCTTCGTATACTGAGAAGTTTGCGTATTATGTACTGTGGTGTCATGAATGTGGAATAGAGCTCCTGTTCGAGTTCATATATCTTTTCCAGTGGGAACGGGGTTTTCATAACCGCGCGTCGCATATCAAAATCGTCGTAATCATCGGTAAGCAGCCAGCCTTTTTCTTTACATTCTTTATACAGCGGTGTTCCTGGATATGGTATTACGATCGTTGCCTGCATAGTGTTAAAATATCCTTTTTTAAAACAATATTTTGCTACTTCAATAGTACGCTTAGCATCTTCATAGGTTTCCCATGGATATCCAAGCATGATCGTAGCATGCGGTTCGAGTCCTGCCTTGGCGGCCATACGTGAACCGTTAATGGTATCTTCTTCTTTGGTGCCTTTATCGAGTTTATCCAGGGTTTTCTGATTGCCGGACTCCATTCCGTAGAGAATAAATCTAAAGCCAGCTTTGCCCATGAGATTATAATAATCCTGATTGAGAGCGTTAAAGCGCATGTTACATCCGTATACCACTTTTTTGTTATAGCCGCTTTCAATAAGCAGATCACAGAATTTTTTCAGTTTAGGACCAATAAACATGGTTCCCGCGTCGTCAAAAATTTCCTTCACGCCATAATTATCTACCACATGTTTTACTTCAGCGAATAATCGTTCCGGAGAAAAGCTTCTATAGGAACCTATTGGGTTTATGGTATGATCCCAGACGCAGAAGGTGCACCGGTTCCACCAACAGTCGCGGCCTGAGTACATGTAGGTCGCGGGTGTATATTTGTAGTTGCCGTTTTCATACGCGTAGAGCTCCCATTTGGTAAGATCACGATCCACAAACGGGAGTGTATCTAGTACATGCTTCAGCGATGCTGCGCCCGAATTGTGTACTTTGCCTGTCTTTGTGGTCGCGGTACCTTTGGGTTTTGCGGTTATATCCTTATCTCCGTCTCTCCAGTACACGCCGCCTTCAAGCTCCTCGCCTTTATAAATATGATTAAGAAGGTTTACGACAACAAAGTCATAGTCGCCTCCTGTTATGGCGTAATCCAGAGGGCTGTTTTCAAAGATTTCTAAAGGCAGATAACTTACATGGTCCCCTACCCAGATGAGTTTTAGGTGAGGAAGTTTTTTCTTAAGGTCGGCAATCTGTTTCCAGTGCGCTTTTACGATCGGCGATTTGGTCTCTATCATCAGATAGTCGGCTGAAGTTGAGGATAGTTCATCAAACCACTGATCATATGTCTTTTTCTCGGCAATGCCGTCCATCCAGTACACTTTGTATCCCTTATCCTGCAGGTTTGATGCCGCGTATGCCGGCACCATAGGATAAATATAGGTTGGGGCGTTAAAGTACTGAAATTGTCTGTTCTGTGAAAGGAGTGCCACACCTTTTTTGGATTCTATAGGAGCATAGCCGACAACTACGGTTATATCAGCAACACTATCTATTTTCACACCCTGTGTGTTTACTTTTTTAGTCAGTTTCTCAGTTTTTTCGGATGAATGAGGTGAAGACATCAGTTAGAGTATGTCAAAATTTGTATTGAATGTCAAACGGACGTGCATGCTAATTGTGGTCAAACCACCTCCCCCTTCGGGTACTCCGGAATGCCCCTCCTTTACTAAGGAGGGGTTGGGGTGGTTATATCTTAGGAAATATTTTCTCACCGTTTTTATATACCTCTATTGCCAGCACCGGACACGACTGCGCTGCTGCTATTATTTTTTCCAGTCTATCCCACTCGCCCTCTTTTATAATCGCGATATTTTCTTCGTCTAGGTCGAAGGTATTGGGAGCATATACAACGCAGGTCGCGGCGCTTATACACGTAGGCCTATGAATGCGTATTTCCAGATCACCTTTTTTAAGTATTTGTGTTTCATTCATAGATGTTAGTGTGCGATGCGCGGCCTTTAAGGTAGCCTTTAACAAACATTATACCATACACTATGTGCGTGAAAAACAGTGTAACCGGAGCTCCCAGTGCCACCTTTAAGGACCATGTATTTATAAAAGCATCGAGCAATAATTTAACCAGTCCTACGCCATATACGACCAACGGTATTGAACATATAGTTACATATACAGGAGGAAGCTTAAGCGCTGTGGATACTATCCAGGCAATAATGAGAGCTATGAGATAACACACAAAAAAGGTAGGTATAAGATATCCGGGCCGCCGCGAATTTTTATCGCCATGCGCAAAAAACGCTCCTCTATGATATCCGTAGTTTCCATGCTGCTTAAGATAGCTTCTCAGCGCTGTACGACGGTGGTGATAGATTTCGACATCAGGATGATAATATATACTCCCCTTTTCCTTATAAACAAGATCATTACATAGTTTACTGTCTTCACCTGGCCAATAGTCGTTATTAAATCCGCCGAGTCGGGTGAATACCTCTTTTTTGATAAGAAAGTTCATAGAGGGATAATCGTCTACGGTGCGTTCCTGTGCTGGCATAAACCGATAGCTGTAGCCGCCCGACCCAAGCCAGCTTTTGAATACCTCATCAAATATTCGTTCCCAGGTGCCTGTGTTTGGGGGAAGGGATCCCGGGCCGCAGACTGCCTCAACATCATGTTTATTAAATATTTTCACAGCTTGTTCCAGCCAGTCTTTTTTAGGGTAAGCGTCGTCATCTATGAACGCGATAATGTCACCTTTCGATTCTTTCACACCCATGTCCCTCTTCAGAGCTGGTCTGGTTATGGAACCAGTGGGAATAATACGCAACCATGGGTACTTCTTTAGCAACGTTATATCATACGTATCGTGCGTATTGGGCAAAACAATAACCTCAAAATTGCTATATGTCTGTTTGGCAAATGCCGGAAGATTTTCGAAGATCACATAATAATTCATCTTAAGTACAGGGATTATGACTGAGATGAATGGCGTCTTATGCATGGTGAGTATTATCTATGAACTTTTTATAATCTTCAAGTCTTTTGGATACACGAAGGCTGTTCCTGGTTGGTTATAATGCTTTTTTATATACGCGCGGTAGTAGATAGCCATTGTATCAACAATGATGCCAAAAATTGATTTAAGCGTGGCAGCCGAGGTAAGCGGGCTTACACGATAGTCTAAACGAATAGGCGCTTCGTAGATGCGCTTAAATCCCAGTATGTTGGCGCTTACCAGAATCTCAAGATCTCCCGCGAACTTTTTTTCAACGAGCCGCGGCAGTATCTTCACTAGTACTTTTTTTTTGAATACTTTAATGCCGGCCTGCGTATCGCGGATTTTAAGACCAAACAGAAGTTTTACTATGTAGTAATACCCAAGGCTTAAGAGTTTTCTTACATTTGAGTAGTTCACAATTGAAGCAGCATGTCTCTTTGAGCCGACGATAATATCGGCGTCATACCACTGCATATGTTCAAGAAGCATAGAAATGCCATTGGGATCAATCTCCATCCCCGAGTCAAGGAACATTACATAATCCCCCTTCGCTTCATTCATGCCCAGGCGTATGGCATAGCTTTTTCCCTGGTTCTGACGGTAAGCCATGCAGATTGTTTTGGGAAGTTTGGCCTTTCGTAGAATATCAAATGATCTATCAACAGTTCCATCAACTACAACTATAACCTCATAATCATACCGTATAGTATCGAGCACGAACAAAATTTGTTTGATGTTGCGGAGAATTGTTTTTTCCTGCTTGTATGCAGGAACAATCAACGTGAGAAAATGGTCTGCGGGTTTACGTTCCATTGACATCATTATAAATCATAGCCTTGACGTACGCAAACAGGTATAGCACCACAACAGCGATAGAAAAATATATATTCAGCGAAATTACGTGACCTATGGTTTTGGGGATAAGAAAAAAGATCACAATATAGAGCGTGTATGAATATGGAAGTATAAGTGCCGCTGGGTTGTTGCGTGCGAGAAAATAATTATTTAAAAAGGTAATAAGTGTATAGAGCGCGCCAAATATACCCGCTTGCCCAAGATACGGTATCACCGCGTCATATCTGTTACCAAATAAAATATGAATTATAGAGGTCGCGAATGTAATGTAGAAAAAAAATATTATACATCCTAGAACGATAAGAAGTGCCAGGGCCCACCAGAATGCTGTTTTCATACGGGCAGTCGCTTTTTCTCCCGAAAAGAACACAAAGCTTACTGTTATAAGCGGTCCGATGGCATAGAGTATTATCTTCGCGAACAGTGTCCACGATCCGTATAAGCCCGATTCCTGCGCGGTAAATAATCGCTTAACAAGAATAATATCCAGGTTGCTGAATAACGTCATGCACAGTACAGACACACCGGTAATAATTATTTCTTTTTTGTAGAGAACATGCAGGAGTCTCTTTTGTATAATGTTTTTTTCATATGTCACATCAGCCGTTCTTCTTCTGAATATGTAAAGTGTGAGATAATACGAAACACAGCCCGATATGATAAGGAAAACTATGATCATGTTGAGCTGATTTGATGACATCACGAGTGAGATGAACGCGCCAAGGAATTTAAGGCATGCAGTTATAACTGCGATGCATGATACTATGAAAAATAGTTTCAGACCCTGGAGAGCCGCGCTATAAAACGTTGACATAAGAAGAAGGAGCACGAGAGGAATGAGCATATATCCCGCAAGAGATGACATATTCGTTAAATATGGCACAAATGGAATAAGCACCACAACCAATCCGAGCATATACCACCTTTTTTTTAGTTTAGAGATGAAGAAGTCCTCAAGTTGTTTTGACACAAAAAGTTTTTTTTCTGCCGACTCCCCTATTTTGCGGATAATAATTGTATTCAGTAACAGTGTAGGTACTGAAAAAATAGAGATATACGATCCAAGAGCGACTATTTCGCCGAATCCAGAAGGACCCAGACTGCGCGCGGCAAAAATATTGAAGAAATAATTGAGGAGGTTTATGAGGAGTGAAGAGATGGTAAGGAATACTCCGCCCTGATAATATTCATTGCCCCACAATTTTCTGATTCTTTTCATTATGCAAAGTATACTAGACCCTCCGATTCGGAGGGTGAGATTGAAAACTTACGCCTCACCTGGTAATCTTTATTACTGTTTATGCATAAGCACTATACAAACGCTATCGTCACCGGATCAGTCGCATTTGACGATATCATGGACTTTCCTTCCGAATTTATTAAATTCTTTCACCCCGAAAAACTTCATCAGATCAATGTATCGTTTGTCGTAGACCGTCTGGACAAACAGCTTGGAGGAACAGGCACAAACATTGCATACAACCTGTCGATGATTACAAAGCACGGTGTAAAGTTGCTTGCCGGCGTAGGCAAAGATGCCAAAGATTTTCTCGCGTTTCTTGATAATCAGCACATTGATCGTGCGGGTGTGCTTATGGATGAAACACAGTACACGGCAACGGGCAAAGTGATTACTGACCAGAAAGGAAATCAGATTTGGGGGTTTTACTACGGCGCGTGCGAAAGAGGAAAAGATATAGATATGAAGCCGTATCTTAACGGCAAGGATCTTGTAATCATTTCAGCCAATCATCCCAAAGCATTTCTCAACTTTCAGACTCAGTGTATCCAATCCGGCATTGACTATCTTTATGACCCGGGTATGGCGATGACCTGGATTAAAGACGATGAGCTGAGAAACGGTATAGAACACTGTACATTCCTTATAGGCAACGACTACGAGATAGCGCAGATAAGCCGCACACTTTCGCTTTCTGTTGAACAGATTCTGGCAAAGGGTAAGACGGTTATCACAACGCTTGGCGAGAATGGGGTCAAGTACCAGAACGGAAATACAGAACAGTTTGTATCAGCATGTAAGATAGACAAGGTGGTAGATCCAACAGGGGCGGGTGACGCGTGGAGAGGCGGGTTTGTGGGTGCCCTTATGAATGGTTTGGAGTTGGTGGATTGTCTGCGAATGGGCAATGCTATGGCAAGTTTCGCGGTTGAGAAATACGGAACGGTAAATCATGCTCCTACAGAAAAAGATATTAAAGAACGGATGAAACATATATAAAGTTTAGAAAGTATTCTCGCGAACCAAATTTTTTGGAAGTGAACTCGCAGTTAGAGAATCGGCTCAAACATCCACTTCCTGCAAAATTTGGTTCACTTCGAATACTTTCACAATGCGTTATGATTGTATATCTTACAGAACCCAATGAAATTGCCAACGAGGCAAAGCGGCTGCTTATAGATAATGGGTTCTCTCTTATAACCGACTCAATACTACACACGGTGAATAAAAATGATATCCGTGTGCTTTTTATACGGTCATATACAAAGGTAGATAAAGCGCTTCTTGATAGTATGCCCGGGCTTACATTTATTCTGCGGGCAGGTGTGGGGGTGGATACAATTGATGTTGAGGAATGCGGCAAACGAAATATCCGTATACTCAATGCTCCCGGCTCCAACGCAAACGCTGTCGCGGAGTATGTGATTGGTCTCATGATTATGCTTATGCGTAATGCTCTTTTTCAAATGAGGCAAATACACGAGTCTAAATGGAGAGTTAGAGCGCGCACGGGGCATGAGATAAAAGGTAAAGTGATCGGTATCATTGGCTGCGGCGCGATTGGTCAATCAATTGCCCACAAACTTCAGCCTTTCTCCCCTGCTCTCATACTCGGATATGATCCTCACGTTGCCGCGGAAACACTAACCGGCAAACAAATACAGAAAGCTGAAATATCAGAAATTCTCAGCCGCGGTGATATTATCACTTTGCATCTTCCTCTTCTGAAAGATACTATGAACCTTATAGGAGAAAAAGAACTTCACTCGATGAAACAAACGGCATACCTCATAAACACTTCACGGGGTGGTATCGTAGATGAAGCTGCCCTTATCCATGCACTCAAAACCGGTGTCATAGCCGGAGCCGCACTAGATGTTTTTACTACAGAACCCGAGATTAATCCCGAGTTGAAAAATTTAGATAATATTATCCTGTCGCCCCATATAGCAGGCTTTACCGAAGAAGCCGATATCGCGATGGCTGTTGCGCCGGTACAGGAGCTCTTAAGGAGTATGAACGAGTAAGTTTTTTTGTGGTATATTGTGTTCATTGCAGTTTACTTTATTAGTTATTATCTACTATGAAATACGATGTCAAAGATATGGCGCTTGCGCCCGAGGGCAAAAAGTTAATTGAATGGGCAGAACGGGATATGCCGGTGCTCCGGCTTATACGGGAACGATTTACAAAAGAAAAACCACTAGAAGGCGTAGTGCTCGCGGCGTGTCTTCATGTTACATCTGAAACAGCCAATCTGGCTATCACGCTACAGGCCGGAGGTGCCGATGTGTATCTGTGCGCTAGTAATCCGCTCTCCACAAATGATTCTGTCGCAGCTTCTTTAGTAAATGATTACTCCATTCCGGTTTTTGCAGTAAAAGGTGAAGACAATGAAACGTATTATAAACATCTCAATGCTGCGCTCGATGCTAAACCCAACCAGACCATGGACGACGGTGCTGATCTTGTAGGTTTACTGCACACAAAAAGAACATCTCAACTAAAAGATCTTTCAGGTTCCACAGAAGAAACAACAACAGGGGTAATACGTCTTCGTGCTATGGAAAAAGACGGCGCTCTTAAGATTCCGGTCCTCGCGGTAAACGATAACCTTACCAAACACATGTTCGATAATCAGTACGGCACAGGGCAGTCCACAATTGACGGTATTATAAGAGCCACCAATGTGCTTCTTGCCGGCCGAACATTTGTAGTCTGTGGTTATGGCTGGTGCGGCAGAGGTGTCGCCCGAAGAGCTGCAGGTATGGGATCTCATGTTATTGTCTGTGAGGTTGATCCGATCAAAGCGCTGGAAGCGAGTATGGATGGCTATGAAGTTATGTCTCTCTCTCAGGCTATAAAGCGCGCGGATATCGTATTATCATCAACCGGCAACAAGCATGTGGTCGATGAAGTGCATTTCCGTAATGCCAAAGATGGAGTAATCTTAGCCCAGTCCGGCCATTTTGATGTTGAAATAAATAAAGACCTCTTAAAAGGTATATCCAAGTCTGTACGGAGAGTACGGCCGTTCGTTGACGAATATCTCGTGGGTGACAAGAAAATATACCTTCTCGCTGAAGGACGACTCGTCAATCTCGCGGCTGCCGAAGGGCATCCCGCTTCGGTCATGGATATGAGTTTCGCGGGTCAGGCACTCGCCGCGGAATATATGTGGAAGCATAAAAGTAAACTTACGGCAAAAGTATACTCACTGCCTGCCGATATAGACCGTGAGATAGCGCGTCTCAAACTTGAGAGTTCGGGTATAGAAATAGATAAACTTACCACGGTACAGAAGAAATATCTGTCGTCATGGGAAGAAGGAACATAAGTTCTTACACTATTTTCACACTATCCCGATAGGCTTTAAGCTGATACTCATTATCAGCTTCTATGCCTATACAACGATCGACAAAACCGGCACGGCGATTTTATACGGATTTTCTCACCTTCCTCCTTGAAACTCGCATCCCTTTCATGGTTGGGGGAACATACGCTTTTACACAATATACCGGCATAAAGAGATATACAAAAGATATTGATATATTCTGTAAATCCGGTGACTATCCTAAAATACTTCACGCGCTCGCGGATCAGGGGTTTAAAACAGAGATAACCGACGACAGATGGCTTGCCAAAGCTACACGAAAAACTTACTTCGCAGATATCATATTCGGCGCTGTTAACGGTGTGTTTTCGGTTGATGATTCATGGTTTGAATACGCGCCAGACGCAACTATTCTAAACATACCCGTTAAGCTTGTAGCCCCGGTTGAGTTTGTATGGAGCAAGGCCTTTAGACAACAGCGATATCGCTCCGATGTTGCTGACGTGTATCATATATTTCTTAAGCAGGGAAAAACATTTGACTGGAAACGTCTCCTTCTGCGTATGGAAAATCAGTGGGAAGTATTATTCGCGCATCTTATTAACTTCAGATTTATATATCCCTCTGAACGAGGAACTGTGCCCAAATGGCTTATGCAGGAAATGTGTGGACGCATAAAGCATCAGCTGGAAATGCCTATATCCAAGAAGCCAATCTGTAGAGGGCAACTTTTTTCGAGTACTGAGTATGAGGTCGATATTAATGAGTGGGGTTATAAAAATTTAACATTTTAACATATGGCAAAATCTCTAAAAATTGCCGCAGTGGGTGATATTCATGTAGGTGAACATTCATTGGGCAAATACCGAAATCTATTTATAGACGCGTCGCGTGATGCCGATATTTTATTACTCTGTGGCGATCTAACCATAAGGGGATACCCTTCAGAAGCGAAGATACTTGTAGAAGATGCCTCGCATTGTAAGATTCCTATTCTCGCAGTTCTAGGAAATCACGACTGTGAAGAAAAGAATGAAACAAAGATTACATCAATACTTGAAGCGGGTAATATTCGTGTTCTTAATGGAACGACCTATGAATTACAGGGTGTAGGGTTTGCAGGTGTAAAAGGATTTTGTGGTGGTTTTGACAAGTATGTACTTTCATCATGGGGAGAGATGGCAATTAAGGATTTTGTCCTTGAGTGTGTAAATGAAGCCCTCAAACTCGAAAAGGCCATGGAGCTTCTTACAACAAAACATAAGGTAATTATTATGCACTATGCTCCCATACGCCAGACTGTTGAAGGAGAACCGCCCGAAATTTTTCCGTTTCTAGGGTGTTCACGGTTGGAAGAGCCGGTTAACAGATCAGACGCGTCAGTAGTCTTTCACGGCCACGCGCACCATGGAACGCTTGAGGGTAAGACCTCGCTGGATATACCTGTATATAATGTATCGCTGCCTCTTCTACAGCAACGTCAATGGAAAACGCCTTATTATGTATATGAAATTGCAGCTGAGTAGCTTCAAGGAAGAAAGAGTTTATATATCACGGTAAGGAGCGCGAGAAACACGAGGAGTCCGGTAAATATAACAATAGTTACAACATTAAATCCTTTTACCGCCGCTTTGGCAAGGTCAGTGAGCAATCGTTTGAGCCGTTCAAACGGCTGACTGGCAGGGATTTCTGGGTAAGGATCGATAGGAGGCATAGGTTATTTGGGTGTATAGCTAGTAAAAAGCTCCACACATACATTATCATAACACGCTCCACAGCTATATTTCGCGTCACTTATGAGAGCCTTGTAATGGATAGGTGAACCAATCCACCAGTTCAAAGCATCCTGCTCGGAGGGTCCATATTTTACGTTTTCAGTCACCCAGTAAGGCAGATTACGGTTATAGAGTCCGCTGTGCAGCACTTTACCGGTCTGAAGCTCATTATAGGCTTCTTGGGCACGGGCTACGGCAAGTTCACAGAGATTGGGATCTTTCTCAAAGGCAGGTAGTCCACGGTTGGCACGGAAGCTATTTACGAGGCTAAACACGGTATCGCCGTTCAGAGAGGTTGGTTTGTCCTTAGGCAGGGGGAAGCTGGTAAACTGGGCCAAAACTGTGCCTGTCTGAGGCTGAGCTTCGGTAGAGGCGGAAATATCGGCCAGTACATCCCTATTCTGGGATTTAGTGCATATGGTGTAGTTGAAAGAAGCCTGATTTGAGCTGATTTTTACCCCTCCCGGAGGCTCTTGTGCCTGTATATTTCCGGCTAAGGCTATAGTCAGTAGGCTTATCGCGAGTCCGGTGGTAAGCGATCTGGCGAACATGCGTGACAAGCAATTTGCTTTTAGCATATTTACATATGGATTATATCAAAATTAGCCTTAAAAGTCAAGTTTTAGGTAGATTATAAAATAACCTATAGTATGAATATTATTACATAAAATATGTTACTCATATGAGCTCGCTCATGGTACAATAACAGTATGAGTCGTACAGATTCTCCTGCAGAGTTCATGCAGAAGTTTGTTGCCGGATCGGTGCCTCAGGCGATGGAGGGATTCTACCGTGGTGAGCTTACTCATACATTTCCCCGTTCGTTACCCGAATCACTTGGCAGTTTGTTACTAAAAGTTTGGCTTCCCTGGCTGGGAAAGTGCTGGTATCCGCAGGTACAGATGGGTGACAACATACTGCCACTCTATTTGCAGAGATTTTTTCTTATGAAGTATGGTGAGACCTACGATTTTCGGGCGGGTTTCGGAGGGTTTCATGCGCTCCCATTTAGTCTGTCTGTGCAGCAGGGCCTTGACGATCCCATTCAGGTGATGCGGCTTACCTATAACCTTGAACAAAATCCTGCCATTGTAAGATCTGTCGTTGATGAGCTTGTTGATGCCGGGAATAACACATTTCTCGGTAAGGCATATGTTATAAAGGACAATACTCCCCGTCTTGTCGCCTGCTTTACATTATTTAAGTAATCTATCTATGAAAAATATCGGAAAGATCATCACGTTGTCTAAACCATTGCATAAACTTGTCGGTCTGTTAAGTTTTCTTATACTGATTGGTTCATTTGTCGAGTTGGTCTCTCCTCTGCTTTCCAAGTATATCGTTGATGAGATCGTAGCCAGCGTACAGCATCAGGGTGGCAATCTCAGTAAGCTTATCTGGCTCATTTTTATCGCGTTTCTCGCGAATGTGGTGGGTTCTGTGCTTACCTCGGTTACTGAGCGGCTTGGCGATCATTTTGCGGGTCGTCTGAGAAAGTTTCTTACCGAAAAGTTTTACGGTAAAGTTCTTACACTTCCTCAAAGTTACTTTGATTCGGAAATATCAGGAAAAATTGTAAACCAGCTCAACCGAGGCATAAGTACAATTCAGATTTTCATGAATACGTCGTCAAACTTTATGCTTCCTATGTTTCTTCAGAGTTTTTTGACAATAGCGGTACTCATGTATTACAGCATTCCTGTCGCTGTATTTACGTTTATTCTCTTTCCTATTTACCTTGTGCTTAGCCACTATTCCGCGAAGAAATGGGGCGAGGAAGAGCTTAAAAAGAATAAGATAGAGGATAGTATAAGAGGCAGAATACACGAAGTCATCAGTAATATCCGACTGGTAAAAAGTTTCAATAACGAAAAGAACGAGTTTGGATTCATCTCAAAGAATCTTTCTGACAGCAACACAATATACGCGCGTCAGAGTCGCACATTTCATATTTTTAATTTTTATAGAAACATAAGTCTTAATATTATTCTCGCGGCGATCAATGTGATCGTTTTTTATAACACGTTTAAAGGCACATTAACTATCGGTGAGATGGTCCTTATTTTGCAGCTGGTAAATCAGGCGCGGCGTCCACTGTTTGCCATGTCTTTTATATTATCCCGAATCCAGGAGGCCGAGAGCGGCTCCAAGGAGTATATCGAGATAATGGATCTGCAATCAACGGAACATTTTGATACTCAGTACGATCAAAAGAAAGTAAAGAATCCCGAGATTGAGTTTAACCATGTTTCGTTTAAGTACGATACATCACAGATGGTGCTCAAGGATGTTACCTTTAAAATAGCTAAGAACGAAACGGTTGCTCTAGTTGGCCATAGCGGCGTAGGTAAGTCAACTATAGTTAATCTGATACTAAAGTTTTATAATCCCACAGAAGGATCTATTCGGATGAATGGGAGTTCATATGAAGAGCTGAACCATCGCTTTATACGCAACAACATCGCGCTCGTTTTCCAGGAAAATGAGCTCTTCTCCTCTACTATCCGTAACAATATCGCGTATGGACATAAGGCAGACGAAAAAGATATTATTAAAGCCCTTAAACAGGCGAACGCGTATGATTTTGTAATGAAGCTGCCCCAGGGGATAGATTCCGAAGTGGGAGAACGCGGAGTCCGTTTGTCCGGCGGTCAGAAACAGCGTATACAGATAGCCCGTGCTATTCTCAAAGACGCGCCTATTCTTATTCTCGACGAAGCAACCAGCAGTCTTGACTCTAAGTCTGAAAACGAGGTACAGGAAGCGCTGGAGAATCTTATGAAGGATCGATTAGTTATCATCATAGCGCATCGTTTCTCCACTATTCAGAACACAAACAAGATTCTTGTCGTAGACAATGGAGAGATCGTCGATTCGGGAAGTCCGAAAGAGTTATCTATGCGTCCGGGTATTTATGCTGATCTTCTGAAGTATCAGGTAGAAGGAAACAAGAAACTTTTGCAGTCGTTTGATCTATATTAAGCTTTTTTTTGCGAAGCCTCTGGAGTAGTGCTTTTTTCATCTCGGACTATTGCCTGGGCTATAGTATTGAATACAGCCATAACGGCCTCAGGGAACGGTTTGTTTTTCAATATATCAAAGAGAGACGTGGTGCTCTCTTTACCCGTTGGTGTATCTTCAAGGTGTTTGGGCATACGTGGGTACAAAGGCATGTAATTTTTTTAGTATATCAGTGCTTATAGCATCATGAGCGAAAGTGCCTAGTAAGTTTATATTCTGGTCATCTGCAGGTACGCGTATTTCTACATGTTTCACCATAGTTTCGTTTACTTTCAGAATGCCTTTTAGTCCATTAACTACGTCCATATTACGGGTAATCATTGCCATTTCAGTCACAGAGACAGCATCAGCATCTTTATTGGCAAGCTGGCTGGCAAATGCGTATGTCTTCATGTCTACAAGTATTGGTGCGCTCTGGGGCGGCGGAGATATGGCCACAAAGTCTGTTTTATTCATAACATCCCATTCATGTACCTCAGTCCGATCCTCCGGGTCCGGGACAATTATGTCAAATCCCTGTTGTTTGAGAAGTCTCATGGTGGCGGCCTGGGCACGAGCGGCATTTAACATTTTGCTTAACTCACGACCAAACGGATTATCTCGACTAGCTAGAGCATTTGCAGTCTGGATAAATATTGCCGCGTTAAGGCGATCCTTATCGGTAGCCTGTGGTGATGAAACCGCGTAAATACTGTCAGCCAAACGTTGATTGAACACAGCGACATCTGTTAGAAGTTCTCTAACCTGCTCGTCATCATTCACTCTTCTTGCTTTCTCAATGTCTGCCTGTATGGCTAGTGCATCAGCATAATCATATGAAATATCGGTAAATTTGCCAAAAAAGTGTTTAAGCACATTTAATTCGTTGGCAAATGCCCTGTTAAACATTATTTCTTCGCTTTGTAGTGCAGATTCGGGCTTATTATTCATAGCCCATGTTATAAGCGCGGATACTGCAGTTTCATAGTTAACCGGTTTACCTGTCTTTCGATCGACAGCAAATTTGCCGAGACATGTTCCTATAGCGTTTGCTACAGATTCCGGTCGAGGGATACGTTCTATAGCAGGCTTTTCTTTATCTTTTTCGTTGAAATACCCAATTTTCAGTCCTTCTACTGAATCCATATGTAAGAGTATAAATTATCTCCGGTTAATAGTCACGCAATAAAATGGTTATGCACCAATGCCTGAAGCTCTTTCGGCAAGGGTAGGAGTTTTTGGGATGTGTGTATATCTTCAGCCCATTTGATAATCGACTCAAGTGTTGAAATATCGTATACATTGGTTAGCGTGTACGTAGCATTTTTCGTAAGAATACGCATGCTTACCGCTTCTTCACACTGCCCCATACAACGGCTAAATATAAGGCCGACAGATTTCCAGATTCCTTTTTCGCGCCACAATGTTTGAAGAGAGTCTTTACTTATCGGAAGTGTCGATTCACACGAACCGCCGCCGCAGATTATTACTTCGGCAAATACCATCATATTATTTGTGTGCAAATAACAGCGTTTTGAAGTCGTTGAGAGTTCCGTTCATTTTCATGCGCAGCATATCAGTAACGAAGTCTCCCTTATATTCATCGCCTGTTATAAAATCGCAAAAGTCTTCAAACGCAAACTCCATCACTTCAATTTTTTCCCCTGCGTCAAGTGTGGGCTCCGCCACTTTGCGACAGTTGCGGGCTATGTAGTAATAAATACTCCAGTCAATTTTATGAAGAGGATCATATGTTCTAAAAAGTTCCCAGTCGTCAGATTCATATCCTGTCTCTTCCAGGAGTTCCCGTTTGGCACCTTCAAGAGGGTCTTCCCCTTCTTCTACACGTCCGCCCGGCAGTGAAAAATAGTTATGTTTATTTGGTTGACTTTCTTTTGTTACAAGAACCTTTTCTCCAACGGTTGCGATAATCTGATTTGTATCCGGGCGTTTAAGCATCTCAAAGGTCTGATGTGTGCCGTCAAACATTTCCTGTTCCCATTGGTAGGTATTAAATATTTCTCCTTTAAAGACGAGTTTCGCGTGTGGTGGTAGTTTCATATGATATATACTATTGTCATTGCGAACGATCCGGTGGCTCTGATCGTGAAGCAATCCTGGCAAGATTGCTTCGCTCCATCAAGCCTATCAGGCTCCGCTCGCAATGACATCAATCAATATAATCCATAACAATATTGCCCATAATATTGGCAAACTTTAATGTTTTTATCTCTTCTCTGTTGAATAATCTCATCTCCTCACCTTCACCAAGTGTTAGCTTTTCAATAGGTGTGGTAAGTTTTGCTGTATATATATACTTTACATTCGCATGAATGTCACCATGCATACAGTGATATTTTCTGTAAAACGTATAATCTTTAAGATCCAGGTTCAGTTCTTCTTTTACTTCCCGCACTAATGCCTGTTCCGGAGTCTCCCCTTCTTCCACATGTCCGCCAAATATATCCCAGTGATGGGGAAACGGAAGGTTGGGTTTGTTATCACGCAGCATAAGAAGGATCTCCCCTTTTTCGTTTTCAAGGATAACCGACGCAATTGTGATCATGGCTCTATTATACTCTATTGAGGCTTCGCAGTGTATAATAGAGATATGTTAGTAGACGAAACATATATTACCGTTACAGGCGGCAAAGGTGGAGATGGGAGATCTTCGTTTTTCCCCGGTAAGGGCAAAACCAGTCCAGACGGTGGAACAGGTGGAGACGGAGGCAGCGTAATCGTGCGTATGAATCCTCAAATGTACTCCTTACACCGGTTTGCCGAGCAAAAAATCTTCAAAGCTGAGCCTGGTGGACTCGGACAGGGATTCAGGCGACAAGGCAAGGCTGGCAAAGATCTTATCCTCGAGATGCCGTTAGGGACATCACTTATAGATCAGGAAACCCGCGAGGTAATAGAACTTACCAAAGAACGCACTGAATTTGTCATCTGTCATGGTGGTAAAGGTGGAAGAGGCAATGACTGTTTTAAGTCATCAACCAATGTCGCACCCCGTTATGCCGAAGATGGACGGCCGGGTGAAGAGCGTCATTTTAAACTGGTCATGAAGATGATTGCTGATTATGGACTCGTAGGACTCCCTAACGCCGGAAAAAGCAGCCTGCTGAATGAACTCACCAAAGCCCACGCGCGAGTTGCAGATTACGCGTTTACTACACTTGAACCCAATCTAGGAGCAATAAACGGCAAAATCATGGCCGATATTCCGGGGCTTATTGAGGGCGCCTCACATGGCAAGGGTCTGGGTGTGCGGTTTTTAAAACATATAGAGAAAGTATCATTGCTTATTCATTGTATTGCTGCCGATTCTAAGGATGTGCTTAAAGATTATGAAGTGGTAGAGAAAGAACTTGAGGCCTTTCAACCAGGATTGACAAAAAAGTCAGAGATAATACTTCTTACTAAAATTGATTTGGTTACCGAAAACGAAGTGAAGAAAAAAATAAAAGCGCTTAGTGTTTTTGAAAAAAAAATACTTCCCATATCTATTTACGACTGGGACAAGCTTCAGGAGTTTAAATCGCTTCTTGTATAACTAGCCTCCGCCCGGATGGTGTTTCCATTCATGATCCATCATCGAGGCAGCAGCTTCATGCGATAGTTTCCTCGCTTTTCGATGTTCTTCCTGTGTATCTTTCCGTTTTTTTTGCTCTTCCTGGGTTTTATGGGTACTGGTCAACATTTCGTTCACCTCCATCCCTTTACTAAAATAATATATATATTCACCTATCATAATTACTATACCTCACTGTAATGATAGGTGCTACCGGTAAGATATGGACATGAAAATGGTAATAGATGAGTAAGATGTGTTAGAAGAATTTATTCTTTTGGGCTTCGATTATGTTTTGTAGTGTTCGTACCCGCGCAGCCTGCTGTTTTGAATCAGATAACAAGAGTTGCTTGTATAATAGTTCCGGAAATATACTCCGTATTTCCTCTTTGTAGAGCTTGCCGGTTGTGGGTATACGATAACCTGTTATTTCTATGTTCTGGCCGGCTCGTATCGCGGTAAGGACAACGGGTGTGCTGAGTTCAGTTCCTTTCTCAACTATACCATTGTTTTTAGTATATTCCTGACATACTGCCCATACATACACATAAATAGTCAACTCTTCCTGTCGTGATCCGAGCATTTCCTGAGCACAAAGAGTAATTCCTTCAGCACTTCGTTGCGCCACATGTTTAGCCAAATATGTTTCAACAGTATCTTTGATTACAGGTTCAGATAACTTAGCGGAGTTAGTGGCTACGGCGCTATCCATTAAACCAGAAACCGCGCCAGGAGCCTGGCTTTTTATAGCACTATTGATAGCCGACTCTTCAGGAGACGTCATTATCATAAGGCCGCCTGCAACAACAGTCACAAGGATGACCATAATAAAAGATAGTTTAGAACGTGATATACGCATAGTTTATGTAGCTTTCAACACGTATATTATACTATTTATACCTACTATAAAGCAAATTGCCTGCCCGGGCAGACGCGAGCGACGTTACGGAGTCGGCTCGCGTGTTGTTTCCAGATCCATTGGTTCATTAAGCGGTGTTGTCGTTGACGTTGGTCGTGGAGTTGTCGTCGGTGTTACGGTTGGGTTCTCCGGACCTCCACCTACGCCAAACTGCGGATTGGATTCGGTATTATCGGGTTGGGTGTTTGTTCCAGGCTGTGTGGTATTATTCTGAATGTTGTTGCTATTACCTGCCAGATAGGGAAATACGGCGAGCAATCCGACAATGAATAGCGGAATCATCAGAAGCGGTAACCAGTTACTGGATTTATCGCTGTTGTAATAATTGTCCCGGTAATACTGATCATGTACCTCGTCAATTTCATCACGATCATTGGCCCTTATTCGTCGGGTAACCATATTTTTTCACCCCCTTTCTGGTGCAAATAAGTAGTTTCATGTATTCATGGTATACATTTAGCTTAAGAAGACAATAAGAATGCCATAATAATAGTGTAAGAAATGCGCAGTCGGAGGGAGAAGGAGGTTAAAAAGAATCAGGAGTAAGCGTACGTACGCTTTTTTCTATTTCATTTATGATTTTGCCTGAGTCGTCAATTTCTTTTAATGCGTTTTCGACGTCTTCTTTGTTATTGATACGCTTGTGTTGTTCTGCCTGCGCGCGTGTCGGCTCGGTTGTGGTTGGTTTTCGTGTAGGTATAGCCTGCTCTGCCCGGGAAGGGTGAACTGAGAGGTTTTCCTTGTTATTCTGGATCAAAAATGTCATGAACATGGCAAATCCAAGCACACCGGTTGCTCCCAATAAAAGAAATAGTTTCTTTATATCAAACTTCGGTGACTCGTATACCTGATTTATTTCGTCCATAGTTAACGTGTTGGTACAATACTCACACTAATAATAGGTCTTACAGCCGCGACCAGTATTTTGACGGCTGCGGTATATTCTCTTACACTGGCAACAAGTTTCTGCATATCGCTTCGGTATGTAGCAATCTGTGTATTAATATCTCCTGTTTGACAGGTAAAAGTGTTCACATTGTTCTTCAGCGCGGTAAGAGCAGCTTCGGCAGTAGCTTTTTTTGTAGACACATTCGCTAACATTTCATTGTAGTTGCTGATTGTTTTACCCTGAGGCACAAGAGTATTAACATAGTATGTGTGTATAGATTCTGTAAGGCTACTTAACCGTTGGATAAGACGACTTGTTGATTCAATAAGGCTTGTTTCTCTCCCTTTTACACTGGTTATGATAGATGCACATGTTGAAGCCCTGATTGTAGCTACAATACTGGTTGGGTTTGCAGAAGGCATTATAGTGGTACGTAATGATTCACGATCTGGTACCTCGGTCAGTCGCTGTCGTATGATTGTCGGAATTGCTGTTATGGTAAGTTTTAGATTATCAAGACTTGTACGCTCTTCTGCGTGTATAACCAGAGTATATTTGGCCACTGCCGCTATAACAAGTGTGAACAGAAATATATAAAGAAGTGTATTCTTATATGTTCGCATGTATTAATAATATCTCTCTCGGCACCTTAAAGTCAAACAGAAAATTAGTTCTTTTTAATAATACGTCGCGTTGAGCCATAGTTAAACGTTATAACAGTAAGCGCGAGTGGAACAAGTAAAAATGATATGGTCAGAAGCTGGGGTTTAAGGTTGAGTCTGAGTGGTTCGGCAAGAGTAAGCACTGCCAGCTCACCGCATACCGATGCAAGTATTACCATCCAGAAAGACGAACGGCGCTTAAATAACCGTGTTCCGGTAAGGTACACAATAACTGGCATAGTACATGTATATACAACACCGAAGCCAAGGAGCGCTCCTATAATGTCTCCAAATGAAGGATCGTTTATCTTATACACTACACCAAGCAATACTGCTCCCCCCATTCCGCAGATGAAGCCACCCATAAGTCCGAGGATGGTTTCAAACAGTATAGATGCGGTTAGCTTTGCCCATGTAAGATCTTTAGTACTATTCATACCTATCACATTGATATAACATTGAGGAGTTTGTCCATCAACGGAAGAGTTTCTTCCGTTATTTTTCCTGTCTCTGCAGAGATTTCGATAGTTTTATGTATCTCAACGGGTATAATGCCAAGTATTTTTTTTGACTCTGTGCCTTTCACGATAAATATTTTTTCGCCGTTTTCATTTACAACCGCGACCTTTTCCGGTGAAGAAGTGTCGGCCTCCTGCGATAAATAGGTATATGTTCCCAGAAGATCGGTCTGTTTTATCTGTCTGTGCATGGCGAACATAACAAATAGTGAAGCGAATATACCGAATGCTACTATAGTCATAAGAATACCTTTAGATGGAGAAGTCCGGCGGCGTTTTATCTGAGGTTTTATCGTTGTTTTTGCGGCAGGCTTTTTTTTGGGAAGTACTTTCTTTGATGATTTTACCGGTTTTTGCTTCCTGACCATGTTAATAGTAAACAACAAAAATGAGGTGTTGTCAATAATCAGGAGAAGCTATCATATTATTTTCCGCGAGTATTTGCTGCGCATGCTTTATTACCTTTTCTACGTCATCATACGTTTTGGTAGTCATCAGTTGTGATCGTATAATCTGCGCGTGCTCAAAGCCTTTGCAGTACCAGGCCATATGCTTGCGCAGAGACAGAAAATGCAGATCAGGGGTCATACGCTCAAATACACGACAGTGCTCTAGAGCAGTTTCGAGTTTGGTATGAGGATCGGGAGTTATATCTTTAAATATCCAGGGATTGCCAAATGCGGCACGACCAATAAGGGCACCATGTGTATGATATGTTTGTATTTTTTCTTTGGCTTCAGATAGTGATTTTATGTCACCGTTGCCCAGGATAATTGTATTTGTTTTTCTCACCACTTCCGCGGCCTTTGCAATCTCTGCCCAGCTTGCTTCGCCGGTATAAAGTTGCTTAAGTGTCCGTCCATGGAGGGATATATTTGCGACTTCTGTTTCAAGTAGCGTAGAGATCCATTCAGTAGTGACAATTTTGTCATATCCTATGCGGGTTTTAACAGATACCGGTAGTATTTTTCTTTCAGTAGTGTCTAGGTTATATTGTTTTTTGTATGTTTCGACAAAAGCAATTATCCGGGGAGGAAGATCTATCTGTGTTATATTTCGTCCCTCTGCCCAGTCCAGGGCTCCCTGCATAGTTTTACGGATTATCTCTTGAGCAAGCACAGGTTTTAATATGAGCGCCGCTCCCCCACCCTGTTTTGCTACATTTCTGTCGGGACAACCCATGTTTATATCTATGCCGTCAAAGCCCATTTCAGCAAGTATAAAAGCGACTTTGTAAAACGCTTCGGGAGTAGTGCCAAAAATCTGAGCCACGGTAGGTGTGTCTGTCGTATGGTGAATAAATGCCTGGAGCAAGGTATCGGCGCCGCGGGTGATACCTTCGACCGAGGTAAATTCGGTAAAAAGAATATCGGGTTTGCCGTATGTATCTGTAATATAACGAAAAGCGGCGTCGGTAACGCCATCCATAGGTGCAAGACCAATGATAGGTGTGGTGAGCAAACTCCAGAATCCTTTATGCATGGGTATATTATAAATTATGAGAGCGGTATATATGTAAAAAGCAGGGGCACGGGAGTCGATAGACTCCCGTGCCTCTACGGTGTGAGACGTTATTCCTCGTCTTCGACGAGGTAGAGCGGCGCCCAGAACGTCCGATAGATGAGCCCTCCGGTGAAGGAGGCAAAAGCGACGACGATGAATATGCTGACCACGAGGTCCAGCACATACACATCCGAACGCATAAGTATCGGGTGGTAGAAGATCACGGCACCTGCGCCTAGCCAATGACTAGCACAGTAAGGGCACTTAGCGAGATCGCCCAGCCACTTATTCCTGTTCGCGATCCACTGACGTAGCCACTCGAATACTTTGGCTTTAGTCAGTGTCCACGATAAGGCGCCGACGGCGAGACCGAGGCCCAGGAGCTGCAGGAGGATTGTTATGGTTAGTTCTAACATAACTATCTCCTAACAGCCGCAGGGGCTGCGTTGCTTGTGTTTGGTCTTTTTGAGAACCGCGTCGATGCTATTGATAGTTGGAGTGACCTCCGGTCGCTCCAGGGTCTCAGGCTGCTGTTGGTCTTGGCCGACGCCTTCGCCGTCTCCACCTTTTTTCTGTTTTGTGGGTGGACGGATCCGTTTGAGTAGGGACATAGCTCACCTCCTTGCATCAGGCCGCGTTGGCCTGGATGAAACCGTGGCTGGTAATGTCTGTCACCGGATGCGGAGTGCCGTGAAGCATCTCCATGATCGCCTCTGTATGGTCAAGACCGCGATTCTCCTCTACGATCTTATCCATTGCAGCAATGAGATCATCCCGGCGCAGTCCGTTCATGTGACCGCTTTTCCTGTCACGCCGCATCGCGAATGATGTTGCGTGATCCACAATATTGGCGATCATAGCGCCGCTGGCCAGGTGGCCAATGGTCAACATATGCTGCGACCCGTCGCCGAGCCGGATGCCGTAGAGCACCCGTTTAGGCGAGAAGAGCTCCTCTGCGCCAAGTTCGGCCAACTGGTCGACAGTATAGCCATTGCACAGCGGAACATCCTTCAGGTAGATCTTGAAGTATGCCGGCGCGATTTCAGCCGTAGGCCTTCCAACTACGATCTTGCGATCAAGGCGCTTATCGCGCGCGATCGCAGGATCGAGGATGTCGGGCCTGTTGGTCGCGATGATTACGATAACGTCGGAATCTTCCAGGCCGCCCATCTCAATGAGAAAGGCGGGTACGATGGTGTTGTTCACGTCAGAGCTGATGCCGGTGCCGCGCTTGGCAAAGATGGCATCACCTTCGTCGATGAACATGATCGCAGGATATCCGTAGCGCTGTTTGTGACGTTTGCCACGGGTGAACAGGCTGCGGATAATCTGCTCGGAATCCCCCACCATCTTTGTCAGGATCTCAGGACCCTTGACGTAAATGAAGGCGTCCTCCCCTTCCTGGCCACCATGCAGCTCACGGACTTCAGTGACTGCCGCTTTCGCAAGCAGGGTTTTGCCGCATCCCGGAGGTCCGGAAAGCAGCACACCTGCAATTGGCTTCTTGTTGTAGAAGCTGTAAAGCTCTCGCTCGGTCCATGGAAGAACGATCGCTTCGTGGAGAAGCTCTTTAGGTTCGTCCAGGCCGGCTATATCGGTCCAACGCACATTAATGCGGTCGGTGACTTTAAAGCCGACGACTGGTGAGCCGAGGTTTTTCATCACGATCTGGCCGCTGGCATCCAGCACAACCCGATCGCCCTCTTTCAAGGTGCCGATGTCGGCTCGTGTGTTGAGCACGAGTTTGGCCTCGCTCAGCGAGCTGACCTCGACGAATGTGTCGTCGACGACCCTGACGACAGTCATGATAGCGCCTGACGACATTGCCTCTGCCACGTCGACGACTTGCATCGTCTCGGCATGCAGTTTGGCGAGGTCGCCTGGATGGATCGCGAGATCCTTCGGGCACTCTACCTCCAGGACTTTGCCGTCCAGAGAAACTAGCGCCCGTCCGTACGACCACTGCACCGGTTCCAACATAAGCGGGAAACCGACATAGAAAAAGGGACGTAGATTTGGAATGGGATTATCCAGTATTACTCGGACTTCTCCCTCCCCATCGAATTCGGGGGTCATGATAGTTCCCTCGCGCCCAGCTGCAGGACCGCTGATCACCCTGACACGGGTTCCATAGGTGTAGTTGTAGATGTTATTGCTGTCAAGTTGACGATCAGCAAGCTCCAACATACGAACGGTTCCTCTATTGCCTGACTTAACGAGTCTTATCCTCGTCGAGCCAACCAGGTCGAAGTCGACCTCGATGAAACCGAGCGAGTCGAGTGAGCTCGTAATCTCGCCGGTTTCGCCGATGGTCATAGTGGCATGTGGGTGCGTCAGACGTACGATCATGCCCTTAGTGAACGTCTGCGGGGTTAGCTCATTACGCCAGACTTTGAGAACAACCGCGCCAACAGTGGCTGCGGTCGTCAGCCTTGCTAAGAGCTCTTCCTGTTCGAGGATGAGATCTTTGGCATGGATGAGCATTTTGCGCAAATCGCTGATATCATTCGGCTGATGATCATATATCTGCAACCGACGCTGGAGCGCTGCGATTTCTGTCGGGGAGAGTTGAGGGGTATCAGGCATTAGCCACCTCCTTGTTGCAAGCCGGAAAGATCTCCGGCGTTTGAAATAAAAGTATCTCACACCGTGTTATCAAGTTGCGTTCCTCCTTTCATGGGAACTGCCCTGGCAGGCATGCGAATGGCGCCTGAGGGTAAAAAGGGGTGAACCACAATTATAACATATATAAGATAGTTGCAAACGTAGAAACATGAATACCGTATACGTATAAACGATCCTGAACGAGGAGACTATGTACCAAAACGAATCCTTGTTATAGGTTATATTTTGATGTACGTGTTAATTTTGGACTTAGCTTTGAGATCTTCAATCCAAGGTCCATATTTTTCATTGAGTTTTTGCTGCACAAGCTGCTCCTTGATATTGGCTTTCACCTGAGGAGACATACCGCCCTGAGGTAATGTATCTTTATTTGTTTCGGCATAGGTCGCGATTTCTTTGTCGGTTACTGCAAGATCCTTGGCCAGTATTTTTTTAAGCATAAGCTGAATGCGCATCTGATCACGAAGCACCGGCGCTGTTATATTCTGAGCTGTGAGAATATCGTCAAGGTTCTGTCCCTGCTGGGTAAGGCTTTCACGGAGTTTTTTTATCTCACTCTCGATTTCTTTAGAAGAAACACTAACCTTACGTTTTTTTGCTTCCTGATCAATGAGCGCGACTGTAATAATACTGTCGAGTGCCCGTTTGCCCGCCATACGATTGAGTTCGGCGTTATATGCTGATCTCATAATAGGTTTACCGTTCACGCTGGCCACAATAAACTGATCTTTAAAATAATACAGCGCGGCTGCCAGTGCAACCACAATCAATAATCCTGTTTGCCAGTTGTTGAGTTTAAGCATTGGCTTTTTGTGGTGTACGGGAGCTACTTCTTCTTCAGAAGTATGAGAACGGGATTCAGCATGATGGGTTGAGGTTGATTTTTTTGTTGGCATGCGGTCATTATAGCAGAAATACGATAAGCGCAATAGTTAATTTACTAATAGATCCCGAAATACATTCGGGATGACAAAAATGTGTCATGCTGAACTTGTTTCAGTATCCTATTTCATATACTTTTTCAGAATCGCAAAGTCAGCCTCCAGTGATTTGCGGATGCCCGGGTTATAGAGCGCGACTGCGGGATGATAGAGCGGGATAACCATGATATCTCCATAGGGTGCCTTTGTTGGTATTTCGGTACCGTGAAGTTTGCTTATGGGCAGATCTTTTTCTTTCGCATTGTATTTATCTAGTATAAACTTCATAGAGAAACGTCCCAGTGTGGCAATCACTACCGGATGAATTACCTCCAGTAGTCTGTCCAGAAACTGTGAATAGAGAGCAATCTCCTGTGGTGTGGGATCTCGGTTTTCTGGTGGTCTATCGTTCACAATATTTGTAATGTATACATTTGCGCGTTCAAGCGATATTGAGGCAAGCATTTTGTCGAGCACCTTACCGGAGGCGCCGCAAAACGGGCGCGCTGAGAGAGCTTCTTTTTCACCGGGGGCTTCACCTATAAAAACGATTGAGCTATCAGCATCACCCTCTCCTATCACCGGTTTATAGTTATTCTGTGTGCGATATGCGTAGAGAGGCGACTCTTTTAGATTTACAATATCAGCATAAATTGAGTCGATTTGTTGTTGCTTAATGTTTCTCATGAAATGAAGTAACTATACCACAAGGGGGGTGGTATGCACCACCCCCTGATAGTGGTTGGTGTTAGTCGTGGTGCATGGCGGTTATGTCCATTGCTCCGCGATTGCTGAATATCTGTCGGATCTCTGATTCTTTTGAGGGATCGGAGGTTACCGCGACCAGAACTTCTCCACTCTGTATGCGGTGTTCATAGTCTTTTGCTTTTTCATCCGAAATACCCCAGTCCACAAGCGCTCCGGCTATGCCTCCGGTTAAGGCGCCCGCGGCAGCTCCAGACAGAATGGCGGCCAACGGTCCCAGTACTACCAATCCTACGCCGGGAACTACAAAAGAAGCGGCTCCCACAAGAAGCCCCGCAACTGTACCCATAGTAGCTCCTGTTGCCGCGCCAGTGGCGGCTCCATCGGCTACATCCTGTTTTACATCATGAGTTTTGGCACCCATGCTGTCATCATTTTTTGCAATTACCGATATATCCTGCGTATAACCCTTTTCATTCAGATCGGCTACAGCTTGTCCTGCTCTTTTGCTATCCGAAAATATTGCGGTCATTATATGGCTCATATGTTCACCCCCTTTCTTAGTGCAACGAGTAATTGTGGTAAGCGTATATAAAATGTATATATTTCATATGAAGACCAGATAAGAAGAACGTAACAATTAAGTAATAAAAACTGTTACAATTACGGCCATGTTCACGTACAATGTCGGTTTGGTTATCGGTCGCTTTCAACCGTTCCATAATGGACACTTATTCGTTATTCAGGAAGCCCTCAAACACTGCGCGAAGGTGAATATAGGCGTAGGCAGTGCCAATAAACATGATACAGATAACCCTTACACCTATGGGCAGCGCGAGATGATGCTTACCATTATGGCCTCGCATGAACAACTTAATACGCGGATCAAGAATATCTTTCCTATTCACGATGTGGGCGATGATACCGCATGGCTTCGTGATGTAACGTTGCTTACGCCGGAATCAGAGGTGGTGGTGAGCAATAATGAATGGGTAAACGGCATCTTTGAGTCGGCCAGTATGCCGGTGATCAGACCACATTTTTTTGACAGAGAACATCTGGAAGGTATGCAGATTCGTAGCTTTATCAGATCAGAAGACCCCTCATGGCATGCCCGTGTCCCCTCTTACCTTATTTCTTATATTGAGGATATAAAAATATAGATAATTCTTCATATGCTAAATACATATTGACTACATAATAAGTATGGTGTAACATAAAGTTTAAATATCAAGAGTGATGAGGATTGAACGCAAGTTCAGCGAGATTTGGCTCGTTATGACTCATCCGACAACCGACCCCCCTTCCCGTCCGAATCGGACGGTACGGTAGGGGCAGGCACGGTGCCACCTCCAATCCCGAAGTTCATCGGGAACGATACGCCAGTGCCAACTGGAAATATATGATTACCACTATCCTATTTTTTCTTTCTCCGTTCACCCCTCCTAGTAGTACGTGTTCATTACATATAAATTCATCCTCTTTTTATGTACGTTGAAAGTGATTGGCTACAGCGTGTGGTTGAAGAAAAGATAAATGGCTACAATTATATATCCCGTCTTGATCAGATGACTCCGGCCCGGGCACGCGAAAGTATGGGGCAGGTATACGATCTGGTTGCCGACTATAATGAAAAACATCACGGCGCATTATATCAACGCGATGTGGAAGAGTTAACACGCATGTTTACCGAAGATCGCGCGGTTATGCTTCTGGATGACACAGAAGTCGTATATTTTGGCGGCATTTCCCCAAAATTTTCGCCGGAAGAGTCTCAAATACTTGACCATCAGCTGGTCGAGTTTGTAAATGCCATAGCCCATCCCCGCCTACAAGGAAACGGAGTCGGAACTCTGGGCATCGCGTTGCGATTTGATAAAGCATTTCAAACATACGGTGATAACACAATAGCCTATCTTACTACCATAAACGGCCGCACAGCCCGGTCATTTGCGGCTTCTAATACCTACGCCGAAGACAGATGGAACGCTCAACCCGTGGATTTCAGTGATTATCCCTATTTTGCTGGTCTTACCTGTAGCTATAATGCTTTGGGTATGGATGATGAACATGACTGTAAAACAATCAGAAGAAAAACCGCGGAGGCTAACATGGGTGATTTTGATCAGTTGCTCGCAACCTCTGGCCCACGGGTATTCGACATGCCGTGCACGCTTATTGTTTCTGATACCGCAAAAGCTCAGTCATTTCAAAATCATTGTCGACTTCTGCATGAACAGATGGGTGAAGTACCTGTGGTAAAAGAACCAGGCCAGAATCTAGATCCTGAAGATATTTTGCAAGTTCACGATTTTTTTAGTAAAGTTAGGACCATTGCCCATGAATAACTTAGTCGAAACGTTCATAACATTGTGTTCCATTCCAAGCCCATCCGGAAATGAGATGGAGATAAGAGAGTATCTTGTGAAACATTTAAGACCATTAGTGGATGCGCTCTATGTTGACGAGGCAGGAAATATATACGCGAGTAAAAACGGAGAGGGAGAACCTATTCTCTACTGCGCACATATGGATACAGTGGAACCGGCAGGAAGACAGAAACCTGTAATTAAAGACGGTGTTATTCATTCAGATGGGTCAGTTGTACTAGGTGCAGATGATAAGATTGCTGTCGCGGCCATACTCCAGATGCTGGAGGATCTTCAGAGCAATCCTGTAAAGCACCGTGCTCTGGAAATACTCATAACCGTACGCGAAGAAACAGATGCCGGAATAAGATCATTTCCCCGTGAGCGTATAAAGTCTACACAGTGTTTGGTTTCAGACATCTCTTTACCTGTGGGAACAGTCTTGCGCAGTGCTCCTTATGTAGGTGGGTACTCAATTGATGTGCACGCGCCGGGGAGTCATGTTGCCCGATCTACAAAAGATACAGTACATCCATTGAAATTTTTGTCTGAGTTTGTTCAGAAACATCCATACGGGAGACTTGCGGAGGACACAATCGTAAACATCGCAAAGATCCGGATGGGAGAAAGTTACAATAGTATCCCTCAAAAACTCAGTTTCACCGGAGAGATACGAACCTTCAATGCAGACACATATAACTCATTTCTCAAACATATTCCCGAATCCGCTCGCGAAATTGATAAAGTAATTGGAACACAATCTCAGGTACAACTTTATCCGTACTGTACCGGATATACTCTTAAGCCTGCACATCTATCCCACATAAAGTCAGTTATGGAAAAACTAAAAATACCATATGAAGAAGCAACTACATTTTCTGTTGGTGACTTTAACATACTTAATGAATGGGGCATCGTCACAGTTAATATCGGCAACGGAGATATCGAAGCGCATACTACACGGGAGAGAGTGAGTATAGAGTCGTTATTACATATACGAGATATCTTTTATGAATATGCTTTAAATAAGCCGAAAAGTTGAAAAATGCATTCTCCTATAGTATATTTGTCTTCCGTCAATATCCACATAAGTAATACATGGAGGTGAAAGGTGGTTCTAAAGTTTAGCGCAACATTTGGTGTCATCCCTGGTTATGGGCATGGCAACATCGGTTCTGATGCACCGGCTGAAAAAATCGTGGCCGCGGTATGGCAACAGGTTGCGACAGAGGTATTCGCGAGTGATGGTATCTACGTCTCAGCGATTGTCCATCCTTCGCTCACTGTGTATCGATCTGATAAAGGTTGCCCAGAAGGAGGCGAAGTAACGGCGACCGTCACGGGTTGTCAGAATCTCGTTGTTCATCCAGAGGAGGAAGCATATCGCGCAGCAGTTATCAAGATAATAACTCGGTGCAAAGAACTGTTGCAACAAGCTACAGTCTACATCGAGATTACTCACGCTGATACGCTGTATCTAAGGGATCTGCCGGCATAGTAGCTAGACTTTTATTGCTTAAGGTATAGGCTACTGCAGAATCCATCGTTTGTCTGGCAAGTAACTTATAAGTTACTTGCCAGGCATATATCTCTCACTCAACGTATAATAAAGACAAGTAAATATGAACACTACTACCTACGTCGTGATACCTGTATATAACGAGGCCGGTGTAATTGAGGAAGTTATTCGTGATATAAAAAAGCAGGGATTACAGAATATTCTTGTTATCGATGATGGTTCCACTGACAATAGTGCAGCTCTTGCGGCAGCTGCCGGTGCTACAGTGCTTCGTCATATGCTGAACCGGGGCAAAGGAGCCGCGGTTACCACAGCCATTGAGGCGGCTATTCTTCTGAACGCAGATAGCATCATCACTATGGACGGTGACGGACAGCATAATGCACACGATATCCCCGCGCTTCTTGCTGCCATCAAGACTCACGATGTTGTTCTGGGTGTCCGCACATTTAACAGTCATGTTATGCCATTATCCCGTCGGATCGCCAACTTTTTGGGCAATGCGGCAACCCGGCTTTTTTACGGTTTATGGGTAAACGATAGTCAGTGCGGTTTTAGGGCATACTCAAAGAAGGCATTCAGGAAAATGAAAACGGTAAACGATAGATATGAATACGACAGTGAGGTTATTCACGAGCTGGCGAAACACAAACTCACCTATACCGAAGTGCCAGTGGAAGTACGATATACGCCTTATTCACTTAACAAACAATATAGACAATCGATTATGAACGGAGTTCGTATGATTGTTCGGTTATTAGTATCATCCTAAATACGTATGAAATTTTATCAATACATTATCGCCGGAATTTCACTCTGGTTTATTGCCACTCGGCTCCTGCGGTTTCTCCGGCGGGAACAATCTCAGTCGCTCTTCAAGTTCATGACATTTCTTGTAATCTGGTCGACTATTTTTCTTATCGCGGTATTTCCGCGCGTAGCTTCATATCTTGCCGCATTGGCAGGGTTGAACGGAGACGGCGGGATGATAATACTTTTGGGATTTATAATCGTATTTCTTATCATCTTTAAACTACTCAGTGTAATCGAGCATATGGAGCGCAATATAACGCAGATAGTAAGACGCGACGCATTGCGGGATCTTAAATATAAACAACGCACGTAATGAAAAAACGCATCTACGCCATTATTATTCTTGGATACAACAGCAAACCGTTTCTCAAAGAATGTATTGAGTCTGCCCGTAGTCAGACAACGCCGGCAGATATATTTTTTATAGACAACGCTTCCCACGACCACTCCGCGGAATATGTACGGAAAAACTTTCCTTATGTAACCGTAACTGTTCACGGTTCAAATCTGGGCTATGCAACTGCATACAATACTGCGATTGAAGAATGTTTTTCGCGGGGATATGAAGGATGTTTTCTCATCAATCCCGATGTGGTTATTCAACCTGATTGTCTCTATCATATAACACAAACATATAATGCTCATACAAAATGCGGTCTTATCCAACCCTCTATTCTCCTTAAGAATACAGAGAAGATTAATACCATAGGTAACTCAATTCAGTTCCTCGGCTTTGGATATTGCCGGGATATAGACAAGACATTTAAGCCGGCGTCAGTCGATGAGGCTATTATATCCGCAAGCGGCGCGGCACTCTTTGTCCCACGATCATTTTTTCAGGACGTCGGCGGTTTTCAGGAACTTTTTTTTATGTATGGCGAAGACCAGGATCTCTCATGGCGCGGACTTATGAAGGGCTATGTCCACTATCTTTCCGCCCAGGCACTGGCATATCATGATTATGAGTTCTCCCGCAATACACAGAAATGGTATCATAGCGAGAAAAACCGTCTCATGATGGTATTACAAAATTATTCGCTTAAGACAATTATTCTTATTGCCCCGCTATTTTTAGTGCATGAACTGCTCATGCTCTTTTTTCACATATACAACCACACCTTTGTTCAGAAAATGAGAGCGTACTTGTTTGTTATCATGAATTTACGGCGAGTTATGAAGATACGAAGCAAAGTGCAGAACGAAAGATCTATACAGGACGCCGACATAGTTCCCCAGTTTGACGGAGCTCTGGATTCACCGTTGTTTCGTATGGCGATACTTAAATACCTTATTAATCCTGTTTATAAACTCTGGCATGCGTTACTCTGTAAAGTACTCTAAAACTATATGAAGACCAAACTATTTACTCCGGTAGAGCGAATCGACGGCATTGCCGAAAAACGCAACATGGCTGAAAAGCATATGCATCTCTATCGCTACCAGCACGCTGCAGGCATTCTTAAACATATGTGGGGATCATCTACGAAGAAACGCATACTAGACATCGCCTGCGGTCTGGGATATGGTAGCCGGGAGTTACACACTTCAACGGGCGCCGAAGTTACCGGCGTCGATATTAGTGAGGAAACTATACAGTACGCCAAGCGTCACTATCGTTCAGGCCGAGATATTTCATTTAAACAAGGAAATCTTACCACTATCCCCTCCCCTGACGCAGCTTATGACGCGGTTGTATGTTACGAAACTATTGAGCATATTTCGCATGCCGAAGGACTCGTTGCTATAGATGAGTTATCCCGTGTACTTAAGCCGGGGGGAACTCTTTTTATAAGTACACCCAACAGAATCTATACCTATATGCTTCAGCTTATGGGAATGAAAAATCCTTTTCATATATATGAGTATATGCCGCGCGAGTTGCGCAATGAACTATCCCACAAAGGATTTTCGCCGGTCGCAACTTATGGTCAAAGTCTATGCTTTCCGATCACGTATTATGTAGCACGACATGGCTGGCTGCCATCGAAATATTTTTACCCTTCGAGGTATCTTCCGGCAGAGCTCTCAATGATTGCTATTCTGCAGTTTATTAAAAGATAATTAGAAATAATATCGATACAGCACACTGTACATGCAGGTTACTGCAACCGCTATAATTATCCCACCACTCACCCATCCCGGCATATCAAACTTCAGCTTCAGTGAATCTGCCCATCGTTGCCGGCACTGAATCGCAAACAGATATATAAAAGGTATGAACACCAAAAAGTACCGGCCTTGTATACCATCGGTTATCGCCGCTCCGACAGGATTCCACAGGAGATAAAAAATAGTAACAATATATATGTACGAAGCAATCAGTATAAGACCGAGGGCGATAAGTTTCTTCCGTGATACAAGAGACTCTTTTGGTATATATGAACGCAGAACTATATAGATAAAACTAATCACGTAGATAAAATATATAATATGCGGAAATCCATATTCGAGCCATCCGAGAATTCCAATAAGACTCTGAAGGTAGAAAATGCCAAAGTGGAATGTGCTTTTTATCAGCATCAGCACATAATGGGCAGGGTTCGTGAGTATATACATAATCTGCGAAACAGGGTTTACCCCTTTGCCCAACGTAGCACCTGCAGCTATTGCTTGCAGCTCGATCAGCTTGAATACTCCAAACACAACTATCAGAGTTGCAAAAAATATCACCGTAGTCGCGACGTATTTTTTCATGCCGGAGGCTATGCGATATCTTGGAATAAGAAAATACAGCGGTAATAGCAGTTCATATCCGCCTGTTTTACTGAGCAGTAACCCCACATATATAATCCACATTATGGCAAGATTCTGGTTCTGTTTAAAAGATATTAGTACAGAGAACAACGAAGCCGCAAGCAACATATGCACCGGATCATAGCTATATGAGGAGAGCTGGTGCAGAAACATAGGAAGTGAAAAAAGAAAAAGAATACCGTACCTAAACGGCTCTGGTGTGCGTTTATATATCCAGCGCATCCATAGTAAGGCAATCAAAAGCATTGAGAACCGACCCATGAAGAAAACAAGATACGCATTAAGATGGAGTAACCTTCCGATTGAAATTCCTAATATATGTGGCATATACGGCACCACAGGGAAACCGCAGTATATCGCTGGCACTATATACGACTGTGTATGTAGATCACTCTTGGTCGCGAAAAAAGATTTGTTATACAATGCCAGATCAAACTTCCGTTCAGCATGATTTGCAAGTTTAAGTGCTTTTACTTCTTTCATCATCGTTACTATCCCCTGCTCCAGAGGAATACTATTCGTCGATGTTCCGGTACAGAATATATGTCCGCCCGCGATAGACAATGTTCTTATAAGATGTGCTTCTTCATCGGGTTTCTGAAGAGGAGGTACCGCGAATGTAAAGAAGAGTCCCGCGGTCGCAATTAAACAAATAAAAAGAGTGGTAACAGCGCTACGTGTGTTGAGAGAGCGGGCCATGTATATGCAATTATAAACCATAAAATTATGTATAATACAGAAATATGAATAAACTAACAAAAATAGTAGCTACTATCGGTCCTTCCAGCGATAGTGAAGAAATGATTGAAAAACTTATACTGCAGGGTGTTAACGTTTTTCGCTTTAATTTTAAGCATAATACGATGGATTGGCACAGCGAACGCATTCAGCGTGTGAATTCGGTAGCTCACCGTATTGGCATCTCAGTCGGTTCACTTATAGATCTGCAAGGACCTGAGATACGTATCAATATGCCAACCGATAAAATGGATATAGTAAAAGGTGATCTTCTCGTATTTGGTCCGGAAGCACTAGATAATAAAGAAAAAGGTTTTTCAATCTCTCACCCGGAAATAATCGAACACCTGGAAGAAGGTCAGAAAATACTCGCCGATGACGGAGCCTTTTCATTTTTCTTTGAAAGAAAAGACAATAAAACATACCTTCGTGTAGATAATGGCGGTTCGTTAGGTAACCGTAAATCAATGAACATACCCGGCGCTCAGTTTCCGTTCCCGGTACTTGTAGACCGTGATTTTGAAGCGTTAAAGGTAGCCGCGCTTAATGAGGTAGATTATGTGGCACTTTCGTTTGTACGTTCTGCAGAAGACCTCAAGATAACCCGGTCCGAAATGGAGAAATACAAAGTCAATGCCAAACTTGTCGCAAAAATAGAGACACAGAAAGCCATCGATGATCTGGATAATGTAATTGAGAACGCAGACGCTCTTATGGTAGCCCGTGGAGATCTTGGCGTTGAGATGCCTATGGAACAGGTGCCTTTTTATCAGAAGCTTATGATAAAAAAATGTATGGAAAAAGGAATACCTGTGATTACTGCCACACAGATGCTTCAGTCCATGATCACAGCTCCCTATCCTACGAGAGCTGAAGTGTCGGATATAGCAAACGCGGCATACGATCTTACCGATGCGGTAATGCTTTCCGGTGAGACCGCAAACGGTAAATATCCGCTTGAGGCGGTTACTGCCATGAACAAGACTATCGAATTTAATGAGCGTCAGCTTATAACAGATACACGCAGAAGATTTAGTTATGTAACCAAATCACAGACAGAGATAATCTGCGACGCCGCTTACAATATGTACCTTAAGTATGCGTCAACAGAAGATATACAGGCATTTGTCGTGTTTACCCAGACGGGCACCACAACACATATGCTCTCTCGTTACCGACCACAGATACCGGTATTTGCCATAACACCAAACGTAGATCTCGCCGAAAGTTTGACCGTCAATTTTGGAGTTTACGCGTTCCCGGCAAATCAGCTGGAAGTACATAATACCGAAGTAAATGTAAAAGAAATATCAAAGACGTTGAGTTTCCTAGTACAGCATAACTACCTTTCAAAAGGCAAGTCTGTGATAGTACTTCACGGAGAAGTATGGGGAATTGCCGGAGGTACGTCAACGATTAAGATACTACCGGTAAAGTAATCAAAGTGGTTGTTCTGTCGCTGTAATATGGTTCTTACTGTATAATAGTAGGATCACATGCGAACTACTTTGAAGTAGTTCTTCATACTATCTATGTTAGACACATCATTGATCCGTAATTTCGCGATTATTGCCCATGTTGATCATGGCAAATCTACATTGGCCGACCGGATGCTGGAAACAACCGGCATGGTTACCGCAGGCGGCCATGAAGATCAGCTCCTTGATCGCAACCCCATCTCCCGTGAGCGCGGCATAACCATAAAACTTGCCCCGGTTCGCATGGAGTACAAAGGTCATATGCTCAACCTTATAGATACTCCCGGACATGTTGATTTTTCATACGAGGTAGATAGAACACTGGCCTCTGTTGAAGGGGTTATTCTGCTGGTAGATGCCACACAGGGCATACAGGCGCAGACGATAGCCAATGCCTACAAGTCTATAGAAAAAAATCTTACGATAATCCCGGTAATCAATAAAATTGATCTACCCAACGCCGATGTTGATAAAACAGAACAACAGCTTGTGGACTTTCTCGGCATCGAGAAAACCGACATATTCAGAATATCAGCGAAAACCGGCATGAATGTACCTGAGCTTCTGGATGCTATCGTATCTATGATTCCTCCTCCCGCCCCCACCGATGACGCCGCTTTGCCGCAGGCTCTTATTTTTGATTCATACTACGATAGTCATAGAGGTGTTATCGCATTTGTTCGTATGTTCCAGGGAACATTAAAGAAAGGGACAAAAGTACAGATGACGGCCAATAAGGTAACATTTATCGTAAACGAAGTCGGCAAGTTTACCCCGGATCTTATTCCCATGTCAGAACTGACAATGGGTCAGATAGGATATATAGTTACGAACCTTAAAGATATTCATCAGGTAGAAGTAGGTGACACCATCGTTGACGAGAAAGGTATAGAAAAGGCTGTCGCAGGTTACAAGAAAGTAAAACCAATGGTGTATGCGTCTATGTTTCCCACAGATACTAACGACTATCTGAATCTCAAAAAAGCACTCGAAAAACTTTCGCTCAACGATTCGTCAGTACAGTACACCGCCACCTACAGCAAGGCTCTCGGCGCGGGTTTCAGAGTAGGTTTCTTGGGATTGCTTCACGCTGATGTTGTTCGTGAACGACTTGAGAGAGAGTTTGATCTTAACTTAGTTCTCACTCCGCCAAAAGCTGAGTATGTGCAGGACGAAATGGGATATTTGGAACCATTCGTTAAGATCCTCATCATTACCCCTCATGATTATCTTGGCGCGGTAATGCAGCTATGCGAACACTATCGGGCGCGTTTTCAGACAATGGACAACAAAAATCAGATCTCTATACTTTATGAAATTCCGCTCGCTGAGATGATCTCTGACTTTTTTGATAATCTAAAAAGTGTAACTTCTGGATATGCTTCGCTAGACTGGGAGTTTCTCAGATACGAAAGGGTAACCGCAGACAAACTTGCGATTCTTCTGAACGAAGAGGAAATAGAAGAATTCTCTGAAATCGTGGTGCAAGAACGGGCGCAGGAAAAGGCTTCAAAGTTGGTTAAGTCACTACGCGAGGTTATCCCCCGTCAACAGTTTGAGGTTAAGATACAAGGAAGATATAAAGGCAAGATAATCGCGACGGAACGTATTACACCGTTCCGCAAAGATGTAACGGCTAAACTGTACGGAGGCGATCGCACCCGTAAAGATAAGCTTCTGGATAAACAAAAAGAAGGAAAAAAACGCATGAAAATGATCGGTCAGGTAGAGATACCCAAAGAATCCTTCGTAAAACTCTTTAAAAAAGGTAATTCATAACCACCCCCTACCCCCTCCTTAGTAAAGGAGGGGAATTTTTTTATATCACAATAATAGTGCCAGTTCTTATTAACGTGTAGATTTTATTATGTAAAAAATATAGAAGCCCCTCCTTTACTAAGGAAGGGTTGGGGTGGTTAATACTCAGCTCCTTAGAACAGCAATGCTATTGCTAAGAGCAAGAGAGGCGCGGCGAGCAGTATGAACGGCATCGGACTTCCAACAGTAGGTATAGTAGGCGCTGTGGTTACATCGTTTGTCGGAGCAGGTGTGCTGCTATCAACTACCACTATTATCTCGGTAGGCGTTGCAGACGGACCTGTGGTGGCTGTCGCGGACGGACCGGTTGTTGGTGTATGAGTTGGCGTGTTTGTAGGTGTATTAGTGGGCGTACTGGTCGGTGTGTCGGTTGGCGTATCAGTAGGTGAAGGTCCGGGTGTATTGGTGAATATAGATGTTGGTGTTGGCGTACGTGTAGCTGTTGGCGTTGGTGTATTGGTTGGCGTGTTTGTAGGTGTGTTTGTGGGCGTATTGGTGGGGGTTAATGTGCCGGTAGGTGAAGGTCCGGGTGTGTTTGATGGAACAAAGGTCTTTGTCACTGATGGTGTGGGTGAACTTGCTTTTGTCGGTGTTCTGGTTGGCGTGGGTGTCTTGGTCGGGCTTGGCGTTCCTGATGGCTCAATAGTCATGGTAGGTGTAGGTGTGGGTCCGCATACTTTTTTCATGTCTCCGTCCCATCGTAATATATTTTTATTACTTGCGTCATACGCGTGTATCCAGAATTTTATCTCATTTTTTCCTTTCCAGGGTCCTGAAGGAAAGATGGTTCCGTATTCAACACCGTCTATCTCGACCATAATTCTGTCAATATCCTTCATCCGGGCATTTATATCAACACCTTCATACCCTACTATGGTCCATGTATCTTTGCTACAGTCTGTTGTTATTATGGGGCGTGTGTGGTCTACCTCAACCTGACATTTGAGACCAGAATACTTTGCGTCGATAGTATCACTCCCCGATTTATCTGCCCACTCTACTTTTACTTTTATCGTTCCGTCATTGAGCTCAGATTTTCCTGTCTCTATGCTTCTTGTTTCATAATCTCCAGCCTTTACGGTGCCCATATCAACACTTTTTCCGGTCTGAGTATCGGTGGCTATAGCGGTAAATGATTTTGATTCATCGTTTGTTACTTTTACCTGCAGTGCGATGGTCGCGTCGTTGTTACATATCGGTGATACCTTTATTGTTGTGTGAGACCACGCGCGCGTCGTTATAGTAGCTTTTTGAGTCTGTGTGATAAAAAACGTCACAAGAGATAGCGCCAGCAGTAATACTGATACAATCACCTTTAAGTTGAGAAGTTTCTTCATTTTCACTGTATTTCACTCAATCAATAGATAAAGTTTTGGGTACGCTCTTTTATAAGGTCGTTAAGCGAGTTATATGTCCGTTTTTCAATTTTTGTTGGGTAGACTATTACATATCCAAACGGGACGTCCTCAAGGGTAGTCATTGTATGAAGCTCTGATAGCTGATTTATAGGCTGTGCGTAGAGAAACTCAGTGAATGAAGGATCCAGCACAAAAACATTATTATCACCCTTGTAGTCAGTAATAGGAGTTATCTGCTGGTTGTTTGAGAGTGCCAGTAGCTCTTCGTCCTTGTTGGCGATATCTATTATCTGGTCTACTGTATAACTTGGGTCAATAAAAAGTTGTTCATATCGTCCAATTACTGCCTTGGCCCGTTCATCCAGATCGCCGTAGGTTTGTTCCAGTTCGGCCTGTTTATTGAGAATTTTAAACCGGGCGGTTATATACGCAAAATCGGCCGAAGATACGAGACTGTCTTTTATTATCTGCTCCATAGCATTTAACTTTTCTATCGTAAGTTTTTGCTCCGCTTCCATCTCTTCAGGCAACTTAAGATCGTTCTCTTCCATGACATCTTTATAAATGTAATATCTTACAAGTTTATCTTTTACGTACATATCGGGAAACTTTACATTTTCCTGCTGAGCGGCTTCTTTAAGGTCGTCAACAATTGCGGGAGCGACATCTTCTTCACCATAAGCCCGCGGCAATAGTGTTTTTTCATCAATCTCAGGTGACATGGTTGGATTAATAGTCGCGCGTGAAGTTGTCTCAAATCGTGAGGACTGGACATAGTAGGAAATAGCAAAAATAAATGCTAATCCCGACACCACAAGAAATACATTGGACATGCCAAGTTTTTTGGTGGGTTGTTTTGCGGGTTTCTCATTGAACTCCGGCATCTGAGGAAAGTTAAAATCAGAGAGATTTAGTTTTGTATAGTTAACCGGGGTAGAATTATCTTCCATTACTCAATTATTTTAAATTTATAGCTAAAAGTCAAGCAGTAATGCGCCATTCGATATGCGGATCCTGCTTCATAAAGGTATATTGTCGTTTCGCGTACTGCACTTCCCTCAGTATCCATTCATTCCTGGCCTTTTCCAACGACATCCCTTCTCTCAGATGCTTATATAACTGCAAACAACCAATCGTTTTCATTCCCGGATCAGACAATGTATATCCCTTCTCAATAAGACGCTGAACTTCCTCAATAGCGCCCTCTTTTAATCTATTATCTACCCTCTTTATTATTGTATCAGTTAATTGTTCCCTATGTTCATGTCTGAGACCTATATACTCAATATCGAGTGCGTCATGGCCGAGTTTTTTCTCTAGTGTATAGGTATATCCATTTTCAAATACATCGCGGGTAGTGCCAGACATCACCCGCTCTATCCTTCTTATAAGGCGACGGGAATTGTTTCGGTCACTGTTGTTCATTGATTCATACATAGCAGGGTTTAGTTTTATGAGGTACGAGCTGAGTTCTTCTAGAGTCATCGCACTCAGCTGGTTACGAAGTATCGGATCATGACTTTTCTCTGAAAACGAGTCTCCATATAAAAGATGCTTAAGATAAAAATATGAGCCGCCAATTATAATCGGCGTTTTTCCTGCTGCGAGTACGCGTGCCACTACGTTTGACGCAAGACGTGCGTATGCGTGGGATGAAAAGTACTGAGAAGGTTCGGCGATGTCATATAGCCATATGTTTGTATCTTCAAGACGATAGTATCCGACAGAAAAAGGCAGTGAAATATCGACAGGATAAAAGGTATGATCGGTAAGATCTTTGCCCGTTACTATATCAAGGTATTTGTATATCTGTCGGGCATCGCAGTTTATGAGTTCACCATTGTTGTGTGCTGCATATGTAAGAGCAAGACGGGTCTTTCCTGTAGCTGTTTGTCCCGTAACTACGATGACTTTGTTCATAAAATGAGGTATAAACCACTGGTATCATTTGAGCTGAAGATCGGTGGCTTGAAGAAGATTTTTGAACAGATAGAGTACTTCTAGCGGTCCCACTCCTCCGGGAGTCGCTGTATATTGAGATGCCACGGTGGCGATTTCATGTTCATCATAATCCCCTTTCAGTTTTTCATTCTCTTTTCGCAGACCTACATTTACGAGTACAGTCCCCGGCGCGATCATATCTTTGGTAAGAACTTTTTTACCGGCTGCCGTAATAAGAATATCCGCTTCACGATAATACTGTTGTGGTTCATGAGTTTTTGAGTTTATGCTGAGGTAGTTAATCTTGAGTTGCGTTAATGTTTTTCCAATTGGTTGTCCTCCTGTTATGCCGCGACCTATAAGTACCAGTTTCTTGTGTTTAAGTACTTTTCTTAAGGGCATACCGTCTTTTACCATATCAAAAATATATGATTCATTTTTTTCCGGTGGGCTGTATATATGTTTTAACACCGTAAGCACGGCCTGTCCCAGTGGAGGATGAAACGGTGATTTTTGTTTGTGGCCTTCTATCTCTTTTTCGACGGGAATATATCGGTAAAGGCTGTCAGTCTGCAACTGGGGAGGAAGTGGTTGCTGAATAATAATCCCGGTTACTTTGGGATCATGAGATATTTGTTTAAGAATATTCGCGAATTTTTCGAAGATGGGGACATGTGTGTAATGCGCGCATTCAAATCCAATGCCAAGTTTTTTTGCCATTTTTTGCTTAATAGCTACAAACGAAAGTTGTTCGCTGGAGTCTCCGATAAGGATATCTACGAGGTGTGGCTTTTTGCCTTTTTCCTTCAATTCAAGTACCTGTTTCTTTAAACTTGCTTCTATATCTTCTGCTATTACTTTACAGGGTATTTTCATAAAAAATTATTAACTATTATACCATATTTCTGAGAGATATCTGTAAGGTAATTGAAACACGTCCTATAGTTTGATTCAGTTCTCTGGTCTGGTATAATCTCTTGCTCCGTACATTTACAGCATATTCCCTCATTCCCAGGCTTCGTCAGGCACACCCCTGGTGCCGCTCGTATATCTCTAAAGGAGGAGACAGTGCGTCGTGTGCTCATTGATGCCGCGGCTCTGATATTGGTGCTGGTACTTGCGCTCGTTGTAATCGTGCTCAACCAGCAAACAGGTCCGCATACAACTGCGGGTGTCATTCTCAACGGTTCAACTGCAACGATACCTGCGGGCGAAACGCTTGTTCTTCAGACTTCCGATCTCAAGTACTATGCGTCTATCGTTCGGGAAGGATCTGAAGTTGTGGTCATTGGCATGTTTTCTGCCAGGTATCCACAGCGGCTATGTGGCCGTGGATGTCCTATTCAGGTCAATGTTGTTTCACTTTACAACGTAACCGTCACAGAGCTTGACGACAACGCTTTAAAAGTGGAATGGTCATGGCCTGTGAAACTACGCTAACAATAAGCGTAGAACGATGTCGGGTGTCGAAAGATCCTTATGGATCACAAAAAAAGGGTACGGCCAGTGGCCGTACCCTTCTTCTATATACCTACCTAATTGTTACACAAATGTTGCGCTGGTTACCTTATCTGCTTTATCGGAGAATCTCATAAGTATAACGCCCTTTGCCTGTCGTGATAGTGAAGGTATGGATTTGAGTTCAATCTTCACGACCTGTCCGTGGGCACTTGTCATAATGAGTGTTGTATCTTCAGGATTGATGATCTCGACAAAGGCGATTCTTCCGAGTTTGGCGTCAACAGAGGCAACCTTTACTCCCTTACCTGCTCTGTGCTGGCCGCGGAAGTTGGAAAGTTTTGTCTTTTTTCCTATACCTCGTTCACCTATAACTACCATTTCTTTCGTAAATTCTTCATTCGTAAAGACATCTGCGGCTACTACTTCATCTGAGCTCTCGATATCTATACCCTTTACTCCCATTGATGATCTGCCTGTGGTTCTCACTTCTTCCTCTTTGAAGACTATGGCTTTACCATCTTTGGTTGTGAGAATTATATTCTCTTTACCATTTGTGAAGTTTACCATCAGCAATTCGTCAGTCTCTTCAAGTTTTATAGCAATTATTCCGTTACTTCGGATATTTGCGTAGTCTTCAAACGGTGTTTTCTTCACTATACCTTTTCGTGTCGCCATAACAACAAATCCTTTGTTTGTTTTAGCAGTCGCGTCGTAGGTAAGAATAGAGGTTATTTTTTCATCAGGTCGTATATTGAGCAGATTCACTATAGCTTTTCCCTTTGCCACCCGTGAACCCTGGGGGATCTCCCAAACACGTGTCTGGAAGACTCGTCCCTGATTGGTGAAGAATAGCATATAATCATGGGCCATTGCCGTGGTTATATAGTATACGTTGTCTGTTTCTTTAGTCTCGATACCCGAGACACCTTTTCCGCCTCTGTGCTGTACCTTAAAGGACTCCCGTGGAATCTGTTTTATGTATCCTTCTTTGGTAAGTACAACTATAACTTCCTTGTTCTCGATGAGCTCCTCATCACTTATTTCTCCGGGTCTCAGGCGCATTACTTTTGTTCTTCTCTCATCGCCATATTTTTCCTGCAGATACAGAAGTTCGTCTTTAATCACCTTAAGAATTTTGAATACATCTTTAATAAGATCCTCCAGGTACGCGATAAGCTCTCTTAGTATTTTCAGCTCTTCTTCTATCTTATCCCGTTCAAGTCCGGTAAGTCTCTTAAGCTGCATGTCCAAAATCGCCTGGGCTTGTATTTCTGACAGTCCAAACTTGCTTACTAACTTTGTTTTTGCTTCGGCTTCTGTCTGTGATTTACGGATTATGTTGATAACCTCATCAATATTATCAAGAGCTATAAGGTAACCTTCGAGTATATGCGCACGTGCTTTTGCCTGCGCCAGTTCATACTCAGATCGTTTTCTTACTACATTTACTCGGTGGCGGAGATAGTACTCAAGAATTGCTTTCAGTCCCAGTACCTGCGGCACTCCATCAACCAGGGCTACCATATTCGCGGGAAAGCTTGTCTGGAGTTCAGTATGTTTAAAAAGATTATTCAGAACCTGTCGATAGGTAGCATCACGCTTCAACTCTATTACAACACGGATTCCGTCACGGTCTGATTCATCACGAAGGTCTGATATTCCCTGTATTTTTTTATCAATAGCCAGATTAGCAATTTTCTCTACAAGATTTGCTTTATTTACCTGATACGGTAGCTGTGTTATTACTATGGCAATCTTTCCTTTGCCCATATCTTCTTCTTTCACAACGCCGCGTACCATCATTTTTCCGCGTCCTGTTGTGTACACTTGTTTTATATCGGCTGCACCATATATTATTCCGCCTGTCGGGAAGTCCGGACCCTTTATATGTGTGAGTAAATCTTCGACGGTTGCTTCAAATATGAGAGGGTCACGTGCGGTAGAAAACGTTCCTTCAACGCCGAAGTTAGGAAAGTTTGCCTGCTCCACTGCTGCTATATCTGCCTCTTCTTTTATCTGAGCAGGTGTTGGTTTCTTGGCTGTATCTATGAGTTGGACAATCGCGTTTACTATTTCACTGAGATTATGAGGAGGGATTTTTGTTGCCATACCTACAGCGATTCCCTCAGCGCCCATAAGCAAAAGGTTGGGCAGTTTCGCCGGCAAATGCATCGGCTCCTGTTGCTGGCCGTCATAGTTGTCAACAAAAGGAACAGTGTTTTTTTCGATATCCGTAAGCATTTCCTCTGCGATTTTAGACAGCTTTACTTCGGTATAACGCATAGCCGCTGGAGGATCTCCATCAATAGATCCAAAGTTTCCCTGACCTTTTACAAGAGGATATCGCATTGAAAAGTCCTGAGCCATACGAACCAAGGCTTCGTACACAGAAGAATCTCCGTGAGGATGGTATTTTCCGAGCACTTCTCCGACAACCTTAGAGCTTTTTGAGAAACGCGCTGAGGCCAAGAGTCCGGTTTTGTACATGGCGAACAAAATGCGGCGGTGAACAGGCTTGAGGCCGTCACGGACATCAGGAAGCGCGCGAGAAACGATAACTGACATGGCATAATCGAGGTATGCCTTTTTCATTTCTGCATTTATATCTGTTGGTTGTATATTCTGTTTCGTATCTGCCATAGGATTCTAAACTCAGTTGTTATGCTAATTTCTTAATTCCGCTTTTGATTGACTCATGGGCTTTCTCTTTTCCTAAAAAGTTTTTTGTTTTAACCCACTTGTTTGGTTCAAGTTCCTTGTAATGATTAAAGAAGTGTTGAATTTTTTTCTTAGTCATTTCATCAAGATCTCCGATATCCTGCACATGAGCATAGAACGGGTCTACTTTAGCGGTGGGTACCGCAAGAATTTTGGTATCAATACCTGCTTCATCTTCCATTTCCAGCATGCCGATTGGTCTGACCGGAATGGCACAACCTGGAGCAACGGGGTAGGATGAAATGACAAGCACATCAACAGGATCTCCATCTTCAGCAACGGTCTGAGGAATGAAGCCGTAGTTAAAAGGATAGACCATCGCAGTAAACGCAAAGCGGTCAACCATAATTACTCCTGATTCTTTATCAAGTTCATACTTTACAGAAGCTCCCTGGGGAATTTCTACTAATACGTTAACTTCTTCGGGAGGATTTTTTCCTATTGGTAATTTTGAGATATCCATAGTTTTGTTTGTAAATTATAAATGACTGTAATAGTCGTAATGCCTTATTATATATCCAGATTTGCTAATCGAGCATGAGTCACGATGAATTTTTTTCGTGGAGGCACTTCTTCACCCATGAGCATGTTGAATATCTGATCGGCCTCGTCTGCATCCTCAACTGTTATCTGTTTTAGTAATCTTGACTGCGCGTTCATGGTGGTGTCCTGAAGCTCATCTGCGTTCATTTCTCCCAGACCCTTATAACGCTGAATCATGTGTTTTGCTCCCTCGAGTGTTTTGACATACGCGTCTCTTTCTGCGTCTGTGAATGCGTACTTTACTTTCTTGCCGTGTGTGATTTTGAAGAGAGGCGGCATAGCGATATATACATACCCTCTTTTTATAATCTCAGGCATGTGACGGTATAGGAATGTAAGGTATAGGCATTTAATATGGCTTCCATCGACGTCTGCATCTGACATGATAATTATCTTATGATAGCGAAGTTTGGCCACATCGAACTGATCTCCGATACCGGCTCCTATTGCCACAATAAGATCTTTAAATTTGTCTGACTTAATTACCTGATCCAGACGTGCTCGCTCTGTATTGAGAACCTTACCGAAGAGCGGCAGAATTGCCTGGGTTCTGCTATCGCGGCCGGCCTTGGCCGAACCACCTGCCGAATCTCCTTCGACAATATATAGCTCTGATTCCTCGGGATTTTTTGATCGACAGTCAGCGAGTTTACCGGGTAGACTGGCACCTTCCAGAGCACCCTTGCGCAACACAGCTTCTTTTGCTGCTTTCGCCGCAAGTCGCGCTTTTTGAGCAAGAAGTATTTTCGAGAGGATTTCTCTACCGACTTTTGGATTTTCTTCAAAATATACATCAAGCGCTTCACCCACTGCCTGCTGTACAACGGCCTGTACTTCTGAGTTACCAAGCTTTGTTTTTGTCTGTCCTTCAAACTGAAGATTGGTAGACGGCATTTTTATATACACCACGGCTGTAAGGCCTTCTTTTACATCATCACCGCTTAATGCTTCGCCCAGTTCTTTTTCTGCAAGTGTTTTTCTTGCATACGAGTTGATAGATTTTGTAAGGGAGATGCGGAAACCGGTAAGATGTGTACCGCCTTCGTGTGTGTTGATGACATTGACAAAAGAATGCACACTTTCGGAGATTGAGTCATTGTACTGGATTGCTACTTCGACTTCTTTATCTCCAGACTGTTTTCTTATATAAATAGGTTCATGAAGAACCTTTCTTCCACGGTTAAGATCATTTATTAACGAGATAATGCCTCCGTCAAAGTAATATGCTACTTTGTCCGCGATTTTATCATTTTCAATTCTAAAAAACACTCTACTCACAAGGTAGGCCCGTTCCTTCACCTGTTTTTTAAAGTTATTGTAGTTTATTTCAATGGTCTCCTGAAATATTTCTTTATCGGGAAGGAATGAGAAGGCTGTTCCATGTTCAAACGGAAAACCCAGCTGAGATGAAGGCACTTTTTTTACCGGGTATAGAGGAATGCCTCGTTTGTATTCTTGTCTGTATACTTGTCCATCTCTTTTTATTTCAACAATAACGTGTTCTGAGAGAGCATTTACTACCGAAGCGCCTACTCCGTGCAGACCGCCTGATACCTTGTACGCGCCCTGGTTAAATTTACCACCCGCGTGAAGCTTGGTCATGACCAGCTCAAGGGCAGAAATATTGTATTTGTCAACCTTATCTACCGGAATACCAGCGCCGTCATCAAATACGGTAAGATAGTTATTTTCGCCCACTCTCACATGTATATTTGAGCAGCGTCCTGCCAATGCTTCATCTATCGCGTTGTCTACGATTTCGTGAAGACAGTGGTTTACTCCTGTCTGAGAGGTTGTACCTATGTACATGCCTGGTCTTTTTCGTACAGGTTCCAATCCTTCAAGAACAACTATTGATGAAGCACCGTAGTCAGATTCATTATTTTTTGCCATAAAAGTCTATTTTACTAAAATCATATCTATATGTCTAGCCTCTTTTGAAGCCACTGGACTTATATCATAAACGCAGACCTATCATAAAGTCAAGGGGTGGTGTGATGAAACAAAAATATGTAGAGTTACTATGATATGTATTGAGGTATAGATCGCGAGGTTCCCAACGGCCCACTTCCCGTCCAAATCGGACGGTACGCGGGCCAAGCCCCTTGCAGACATATGCAAGGGTGAAGGCTGTTTACTTTAACTCTACTTTTGCTCCTGCAGCTTCTAGCTTTTTCTTAGCTTCTTCTGCTGCGTCTTTCTTTGCGTCGGGTAGTACTTCCTTAGGTGCTGATTCGACTAATTTCTTAGCTTCCATAAGACCTAAATTAGGAAGAATTTCTCTTACTGCTTTAATTACACCAAGTTTATTGTCTCCTGCTGCTGTTAAGACTACGGTAAACGAAGTCTTTTCTTCAGCTGGGGCTGCTGCTGCTCCACCGGCTGCAGGTGCTGCTGCCATCATAGGTGCTGCTGTTACGCCAAATTTCTCTTCAAGATACTTAGCTAATTCAGCAAGCTCGATAACAGTTAATGTTTCAATACTTTCTGAGATTTTCTGTAATTTTTCTGATAATTTTACGTCGGCCATGTTGTTTTCACCTCCTTATCGGGTATGGGTAATTATAATAATTAGTTATGCTTGTTTAGATTTCTCGTTCAGTACATAGACTAATTTCTGCATGTTGAACTTGAGGGCATAGGTAATGTTGTAGAGAGGACTCTTCATACCCCCTATTACTTTGCCGATAAGTTCTTCTCTTGATGGTAGCTGAGCGATCGTAGTCATATCTCCGCCATTGTATACGCTTTCGTCAAGATAGCCGAACTTAAAAGAAACAGTTGTTTCTTTTTTGCTGTAATCATGAAATGTTTTCAGTCCATTTGCCCATTCAGCGCCAAGTGTTAGAAGGGCTGTATTCTCTTTTATCGGGAAGGCTTTCTTATGGAACTCATTCAGATGAGGATGTTTTTTCGAGAGTTTGTTTACAGCCTTTTCGAACAAGGTATTCTTCACAACCCGTACTTGAGCGTTAGCGGGACGCAGCTGTTTTCTTAATGTTTCCAGGGCAATGTGTGTAGTTTTTTCAAATTTCACCAGAGCAAAATTTGATCCCTGTTCAAGATGTTCTAAAAGATTCTGAAGTTGATTCTGTTTTTTTTCGTTAGCCATATTGTTATCACCTGCCGAGTCGAACTCGACGTCTTCCGGGAAATTAACGTTTTAAACCTCTAGGTATCAGAGGAAACCAGGAGTCATGATGACAGCAAGTATTCTAACAGATAAATGCAATGATTGCAACAATTATTTATGGCAACTATGTAGTTGAAACAAGTAAGTATGATATAGGATGACACACTACGTCAGAATGCATCACGTATCTGCTATACTTTCTCATGAAAAATCATTTTGCCTTTACAGACTTTATAAAACGATTTCCGACTCAAGAAAGCTGCCTTGAAGAGATCAAACGGTTACGGTATCCCAGAGGAATGTACTGTCGGCTTTGTAAAAGGAAGCGAAAGTTTTTTAAAGTTAAAAATAGACAAGCCTACTCCTGCCCGTTTCTGTGTTGCCACATTTACCCGCTAAAAGGAACGCCAATGGCTAAGACAAAAATTCCGCTTCAAAAGTGGCTGTATGCCATTTATCTCATTGCTCAAACACGATCAGGAGTACCTGCAAAAGTGCTTGAAAGACATTTGGGCGTGACATACAAAACAGCCTGGAGAATTGGCCACAAAATAAGAGAAATGATGCGTGAGGAGCCACTAGAAAAACTTAACGGAATTGTAGAAATAGATGAAACATATGTAGGAGGAGCTTTTTGGAAGAACTTCAGAAAAAATCAGATGTTTGGTTATGATGAGAAGAAAGCAGTTATGGGAATGGTTGAACGAAATGGAAGGGCAGTTCTTCGATATTTGCCTCTAGGTGCTGGAAAGATATCACTTATGGAACAAATAGAAAAATACGTTAGTAAAGATGCGGTCATTTATACAGATCAGCTATTTGCATATCGAAATCTTCACAAATATGGATATAAGCATGATACGGTACTCCACAAAAAAGAATTTGTACGCGGTGATGTTTATACACAGAATGTTGAAAACGTATGGTCACACCTTAAAAGAGGAATTACAGGCGTGTATCGGTCAGTTAGTAAAAAGCATATTCAGAAATATGCAAATGAGTTCGAATTCAGATATAGTCACCGAAATAGACCAAAGGCTATGTTTTCTTCTTTGCTTTCTCGCGTGGCACAGTGAGACTAATTTTCACAATATTTAGTAGCAGCATCCATATACTCAGGTGCTTGCCCTGTTTTGCTGAGTTCTACTCCGTCAGAAACTAACTGACTATAGGTTATTCTTTCCATCAAATAATTAAATATACAAATACAATAGGAATTGCTAACTCCTTCTTTTTCACAACTTTTCATAAACATTTCTTTTTGTTCTTGAGTGTAGTTTTCATCACTTATATTTGGTTTTATAACAGTGTCAACAATTGATTTACTTCCAGCTTTATACCCTCTATCATAAGCTGCACCAGTCCATTGTAATGCAATAAAAATAACTCCAACTCCAAGAAGAATTTTCCATCCCAAACCTGTTTTCTTTTTCATATAGATGAATAAAATAATAATATTTTGACCCCATTAAAAAGCCCGTCGTCGTGGCGAGCTTGCGCTCCATATCCCTTTCGAGATACGACCTTGTGAGGACCCACAACAGACGGGCTGCTTCTCACAAGGATTTCTATGACCATACCCACGTCTGAGGTGGGGTTAGGTTCCAAATTATTTTCAAGTCTATTTTAATCTTAAGGAGATGAAAAGTCAAAAAAAAGATATGTCAGGGTTGACAAGTACGCAACCGTTGTGATACTCTGATATATAGTAATCGTAACCTATATATTATAGGTTACATACTATAGGTTGATAATAGAGCGTGTTTGTGATATAATACGCAAACAATCAAGTCTGAGTGCAAGTGTGCCCCCACGGCGAATCGAACGCCGATCTCCCCTTTACGAGAAGGGAACTCTGTCCGTTGAGATATGGGGGCGCACCCAAACTCAGACTTTTTTGTTGCAAAAAAAAAGCCTCACATTATTTTACGGTGATACTGAATATTTCAGAGTAAAATAAACTAAGGCTATCTTCTTCTTAAAATTCAGTATGCTTGTATCGATAAAATACTACGAACGTTTTCAGTGTAGCAAAAGGAGGATGAGTATGTCAACTACATATCATTTTCATTGTTCTGAAGAGATCAAATCGTGTCGCTAAGATCGCTTTCTTTTCTTATGAACTACGAACGTAGTTGTAAGAAGATGTCAGAAAACTCACGTTCTTTGAGATGCATGCCTGACATAAAAAATCAACCTTACTTGTCTATAGTATATAGGTGCCTTATTTATTTAGCTGGGACGTTTTTTACCCTATACATAAGACTGCATGAAGTTTTGGCAGCGGATAAGGCCTGATCATATACAAAGAGTGTTATGAGTATCTGTTTTGTATCTCTAAAGGCTGAAGGTGCAAACCAGACAGTTGGGTTAATAGTTGATACCGGTGTTCCTGTATCTACAAATGTTCCCAGTCCCTGAGCATCTAGTGAGGAGGTATCAAAGTCTTTATCCTGCGCTTTCCATTTTATCGTATATGCGCCGGAACCGCCAGAAATGCCGGCTTTAAGGGTAAGTTGTTCTCCTGGCTGTAACGTTTGTTTATGCTTAACGTCATCAATCGCGCAGCTCACGCCATGGGGACCAGGCGAAAACGAAGCATGAAAGGTACTGTCTGAAGCCTGTGGTTTATTGTCCAGTGTCGGTGTGCTATTTACAAGCATTGCCAGAGGCAATGAGAGCAATACAACGCCAATAAGCATAGCAAACTGAATCCGTTGGTTCATGAGTAGATATTAATTCGATCGGAGAAGAAAGTCAAGCATTTACACCTCACTAAGGAGTTCCTTAAGAGATTTGCTTTCAGTTTTGGATTTTTCGTCTTTCTTTTTCTTAATACTTGCTTTCTGTTTATACTCCTGAGCTGCCTGCTGTTTACGCTGAAAGTCTTCAACACGGCCTTTTGTATCAAGAAAGCGATGCTCACCAGTAAAGAAAGGATGACACTGAGAACATACCTCGACGGTAATCTGTTGCTTGGTAGAGCCGGTAACAAATGACTTACCGCAGGAACGGCATGTTACTTTTGTATCATCAAAATATGTCGGGTGTATTGCTGCTTTCATGGCTTAAGTGAAACGTGAAACAAGTAATTGAGAACGTTTGGACATATTATTATAACAAATTTATGGGTGTATACAAATGAAGATGAATATAGTTGTCATTGCGAGCGAATCCTATCCAGCTGTGTGGAGCGAAGCAATCTCTAGAAACGAGAGACTTTCATGAGAAGATTGCTTCACTGCGCTATGTAAACTGCTCCGTTCGCAATGACATACATCTTATTCTTCTTTTCTTGCAAATACCTTATCCCATCTGCCCTCGCCTATTATCGCCTCCAGATTAAAATAACTTTTTCCAATGCGATGGTCAGTTAGTCTGTTCTGAGGGAAATTATACGTGCGTATTTTGTCTGAACGTTCGCCTGTTCCAACGTCTTTGACGAGTGAGTTCATAACTCCTTTTTTCTGCTCCTCCTCCAGCTGATAGAGCTTGCCGGCAAGAAGATTCATGGCAATCTGCCGGTTTGCCTCCTGGTATCGTTCCTGGCTTGCGGTAACAACAATTCCCGTCGGTTTATGTATAAGCCGGACGGCAGTAGAAACTTTATTTACATTCTGTCCTCCGTGTCCCCCTGCTCGGTAGAACTGCCACTCCACTTCAGATGGGCTTATCTTCACCTCAGATGCGTTTATCTGCGGGAGAACAACGATGATGGCAGTAGATGTATGAATTCTGCCTTTTCGTTCTGTTGATGGGATCCGCTGCACTCTGTGCACTCCTGTCTCGTTTTTGAATAATGAATAGGCATTGTCTCCTGTGATTTTAATTATGTCGTCGTCAAGGTACACATACTTAAATTTATTCCGTTGAGCGTACTTTATGTATGACAGAAGGAGTTCCTTTTCCCAGATTTTCGATTCATCTCCACCCACACCGGGAATAGCTTCTATAATGGCAATATTCGGATTAATATTCATAAGGGAGCAGTCATCATGTTCTACTGGTAATATAAGCCGCAACCTCTTGAGTATTCAGAGTAACCTGTTCGCCTGTTTTCATGTTTTTCAGTTTAACCATACCATTTTGAGCTTCATCAGGGCCGATAATAAGGGCAAATGCGATAGCTTTTTTATCGGCATACTTAAGCTGCTTATCAAGCTTAGCGCCAAGAGTTGCATAGAGTTCACTTCGTATGTGTTGGTCGCGCAGCATAGCTACCATTTCCAGAGATTTTTTCAGAAGAGTCTGTTCAAATACTGTGACAAGTACCGTAGCTGCAGAAGGGACATCTTTAAGAATGCCAAGCTCTACCATCGCCTCGTAGGTGCGGTCAAATCCTACTGCAAATCCGGTAGCAGGAATGTCCTGTTTCTGGAAACGTCCTATGAGTTTGTCATAGCGTTCTCCTCCCAGTACAGAACCTCCGCTATAGCCAGGAATCACGACTTCCCATATAGGGCCGGTTGAATAGTTAAAGGATCGCGCGATAGATGGATCGAATACATAGTGTGACTGATCGAATCCGAGAGATTCAAGGTATGAAAAGATTTTAGTAATTGTTTCTGTGGGTTTCGCGTTAAGGATCTGGTCAAGTTTTGAGGTCGCGTCTACTGTACTCATTCCCTTAGAAACAATTTCCTGTATTACTTTTTCTCTCCCGATTTTTGCGAGTTTGTCTATCGCAACAATCACCTCGTAAGGCACATCACTGAACAGGCTTCGATCGTTTATCTTAACGATATAGTCTTTAAAGCCGAGTGTTTTATAGATATCGAGCGTGAGAGCTATAATTTCTGCGTCTGCTTCGTACCCTTCAACACCAAAAATGTCAGCATCACATTGTATGAATTCACGGTATCTCCCTTTTTGAGGTTTTTCTGCTCGCCAGACCGGCTGTATCTGATATCGTTTGAACGGAAATACTAGTTTATCTCTATACTGAGCTATATATCGGCATGTAGGAACTGTCTGATCATAGCGTAATGCTACTCGACGTCCGCCCTGATCTTCAAATTTAAAGAAGAGTTTTTCATCCTCGCCTATATTGCCGGTAAATGTTTCCAAATATTCAAGGGCTGGAGTTTCTATAGGTTGAAAACCATATATCTGGAACACTGATCTTATCTTGTCAATCACATATTGACGTTTGGCTGCTTCATCCGGTTGGAAGTCACGGAATCCCTTTAATGTCTGTGGCGTTATCATATTGGAGATTATACACTATTTCTTCTGTGCGATATTTATTGTGCGGCTTCCAGTTTAACGGTTTTTTCTATAAGTTTTTCGTCCCGCCACATCTTTATTCGTATAGTATCTCCAACTTTTTTATCAATAATCGCACGTGCCAGGCTCTGATCATCATTACCCTGTATTTTTTTACCATCGATTTCTACAATTACATCGTCTTCTTGAATCTGTGCTTTTTCAGCAGGTGAGTTGGCCAGAACTTCTATTACATATGCCCCTTCAATAAGATCATTTACTACTGCGTTTTGTTTATCAACCATTTTATAGCGCACACCTATATACGGGCGCTCAAACGATCCACCCTGCTTGTTAAACGTGTCTATAAGTTCGCGGGCTACATTGATCGGAATAGCGAAACCGATGTTTTGTCCTTCCTGTGCCACTGCGGTATTTATACCAATGGCCTGTCCGGCCGAGTTCAACAACGGGCCGCCTGAGTTACCGGGGTTGATCGCGGCGTCTGTCTGTATTACATTGTCAAGCTTTTCTACATATCCTTCAAGAGGTGAGCCAGCTGTTATGCCGCGTCCCAGTCCTGAAACTATCCCTACAGTCACAGTATTCGTAAATTCTCCTAACGGCGTACCTATCGCAATTGCCATCTGTCCCAGTTTTAGTGAGGAAGAGTCGCCCATGGCCAGTGGTTTCAGTTTGTCCGCGTCTATTTTGAGTATAGAAAGATCATTGAGCGGGTCACGGTAAATTTTTTGTACTTCGTAGGTTTTTTTGTCATTGGTAATGACTGTATATTTGGCTTCTGTATCTGCTACCACATGCTTGTTCGTTATAATAAGGCCCTCAGAAGAAATGATAAATCCGCTTCCGATATTTTGTTCGATCTCCTCTGCCTTGCCGGGTATTCTTTTAAAAGGACTAAAAGGATCAAACGGATCAATATCAAATTGATCTCTGGAGGTCGTGGTTTTTTTTATACTTATGGTAACTACAGATGCTAATGATTTTTCTACGACTTTTGTTACAACAGATTCTTCGTATACTACTTCCTGCTTTCCCGGCAGATCAATAGTATTAGGAGTATTGATGTTGGGTAAAATATTCTTGAACTGCGGCGTCTGCAGAATATTTGTTTTTTCACCAACATACAATAGAGCTATGAGTAACAGTAGTAGTGCTATGAGTTTTTTCATAAGTGTATATATTTATAACTTATTTACAGCTTGTTGTAGCTGCTCATCTTCATCTTTGGTTATTGTATTGCCTTCAGTCACCTTATTCTCGACAACTATCTCAGGCTCTATCCCTTTGCCATTGATCCACTCACCTTTGGGCAGGATCCATTTGGCTACAGTTACATGCAGGCCTGCTCCGTTACCGAGATCAAGGGCTTCCTGAACCGATCCCTTGCCGAAGCTTTTCTCTCCAATAAGAGTAGCTCGCTTATGATCTCTCAGTGCGCCAGCCAGAATCTCTGATGCAGAAGCGGAACCCTGATTTATAAGAACGGTAATCGGTATAGTCTGCAGTTTACCCTCGTGAGTTGAGTAATAATCTTTCGATTCTGTGACTGTCGATTCCTGTTTCACAATCAGTTTGCCTTCCGGTAGAAACTCTGACGCTGTATAGACGGCGCTCTCAAGATAACCTCCAGGATTGTCGCGCAGGTCAAGAACCATTCCTTTAATTTGTTTACCATCCCAACGCTGTTTGATTTCATCAATTGCGTTGTTCCATTCGTCGTTGGTATTTTCCCCAAACTGATTTAGTTTGAGATGTGCTACCTGTTGACCATCTGTCGCTCTTTCATAGGTAAGTTCGACAGAAGGAACCTTTATCTCATCGCGCATTATATCGAATGTAAGTTCTTTTCCCTCTCTATTTACGGTTATTTTTACTTTGGTACCTTTGTCTCCTCTTATTTTTGAGACAGCCTGAGGCAATGTCCACCCTTTGGTCGACTGACCATCGACTTTTACAATCGCATCCCCTGCACGAGTGCCGGCCTTTTCCGCGGGTGAATTTTTGAGCGGAGCAATTATTACTATGCGGTTTTCTTTGAGCCCAAGCTGAGCGCCTATTCCTTCAAATTTACCTCCCAAATCATCCTTAGATTGTTGGTTTTCCTGAGGAGTCAGGAAAAATGTGTAAGGGTCGTCTACCGAAGCTACCATTCCTTTTATTGCTCCGTAGTACATTTTTTTTGAATCTACTTTTTTCTTGTCAACGTACTTTTCCTGCACTTTATCCCAGGTATCCCAGAAAAGAGTAAAGTCTATTTCCTTCTGGGTTTTATCAAACAGTGAAGACTGTCCCTGGGAACCGCGTTGAGACATAAGGGACTTTCTGCTTTTCATCTCTCCAAGCCTATATCCGGAGCCGAATAAAAATATAGCAAGGGCAGCGTAGAGAAGATAATTGGTTATTTTTTGTGAGTTCATAAAAATATGGATTGTTAATTGTAAAAGTAAATTTTATTACTATCTGTATCGATTGTGCAATACGAATATGGATCACCCGTAAAATCAGTCCACTCTATAGATTTACTTATCTTCGCTGTGGGGATAGTGGCCTGTTCCGGCAAAGAGTGCATCGTAATAAACCCTTTCGCGCCCAATGTCTCGAGTTTTATCTGGTCATATGGCTGTAGTCTGCTGGCTATTACTACTCTGCCCGATACATCGTCTGTGGTCAGAAGCTGTGAAAATTTGGGTTCAAAAAATAAGGTTTCTCCTCCGAATGGTTCATTTGCTTCTTTTATTTCATACTCTTTGCCTTTTTGTACTTTTACTTTAATCTCTTTTCCTTCGATTGAAACTATCTCACCTTTCATCGATGAGGTCGTTTCGGCTTTTTCGTCGGTTGATACCTGTAATACCAGCACACCTTCTGTGTGGTTTATTTCTTTTATCATGCCGTTATATTCACTAAAATACTGTCGATTTATAAGAAAAGTCTTATTGCGGGCGATTAAATCACCTTTTTTTACCGCGTCTCCTACGAATTTGGTGAGGTAATTGAAGATTTTATTAGGCTGAATATGAAGAAGTGACGCAATAGGCACACGAACCTCTTCTTTACCTTTTTGTTTCAGGAAAGGGGTTCCAAAATCAATTTTCTGGTTTACTTTTACCAGAATTTCAGCAGACTCAGGGACAGTGAATGTTACGTTCATTTTTCCATTATAACACCAAATGAAAAAGATTTTTATACAGGAAATATATGAAACAACATTCCTAGATCACAACTCAGGCTCCCTGGTAGGAGGTATAGGGCAATAAAGCCAGGAATCTCGCATATTTTATGTGCTTTGAGAGCTTTCTCTGATGTTTTGCGCAGACGCCTGATTTTTCGCTGTGAAGAATCTTCATTCTTGGCGAAAGAAATTTTTCAATGTTCTCCAGATCTTTGTAATCGGGAGTTGTTTTATATGAACAGAAAAAACATTTAGTCATAGGTGTAATTAAAATTAAAATGGTATATCGTCTGGTTCAACTATCTGTGAATTATCGTTTTTAGAATTGGGTGTCTTGTGTTCCTCTTCACCGGTAGACATAGATGCCATATCTTCATCGCTCGGGAAGCTTATTTCAGGTGATCCTGAGCTTACGGCCGCTGTGGCTTCTTCTGTGCCTGTCATTTTCTTGCCGTCACTGAATACGATAAAGTCATCTAATACTATCTCAGCTACTGTCTTCTGCTGGCCGTCTTTCGCGGTGAATGTGCGATAGGTAAGGCGTCCTTCCATATAGATCTTCCGACCTTTGGTAAGTAACTTACCACATAATTCTGCGAGCTTCTGCCATGCAACTATACGGTGATATTGGGTGTCTTCTTTTGTCTGTCCGTCGGCAGTAGTCCATGATCTGTTTGTCGCGACTCCAAAGGTGCAGACAGCTGTTCCGGCCGGAGTATATTTAAGCTCTGGATCTCTTGTTAAGTTACCGATTAATATCACCCTATTGAGTGAACGACTTGCCATATGTGTTAGTTAAATAGTAATGATAGAGTTAATTTTACCATTATTCTTTAGTTTCTTTTTCAGCTTCTTTTACAAGAGGTTTCTTTTGAGGTTCATCATCTATCTTAAGAAGCAGGAACCTGATGAGCTTATCATTAAAATTAAGCTTCTTTCTCAGTTCACCCAGCTGTGTCTCGTCAATAGAGATAATCCAGGTATAATATTCAGCAGCAGTTATCTTTTTTATCGGGTATGTAAGCTCTCGCTTACCCCATTTTTTTTCACTAAGTAATTTGCCGTCAAAAGACTCCACAAGTTTGGATAATGTCTTTAGTTCAGCTTCTTCATTGAGAAGGAATGTAAGTTCGTACATAATCTTATCGTTAGGCCACCACAATATATAACTATCAATAAATGATAGTATATCATAATAAGAAGAGGGCGAAAAATCAAGAGGAAAGTTGCTATTCGGTTGAATCCAACATCCCGTCATCCTGATTTCTGTCATTGCGAGGCCCGTTACTCTGAGGACCAAAGCAATCTTTACTATAAAGATTGCTTCGCTTCATGTAGTCGGCTCGCAATGACAATAGGGTAATTTGTCTAAATAAATACAGAGGAAATAGGAGAAATCAGTAGTGTACACTTAATGATAACTCATATGCAGTATAGCAGATATAATTTATTTCAACACTTTACATGCGTCTTACACTAAGGAATTTTCTCATAGTTTTGATAGTCATATCTGCGTTACTTATACTCATATACACGCGTTTTATAAACCTAGAATGGGGTCTACCCTACTCATTTCACCCGGATGAAAGGAATATGGCGTGGGCAATTATGAGGCTGTCCTCAGTGGATTCGTATAATCCCCATTTTTTTGCTTACGGACAGCTTCCCTTATACGCATCGTACCTGCTTGTTCAGCTATTTCACGCTTTTACAAAGATCACTGAGACTGAGATCTCATACACAGAGGCTGTAATGGGTTTACGCGCTATTTCAGCCGTCGTCTCCGTGCTCACCGTAGTATTCTGCATGAAAATAGTCTTTCTCCTGTCGGCTAAAAGACAGCTATTCATCGATTTTTTCGCGTTTTTGCTTCTTACCTTTTCACCTGTGCTCATCCAGTTTGCCCATTACGGTACCACAGAGGCGCTCCTCATGTTCTTTTTTATCTGGCTGCTGTACTATTCATTGCTTCGTATGAAAGACGGAATCTCTGCCCGCGGGTACTACATATTAAGCGCAGTTATCTGTGGTATGTCGGTAGCCACAAAAGTATCCTCGCTTGTGTATGTCTTTTTACCCTGTCTGTTACTTCTTTCAGAGATCCGTCGCACTGAGGGCAAAATGGACGTATTAAGGGCATTTTTTAGAGGAGTAAAATTTGTTGCAGCTACGGCGTACATAAGTTTTATATTTTCTCCCTACAACCTTATAGACTTTAAAGGATTCTTAGGTTCTATGCATTACGAATCCGATGTCGCGTTGGGTAAAGCGTTGGTATTTTATACCAGAGCATTTGACTCCACCACACCGCTTCTCTTTCAGTTTATCCATATTTTTCCGTTTGTGCTAGGCTTCGGAGTGCTTCTGTGCTTTATTCTGGGATTTATTTTTCTTCCCTATACAAAGACGAATATATTTCTACGTCTGGCTTTTCTTTCGGTGTTTCTCCCAAACGCGTTTATGTATACAAAATGGACACGGTTTCTAGCCCCGGCTTATCCCGTAATGATTCTTATTGTTATTTTACTGTTTTATGAGCTGTATACCTATATCACCCGTGTAAAAACAATATGGGCTTCTGTTCTGAAGATCGACCTCGCGGTTTTGCTGTTTGTCATGATTATGCCCGGAATCGCGTTTCTTTCTATATATCAGTTTCCCGATGTGCGATATACGGCTTCACACTGGATACACGAAAATCTGGAAGCGAACTCAAAAATACTTTCAGAGACGGCAAACGTTGTAGATATGCCGATTTTTCCTGCTGACGAGCAGGTGAGCTTTAAACCCTATGAATATATCTCTTTTGATTCCTATAATGTAGATGCGGATTCTGTACTGCAGGAGCGTCTTGCCGAGCATCTCGCGACTGCTGATTATATCTTTGTACCATCCCGAAGGGTTTTTAAAAATCACACATGTCTTTCTCCGGACGGTAACGAGGTAAAACAGGATACTTCGCTTATCGACAAAATAAAGACCGGCATATATACCTGGGAGTCAAAATCAAAATGCAAGTATCTCGCGAAGCAGTATCCTATTCTCAATGAATACTACACAAAATTATTTAACGGCACTTTGGGCTATCACAAAGTAGCAGAGTTTAGCTCATTCCCCCGCATTACGCTTTTTGGCATTACAATAGCGGAGTATCCCGACGAGGACGCGGAGGAAACATGGAGTGTTTTTGACCATCCAGTAGTAAGGATATATAAGCGGAATATATAACAGCAGTTGTTGACAAGTAGCGGAGTTATTTGGAATAATAACATCATATGAAAAAACTCATTCTATTCCCTATCGTTCTTCTTGTTGTTCTCGCTATTATAAAACACTACAACATCTACTACCCCATTCAGATTGTCACTACAAATAAAAGCACAGAACTTTCGGTCATTGGAGAGGGAAAAGTTGAGGTAATTCCAGACACAGCGTATGTTGATCTTGGAGTAACGGTAAGCAATGTGAAGACAGTGGAGGCTGCTCAAAAAACTATATCAGATGCTAATAATAAACTCGTTAGTTCGCTGAAGGAGTTGGGCATACCAAAGGAAGATATCACAACCTCAAATTTTTCTACATTTCCTAACTATTCGTATGAGGGAGGTCAGGATCGCATCGTAGGCTACAATGGCAACGTCACCATTTCCGTGAAAGTAAAAAATAAAGATCTCGTTTCAAAGGTTATATCTCAAGCATCGGCAGCGGGAGTAAATGAGATCCATGGCACAAGATTTGCAGTAGATGATCCGGCCAAGTACCGGGTCGAAGCTCGTTCAAAGGCAATCGCTAACGCCAAAGAGCAGGCGCAAAAACTTGCCAATGAACTCGGCATTTCGTTAGGCAAAGTAGTGAATATAGTCGAAACATCAGAAGCGGGTTCCCCTGTTCCGATGTACGACAAAGCTGCTATGTCAGAGCGCAGCGTCTCCAACGGTCCTCAGCTTGAGGAAGGCACACAGACAATAACTTCTGTAGTGACTCTGTACTTCGAGAAAAGATAATATCAGGAAGATGTATTTTTCTTTTTGAATATTTTTTTAATGATATCTTCAATGTGTTCGTCTTCTATGGTCACGTCATTGTATGCTACAGATTCCAGTATCTGAGGAAGTATCTTGTGCAACTGTGATTTTTGTATCGTTATCTTCAGCTGAGGAAATGTATATGCATGTCGGTAGTGGCTTATAAATGCGGGTAACTTTTCCAGCGGTTCATCCATGATTATATTAATGATTTTTTCCTCCGAATAGTCTCGAATGAGGTCTTTCAGCATACCATCGAATATAATGGTGCCGTGGTCTATCATGATTATTCTTTTTGCCAGTCTTTGTACGTCCTGCATATAGTGAGATGTAAGCATTACGGTTGTTTTATATCGCGACTGGTATTCTTTAAGAAATTTTATAATCGCTGCCTGCGCGAAAATATCAAGACCGATTGTTGGTTCGTCAAGGAAGAGAATTTTGGGTTTATGAAGGAGCGATGCTATAAGTTCTACGCGCATTCTTTGTCCCAGTGATAAGGTCTTGACCGGCTGATCAATAAAGCTTTCGCATGCAAGTAACTCGACCATCTCTTGCAGACGTTGTTTGAACGAGGCGTCACCAATCTCATATATTTCTTTATTTAGATAGAACGTGTCGATTGCAGGTAGTTCCCACAGCATCTGATTTTTCTGACCCATTACAAACGCTATCTGTTTGAGAAATTTGTTGTTTTTTTCAAAAGGTGTATATCCAAGAACTTTGGTCGATCCTTCAGTCGGATAGAGAATGCCGGAAAGAATCTTCATTGTAGTAGTTTTACCTGCGCCATTTGGTCCTATAAAGCCAACAAACTCATTCTCATCTATCTCGAATGAAATATGATTGAGCGCTATATTCTTTTTATACTGTCTGTCTATTATATCCCGCAGTATGCTGCCCGACTTTATAGGCGTTTCATATGTTTTGACCAGATCTTTAACCGTTATCATATATTATCCTCCCCAACTTTGGTAACGCATAAGGGCTTTCTTCCATATTGTGAGCGAACCAATAAGAAATATGATACAGAATGCAACTGAGTATAGAAAGACATTCCATGTAAGTATTCCGAATAATCCTTTCACTGGTATCGACATCATAATTCCGATCGGAATAACAAAGGTGAGCAGCGTTCGTAAAGGTTCCTTATATATATCCATGGGCACTGAACCCATACGTGAAAGATCCCGATAGATAAGCGTGGCGTGATCTACTTCAGTGGTAAGTATGCCGAGAGAAAGCACAAGTATATGAAACGCCATAGTCAGAACCAGCGAGTTTATAATGAGACCAATATATATAATCGCTGTTAGGAATGTAAATCCCCCTGCCTTTTGTATGAAATAGACAAGAAGAATAGTATACGGGAGAGTCAGAATAACATCCAGCACGTCAATGCCGCCTATCAGAATGCGCATAAACGGATGATAAGGCTTTATCAAAATACCGCTGAAATCGCCGGAAACTATGAGAGGTCTGAATCGGTATACTTCACGAAATAGCAACTGTCCAAGATTGTCTATCATGGTATACGTAAGGTAGAAAACAATTGTCTGGTTTATATTGTAACCCGCAAGGAAACGTGTTTTTGACAGCAGTTGGTAGACAAAAATAAAGAACACTACAAATCGCAGGAGTTTGCCCAGAGTGAAGAGCACTACGCCTAGCCGCTGTTGAAACGCGCTCTTTATACTGTACGTACTGAAGAGCCAAAATAGTTTAAAATTTTTTTTCATCGTCCAAAAAAACTAAACTCCTTCATCCCTTTGTTCCATACAACGCGGACCATGAAATGTAGTATGAGACACCATGAAAGAGCAATCAATAACATTGAGCCAACATTTGTACCCGTTCCGTGGATAAGTATCTTAGACGGAATATAGATTAGGTATGGAAACGGTGTGAACATGAAAAATTCAAACAACTGCTTTGGAAGTATATCCAGCGGAAAAAAGTTGCCCGCCAGGAAGGTAACAAAAACCATATATATAAATCGGGGTGCCCACACTTCGGGTGTCCAGAATGCGACAAGAGAAAGCAAGAGCGAAAGATGAAACGATAGTATAAGTCCCACAACCAGGAATATAAAAAATAGAGCGCCCGTTTGTGGTGTTGCCACGATCGCCAGTGTAGGATGAAATAATACCAGAAGAATAAGTAGCTCACCCATAGAGAATATAATATTGAGAAATTTATCTGCAAGCTCTTTGGCCAACAGATATGTACTATATCCGAGTGGTTTCAAAAGATAGTTTATTATATCTCCTGAGAGTATCTCCCCTGCTACTTCATGAGTTCGGGTAGATAGTACAACCGCACCGGTAATATTAACGATGAGAATATACGATATCAACTGAGTCTGTGTATAAGAAAAAATCTGTGACTTTCCTACAAATACTCCGGACCACAAAAAATATATGAGAAGCAAATTGAGAAAGTTGCGAAACCTCCAGAGTACAAAACTCAGCCGGTAGATAAAGTACTGATTTATTGTTACGTCGATAATGTTTATGAACGTGCTCATAGAGTTACTATATAGTAGCAAATATCTATCTGCTATCTTTATGCATTTATGTATAGGTAGGTTGTCATTGCGAGCAATTTCTATCGAGCGAAGCAATCTTTTCAAGCGAACCTATCTACGTGTGTAGATTGCTTCGCCGGCAGTAATATGGCTCGCAATGACATATATTTCGACTGGCAAATACCATTGGGTATTCTCTATAATCGTATATATGCTGGACACAATGTTTAAGGCAAACTCAATCGCCATTATTGGTGTATCTCAGGAACCTCAGAAAGTTGGACATTTGGTTGCTAAGAATTTATTGGCACAAGGATATAAAGGAAACATTTATTTTATCAATCCAAAAGGTGGCTCACTATTCGACAAGCACATTTATAAGAGTATTGAAGAAGTAGGACAACCTATAGAGCTTGCGGTTCTCTGTGTTCCCGCGACAGTCGCGCTCCCTTACCTGGATGAACTCAAGAAATACAACATTCATAATGTAGTTATCTTTGCAGCCGGGTTTAAGGAAACGGGAGCTGAAGGGGCAGAGATGGAAAAGAAGCTCGCCGCCGCAGCCAAAGCAAACGATATGCAGATCCTGGGACCAAACTGTATTGGTTTTATCAACACCTCAGAGCATATCAATGTTACGTTTCTCAAACATGTATGTCCGTCCGGGAATATTGGGTTTCTCTCGCAGTCCGGAGCTATAGGAAGTGTAATGCTTGACTACTTTGCGGCACATGAAAATATTGGTTTTTCTCATTTTATCAGTCTGGGTAACAAGACAGTTATTGATGAGTCTGATGTTCTTTTGTATTTGGCTGAGTCCGATGAAGCAAAAGTAATAGGAATGTATGTAGAAGATATAAAGGATGGTGACAAATTCCGTTCTGTGCTGGAAAAAGTTACGCGACGTAAACCCGTGGTTGTTCTTAAATCAGGATCTACAAAAGAAGGCTCTCAGGCGGCGCTCTCACACACCGGAGGTCTTGTGGGTGATGATGATGTGTATGATGCCGTATTTCGTCAGTATGGCGTAATACGCGCTTCCACTTATACTGAGTTTATTACCATCCTCAAGATGGCGAGCTTTAACAAGATGCCTTCGTCATCATCTGTGCTCGTCTTATCAAACGCGGGCGGCGTGGGGGTGTTGCTGGCAGATCAGCTCGTAAAAAATGGTCTTACCTTAACCACTATTTCAGAGTCCACCAGAGCTAAACTGGAAGCAGCGTTTGGAACATCAAAAAAAGTCTCATTGCATAATCCGATAGATGTACTGGGCGATGCCAGCGCGTTTGATTACAAGCTTGCTATTGATCAGACGATCCAGGAAAAAGATATAGGGAGCATCGTGATTCTCCTTACCCCTCAGGCAAACACAGAAATTTCCGAGACCGCGAAAGTAGTGGTAGCTACGCAGAAACATTTTGACAAACCTGTTTATCCAGCCTTTATGGGAGAAAAATCGTTGGCCGGCACCTATCATTATTTTGATCGGCAGGGCATGGCTGGCTTTCCATCATACGACTATATCCCGTCCGCGCTCGCAAAAATAGTGAAATGGAAACAATACACTCAGTCAAAAGATAAATCGGCAAAGTCTGTTGTTTTGTCAAAGCTATCTATCATGTCTGCAGGAACGCGCGTTCCGGAGATACTTGCGGAGTCCAAAGGCAAACCTTTCCTCAATCTATCGCAGTCTATGGAAGTCTTATCTCTCGCCGGAGTTTCGGTGTCCCCGGTGCAGGCGGTCACAAACGAAAAAGAACTAAAAGATATAGGAAATAAAGTGGGGTATCCGCTAGTCGCGAAGATATCATCGGATACCATTACTCACAAGACAGAGATTAAAGGGGTGATCCCGTGGATAAAATCATACCAGGAGCTGGAGCAGGCTTTTACTTCGCTTTCTAAAATAGATAATAATACTCACACTGCACAGGTGCTTCTGCAAAAAATGGTGAGTGGCTATGAAATGTTTATCGGCGCCAAAAGAGATCCTACGTTTGGTATTGTTCTTGTTGTAGGCACTGGTGGTATATATACCGAATTGATGAAAGATGTAAGTTACCGTGTTTTCCCCTTTAGCAAAGATGAGTTTACCTCTATGATCACTGAGACAAAATTAAAAACTATCATCAAAGGTTACCGTGGTAGCCCTCCTATCGATCTGGATGCGCTTTACAGTTCTTGTATCGCTGTGGGACAGCTCATGAAGCAATATGCGCAGATAAAGGAAATAGATATAAACCCGGTCATGTTGTCGTCTACTGATATCAAAGCCGTCGATTGCAGGATCATATTAGTATAATGGTGTTATGAAGAAATACGTTATCTGGTCTGTACTCCTTTACCTCAGGTTTTTTGCCAGACTCGCGCTGCGGCTTAATAAGGTCTCAATTATAGCCATAACAGGATCTGTTGGCAAATCCTCCGCGCGTAGCGCAGTGTACGCGGTGCTTAAAGATTCCTACCCGGTATACTGCATTGAAGAAGGCAACTCTGAGACGGGTATTCCGCTTGGCATTCTTGGCATGACACCCAAAGATTATAGTCTTCGCGATTGGTGGCGTATGCTTCGCAAAGTGCCGTTTAGTCTTTCGTTTCTCAAAAACTATGACTATGTAATCGTAGAAATGGGAATTGACGAACCTGATCCGCCTAAGAATATGGGATTTTTGTTAACCATACTGCAGCCGGAGATCGCGATTTTTCTGAATGTATACCCTGTTCATTCTATGCAGTTTGATAAGACCGTTCCCCGGAGTATGCAGGGAGAAGGACGGATGTTTGAGATTCAGAAAAACATTGCAAAAGAAAAGGGAAAAATAATCACAGCTTCCTCCTTCTCTACTGCTATTTATAATGCCGACAATATATTTGTCAGCGATGTGGTGGAGTCTTTCAAAAAAGATCATAAGGAAAAAGAAATTCTCGCGTTTGGAGTAGATAAACGTAATTATATTACCTACGCGGGATATGAGCTCCAAGGAGGTACGTCAGTCTTCACTTTTATCGACTATAGCAACGAAAAACTCAGGGTCGAAATACCAGGGTATCTATTGCCCGAAGAGTACCGTGAAATATTTGCGGCTGCTCTCGCTGTTGGACGTTCTATGGGCAAAGACAATATCGTATTAAAGAAAGGACTTGAAAAGAATTTTCATTTACCTCCGGGAAGAATGTCTGTGCTAAAAGGGATGCGCGGCGCGACTATTATAGATTCTTCATATAACGCCTCCAAAGCATCAGTAAGCGCAGCTCTGCGGATGGCATCCATGTTGGCGAAAAAAGAAAAAAAACCTCTTATCTTTTTGTTCGGAGATATGCGTGAACTTGGAGATGAAGCACAGCATGAACACGAGTTTGTGGCGAGTGAAATATGTTCCGCTGTTGACGAACTATACTGCGTAGGGCCTCTTACATTTAATTATGTAATGCCTAAGGTAGAAGATAAACTTAAAAAGACAAAGTGGTTTCACTCTTCTGAAGGTGCCGGTACATATATTTTGGAACATATGCCGGACAATGCCATTGTTCTTGTAAAGGGATCTCAGAATGAAATATTTCTTGAAGAAGCGATAAAAAAACTACTTGCAGATCCCGCAGACTCAGCCAAATTATGCCGGCAGGATGCGTTCTGGATCCAGACAAAGGCATCTTATTTTAAAATAAGACGGGCGGACTGATTACTTCTTTTTTAGTTTGAACGAACTTCCCACATCTTCAACAATATATCCCTTATGTTCAATATCCTGACGGATCACATCTGCCGCTTCGTACTCTTTCTGCGCTCTTTTCTGCTGTCTTTGTTTGGCAAGTGCTTTGATCTCATCCGGGATAACATCAGCGGTCATTTCACGAAGACCAAGACCGAGTACTCGGTCAAATTCGTAGAGTTGATCAAGTTTGTCTTCAGAAGTAACATTTGATTTTACAAGATCCCACATGATCGCAAGAGCCTGCGGTGTCTGAAGATCGTTCTCGAGTGCTAGGCGAAATTTAAGTTGATAGTGATCTATCATGCTTAGTTTATCTTCAGTCATCATGGTTCGAGAGTTCTGTTTACGGAACGCCAGGATATATTCTTTCAGACGTTTGTATGTTTCATGGGCTCCTTTTGCGGCATTCCATGTAAAGTTCATGGGCTGACGGTAATGTGTCTGAAGAAATAAAAGACGTAGGGATTTAGGATCTATTCCGTGCGCGACCACATCTTCCAGGGTATAAAAATTTTCCTTGGATTTACTCATTTTTTCACCGTCCACGTGAAGATGATTATGATGAAGCCACAACCGTACAAATTGTTTTCCTGTGGCAGCTTCTGATTGTGCTATCTCATTTTCATGGTGTACAGGTATATGATCTACCCCGCCTGTGTGAATATCTATGGTCGGACCAAGATACTTCATGCTCATTGCCGAGCATTCTATATGCCATCCGGGAAAACCGTCGCCCCATGGCGAGTCCCAGTGCATAGTATGGTTGGCAAATCTACCCTGTCGTTTAAACCATAGCGCGAAATCAGCAGGATTTTTTTTGTTAGGGTCTACTACTACCTCAGGTCTTACACCTTTTTGCTTTTCCAACAGATCCTGCCGTGAGAGTCTGCCGTAGTCAGAAAACTTTGTGACATCAAAATATACAGCTTCTTCGGTTACGTATGTAATACCTTTTTCTTCGAGTATTTTTATAAGGTCGATCATATCCTGCACATGGTCTGTTGCTTTGCAGACTACTGCCGGTTCGAGCACATTCAGTTGCTTCATGGTATTAAAGAAGATATCTGTGTAGAAGCTCGTGAGCTCCCAGACAGTCTTGCCACTTTTTATTGCGCCTTTTTCTACCTTATCCTCACCCGCGTCTTCGTCGCTCGTAAGATGTCCGACATCAGTTATATTCATTACATGTTTTACGTTATGCCTTAGGTATTCCAATGTCCGTCGTAGCACATCATTACCAACAAACGTTCTCATATGGCCGATGTGAGTTTGATCATATACAGTAGGGCCGCAGGTATAGAAGGTAAGGACACCTGGCTTAAGCGGTACTACTTTTTCGACTGCGCGTGTGAGTGTGTTGTATAGTTGCATACGGACTATTGTACCTTAATCGATTCATTTGGACAATCACAAAAAATAACCTCTATCAGGAGTTGCGAACGAAGCTTGCTTTAATCCTCCATTCATTCCATAATGTATGTATGGAACGGTTTCATAACATATACCATCTACCTCACACTCGTCAGGATTATCTTTCGGTATTTTATATAGTCGCCACCTTACGCACATTTGCGATTTCGATGCTGGGATTATTCTTTCCCATATTTCTTTATGACCTTCTTACTGCCGACGGATATTCTCAACAATCTGCTTTTATTTTGGTCGGGCTGACCTTTCTTATGCTTTATTTTACCTATATGAACAGTGTCATTATTGTGAACAGACTCATAGCCAAGATAGGTATTCGTTCAGGCTTCATTATCGGGCAGATACTCTTTGTACTATTTATAATCTTTTCGCGCATGACGACAAACTATGATTATCTGCTTCTCAGTTTTTCTTTGTGGGGACTAGCGGCATCATTTTGGTGGATTTCGTATCACAACTATTTTCTTGATATCGGCACTGTAAAACAATATGGTAGTCAGCTTGGTCTCTTGGCGTTTTTGGGAATCGCGGCAAGTGTGGCCGCGCCACTTGTCGGAGGGCTTGTAATCTCAATCGGTGGATATATAAGTATGTTTCTGGTGGCTATCGCCATTGTTATGCTTACCATTTTGTTGTTAGTGTTTAGTGAGAAAAATGTTAAGATGCATGCGGTGTATTTGAAAGATGTAATCAGAGAAATAAAGGCTCATAAAAGAGATTTCCTGGGATTCGTGGGCGCGGGCGGCGAAGAAGCATTATACTCTGTTGCGTGGCCGCTCTTGTTGCATGTAGTGCTGAAAGATATACTTGAGGTAGGCATATTTTCAACTATAATAGTTTTCCTCAGTGCCTTCACTGCGATATATGTTGGAAAGCTTAGCGATCGTTTGCCCAGAAAAAAACTTCAGAAACTGGGTTCGGGGATTGTTGGACTTTCATGGTTAGGCAAAATGTTTGTACAGCACACTTCTGGCTTATTTCTTCTCGAATTTTTTTACCGGTCTTCAGAAAATTTACTGAGAATTCCCCTTGATGCCATCTCGTTTACTCACGCGATCGCCGAAAGAAAAGGGCACTCAGAGCGACAGAGTCAGTATGTTGTGTTTCGAGAAGTAGGCATTTCCATAGGCAATATACTTGGCATGGGGGCATTTATTGGTTTTGTTATTTTGGGATTTCCCTTTACATCGGTTTTCTTCATCGGAGCTCTTTTCGCACTACTTACTCTTGTTGTAAGAGAATAAGAGTACTAGGCGTATCAGCCATTGCATAACATTGATATTTCCTGTATAAAAATGATAATACATAATCCTATTTAGGTATGAAATACACCGGTATGAAAAGACTGCTATTATTGATATTAGTTTTTGTAGTGGCATTTTGTTCCGTCTTACCTCAATCTTCATCCCTCCAGGTGCACGCGGGTACTCTTACCGGCGCAAAAGATACCTTGTCAAACTCACGTTTTTCGTTTAGAGGACATGTGGGATCTGGGATTGCTTCAGGAGGAACAACAGTTACTATTGCCGCAAGTAGTAATCCGGATAATGACTTGCTTAATCTTTTTCCCCGTGATGTTGTTTGTTTCGCTGATGAAGGGTTGAACGGCTGCGCAAGCAACACAAGTTATACTATTGCTACAATCCCCTCTCAGAGTGGTCAGACAATGGCGTTGGCTTCGGCGTTAACCACCGCACTGGATACTTCAAATATCGTCATTTCAACCCAGTCTGCCATCCACACAGTTACCTTTACTACTGCAAGCGCGGTAAACTCCGGAAGCGTACGCGTTATCATACCTGCGTTTACTACCTCCAGTACTACGACTATCGATGGGTTCCCTGATTTTGGTTCAAGTGTAAGCGGTTCTGGCTTCGATCTTAACGGCATAAACGGTTCACCCGGTACCTATATCACCTGCGCAGGTGGTTCGGTTACGTGGGGTACACCAACCGTTACACTGCCTGGAAGCAGCGGGTCAGGCGATCATGAGGTAAACTGTCCTTTTACTGGTACACTCAACTCATCCACTTCGGTCAGCATTACTGTTGGAACATCGGGAAAGAAGGTAATCAATCCGGCGCCTATAACATCGGGGCATACGCGTGGTACTTCGGATGTATATACTATTACTATTCGGGAACTCGATGGCTCAAGCAATGTTATAGATACAGCCGATGTGAAAGTGGCTCCGGTTGAAGGGGTGCTTGTAAGCGCCACAGTGGATACAAGTCTTACGTTCAGTATTACAGGGGTAGATACAACCTCTACCAGTACATGCGGAAGAACCGCAAGTGCGTCAACAGGCGCAGCTTCTACTTCGACTACAGTACCCTTTCATACAATCACTTCTTCGGACACTGCATACAATATGGCGCAACTTCTTACCGTGTCCACCAACTCGACAAGTGGATACGGTGTTACTGTTGAGGAGAACGCGGCCTTATCAATTGACGGCCTTGGTGTAACCACGATAGCCAATACAAGCTGTGGAGCTACACCCTGTACGTCAGGAGGCATAGCAGATCCAACACCACGTGATTGGATAACATACGGCACATACAGAGGTTTTGGCTACTCACTTGAAAATGTGAGCGGTTCCGACGCAAAGTTTCAGTATAGTGACTCCAGCCGTACATTTAATGCCGCACCGTTTTATGTTACAGGCGCAAGTACAGGCCCACCGGCAGTTATGAGCAACGGCGGATCAGTAAGTTCAAGTCAGGTGCGCGTGTGCTATCAGATCGTAGTCTCAGGTACTCAAACTGCAGGATACTACCTTAACAAGCTTACCTATATTGCGACTCCGAACTTTTAATATGCTATTATCGTTCACCTCTTTTGTTAAGAGGAATCGACTCATATTATGTAGCTTAAGTATTACCTTATTATTTCTTTCAGCCGTCTGGCTACGTGGCGGTTTAGATAGTATTTTTTTGGATACTGATCTAGGAAGAGATCTTTCAGAACTCTCAAACATACAGAGACACCATGTTGTTTGGTTAGGCCCACGTTTAAGTGTCGGTTTTCCTTCAAGCCCTATTTATTATTATTTGTTCTTTCCTGCGATACTTATAAGCCACTGGAATGCGAATGCGTTAATTATCGCAAATATACTCTTGGCATTATTCGCGCTTGGTGTGTACGGAGTCTTAGGCAAAAAGAAATGGGGTATGTTTACACTGGTCGCAATACTGGTAACTGGATTAGCTCCGTTCTGGCGATCTTCGGCTATTCACCCGGGAAACGGTTTTACCTATATTTTTTGGTTATTCTTATCGCTTACTACCCTATGGTTTGAGCTACCTCTGTTTCTATCGGCACTATTAATGGGTCTGGCGATAGCACATCACCCGGCAGCTATATTTGGAGTTCTACTATTATTATATGAGTGGTGGATATATAAACATTCACTCAAAACGTTTGGACTCATGCTTATCGGTCTTATTCTCCCCTGGTTTCCTATCATAGCTTTTGAGGTAATAACCAAGGGTTTTCTTGTAAGAAGTTTCTTGGACAGTTTTTCTCATAATGGAACACTGGCTTTACATGTTTCGTTTATCAATCTGCATCAGATCGCAACTTTGGTTGGACTTGGAAATATTTTGAGCGTACTTATGTTAGTCATAGTCGGCTATGCATCTAAAGGACGAGTAAGAATGTGGCTCTATTCGGTAGTCCCATCACTGATATTTTTCATGGTAAGTCCAGCATTTCCCTTGCACTATTTATTGGGAATCAGCTGCATTCTAACATTCATCGCTATACAAGCTTTATCAGATGTGCCATGGGGTCGTGTTATCTTGGTTGGTTTACTTATTTGTTTTATCTTTCAGTCACTTATTCTTTCAAAGGCTCCCACTTCTACGCGATCTATTTCAAAAATAAATAATGTAGTCGATACATTTATAAAGTCAGAAAAAGTACAAACAAATAATAAAATAGCCGTAGTAGCTATCCTAGGTCGCGATACATCGGTACCTCAAGCCGATGACTATCGGTATTTTTTGCGTGTAAAAGGATATAACGTACTTGATGTTGTAGAGTATGCACAGGCCGATACATTACTCATGTTCGTTGAAGAGCCGCGGTTTGCCTGGCAAACATGGTCTTCCTGGGAAACAGATCAGTTCGGTTCACGAAAGATTACGTACAAGACAGTTATAGACGGAGTTACGATTGTCGAGTTCAAAAAATAACAAAGCTCTCCTATGCAGTCAGGCCTGCCCGGCGAAGTTCGCCCGAAAATATCGGGTTTACCCGACGAAGTTCGCCCGATTACTTCGGCGAACGAAGTCGGGATGGTGGGACTTGAACCCACGGCCTCAGCGTCCCGAACGCTGCGCTCTAGCCATCTGAGCTACATCCCGTAAGACATTACGTCTAATTTCTCCATTATATCAAATGAGGTTCATAATATATTATCAACCACCCCCTGCCCCCTCCTTAGTAAAGGAGGGGCATGTTAGTATGATATAATTCATACTGAATTGTCATAGTTTGTGGAGGTGCGAGGTGTCTGACTATTGCCCCGATGCATACTGGCGCTGTCCTGTGCCAGAACATGTAATCCAACACATGAGCAAGCCGACTCACTTATTCTGCATCACTTCTGTATTTTCACATATGGCCTGCGCCGCGTGCGGCAAAGCGAACCCTTACATGCATAAGGGATTCACCGTTTGTTGCGAGCAGCCTACCCGTCCGGTGATGAAGGAGTGCGGACAACCGCTTGTTTTCCACAGCGGTTTCGATGCAGATGATTTTATCCGTCCCCGAGTGATCGGTCCCCCTGACTAACGCGCTTGGTATAAAGGTAACTCTTTATACCAAGCGCTCCTTTTTTTAATGTTTACCTGTAGATGGTTTAATTTCAGTGTGTTTTTTTTGAGGCGCGTGTCTCGCTCCGCGGGCCGTTTTAGAAGTAATAGCTTCTACTTCCTCAGGTTGTGCGTTAAACCGTGCTTTCTCCTCATGATCTTTTCTAAATTGTTGTTCCCTACTCTGTTCCATTCGCTGACGTTCACCGATAGCGCTGTTACTGTCGTTATTAACCATCTGAAAAAGTCGTTGCTGTATTTTCACAGCTTCCTGTTCATCTCGTTTATGGTATGTTTCGGATAGTTTATTAATATTCAAGGGAGTGGCGTTCTGTTTTTTTACGCCTTCCGGTGTTGAAGCGTTTGAGTTTTCTATATTTCCGGTCTGAGGAGTGATCATTTCCTGTGCTATTTTCAGTGGGCTAAATGATCCCAATGCCTCTGCTGTGCTTTTGACTGTAGATTTACCGAGGCTTTTGAAGTTCTCAAAAAATTGTCCTGACAGGTTTCCTTTTGGCATATATGATATAATATTATATTCCTAACATTGCTTTTGCCCGCTCAGACATCTTTTCCATCGACCAGGGTGGATCAAACACAAGCTGCAGATCAACCTTATCATTATCAATGCCAAGTTCCTGCAGACTATTTTTCACTTCCTGCTCGATCTGAGAAAACAGCGGACATCCGATTGTGGTCAATGTCATAGTAATACTAACCTTATTGTCACCGATCGCGATGTTATATACAAGGCCAAGATCAACAATAGATATATTCAGTTCGGGATCAAGTACGTTCTCAAGTTGTTTCCTTACTTGTTCTTCGGTAATTTGCATAGTATCCCTAGTATATCAAATGATATAATCAAGTAAGTTACAGAGAAGCAGGAAAAGGGTATCTGAAATACGTTATTTGTACCATGAGTACAAAAAACTGCTTCAGGTTCTCTTTTCAAGCTATATCGATAGCTTTTTATTAATTTTAATTATTTTATATGGAAAAAGAAAACTATAAAGTACGTTTTATACCCATAGGCGGTGTAATTGGCGTCACTAAAAATATGTATGTGTATGAGCTGTACAAAGATGATCAGCTCCAGGATATTCTTGTTATAGATTGTGGTATTGGATTCCCCGACGAGAAAGATCTCGGCGTGGATTTTGTCATACCTGACATCACGTACCTGTTAGATAAAGTAGACAAGATCAGAGCTATTCTTCTTACTCACGGACATGAAGACCACATATCTGCTCTCCCCTACCACTATCAGAAACTGGGAAGTCCTCCTATGTTTACGGCAAAACTGACCTCGCTTTTTATAGAGGGAAAATTCAAAGAGTTTAATCAGAAAGTAGATATTACCGTGGTTGAGGATGGAAAAGAATATACCTTTGGTGGTTTCAAAGCACAGTTCATAAACATGACTCATTCGATCCCGGATACCAAACATATTCTTATAAAAACTCCTATAGGCAATATTTATCACGGGCCCGACTTCAAACTCGATCTTACTCCCCCTTATGGCAATCCTCCAGATTTTTATCAGATCGCTAAAGCGGGACATGATGAAGTTCTCTGTCTCTTATCTGATTGTCTGGGTTCAGAGCGTGAAGGATTAACGTTGTCAGAGGCAGTTGTAGGACAAACCTTTGAAGATGAGATGAGAAAGACAAAAGGCAAGTTTATCATGACTACCTTCTCCTCCAATATATCCCGTATACGGCAGTGTGTAGAAGCGGCTATCAAGTTTAATCGAAAAATCATATTCATGGGTCGCTCGATGAAAGACAATACAACAATCGCCAACGAAATTGGATACTTACCGATTCCATTTACATTGATAGGTAAAGAAGACGAAATCATGAACCTGCCACCCAACAAAGTATGTCTTATCGTTGCCGGTTCACAGGGCCAACACAACTCTGCTTTGTCAAAGATCGCCATGGGACAGAACAGATTTGCCAAGATTAAAAACGGTGATAAGGTTATATTCTCATCGGATCCAATCCCGGGTAACGAAAATGAGGTCTTTGCTGTTGTTGAGGATCTGGTTATGAAAGGCGCGGATGTAGTTTACAGTGACATTCAGGATCAGCTACATGCGTCAGGACACGGAAACCAGGAAGATATAAAATTACTCATACGCATGACAAATCCGAAATTCTTCATTCCTATTGGCGGTACTATACGTCATCAGAGACAGTATCAGAAACTGGCAGCAGAGCTGGGATACAACAAAGATACAGTTTTTATGCTTGCTGAGGGAGAATCAGTCTGGTTCCAGAAGAATGACGCGCATAAAGGTGAGTTCATTGAAACAAGAAATATCTTTGTTGATGCCTTTGGTGTGGGTGACGTAGGAACTATGGTACTTAAGGACAGAAAAACATTGTCTTCTGAAGGAATAGTATTTGTTGTATTGTTATACGACAGGAAAAAACAACCTATCGGAAAACCAATCATAACATCCAGAGGTTTTGTGTTTGAAAAAGGTGAAGATAGATTGTTTGGCCAGGCACTCAAAGTGGCCGAGAAGGTTATGAAGGGTAAGCCGAAAGATAGTACTGCTTTAGACCTTATGACAATCCGCAAGAACGTAAGCGGAAGTTTAGAAGAATTCTTCTATAAGGAAAGAGGCAGATATCCGCTCGTAGTTGTCGAGACAATCGAGATCTAACTATGAATACACTACCCACGAGCCTGAAACAGGTTGCGCTGTTTCTTGAACGACTTCCCGGAATAGGTGAAAAAACCGCCAACAGACTGGCTTTTTATCTTCTGCGAATGCCTGAGGAGGATTTGAAGGAGTTTTCACGTCATATGGCCAATCTCAAGGCGCGTACTAAACTGTGTAAGATATGCATGAATCTTACCGAGGAGGAAATATGCGCTGTCTGTAACGATTCCAAACGCGATAAGAAGGTCATTACAGTTGTTGAAGACGTGCTTGATCTTCTTTCATTTGAAACGGGAAATATATTTGACGGTGTATATCATGTTCTTCATGGAAGAATCGATCCGCTCAATCACATTGGTCCGGACGACATTTATATTCCCAAGCTTCTGGATCGTATAACATCAGAGGGTGAAGAAGTTCAGGAAGTGATGCTTGCTACCAATCCAGACATGGAAGGAGAGGCGACCGCGATGTATATCCGTAAACGGCTTGAAGAACTCAAACTTAGTCGTAACCTGTCGTTTAAGATAACCCGACTAGGTTATGGTCTACCTATTGGTGGTAACCTAGAGTATGCCGACTATATGACTCTTCGCAAGGCCATAGAAAACAGGAATCAGTATTAAGAAGGAAGTTCTTTTAAGAAGTCGTTTAGCTGTTTTTTTAGCGCGTCTATATTTTTATAGTGTACTGCATGAAGACCGGCTTTTAGTGCAGCTTCAATATTTTGTGGGGCGTCATCTATAAATACAATTTCTTTCTCTCCTACTCCAATATCTTCAATGATAGTTTTGTAAGCCAGTGGATACTCCTTAGGTATTCCCATCTCAGATGCTGAGTATATTTTTTTGAATAATCCATCCAGCGTAGGTCGGATTTCGGGAGCGTTCTGAATCGTGCCGGATGTAAACATATAAAGAGGCAGAAGAATTTTTAGTGATGTAAGATATTCCAGCATCGTCGGATCCATGGCAAACTCATTCGTAAAACTATACCCGTGTAGCAGCGAGAGTTTTGTGTGAAGTTTATTAAGTTCGCCTTTGTAGAGATCATCTCGGGGAAATAGTATAACCCGTGCAAAATCAAAAAGGAGTGCTTTGATCATAGAATGATTATAGCACAACCACCCCCCGCCCCCTCCTTAGTAAAGGAGGGGAAAATAAACCTAGGTCTATTATTCAAGTTCAGCTGCGATAAGTGAGGCGATAGATACTTCCTCTAGCTTGGGGAAACGCTGATCGTCTCTTAGTGGTATGGTATTTGTCGTAAAGAATTTTTCGAGTTTTGAGTTCTGTAGTTTTTGAGGAGCGTCATGGGTGAAGTCATGATGGATTACTACGGAATATACTTTTGTTGCTCCCCGTTCGAGACATAGGTCTACGGCCGGAATTACGGTACTTCCTGAAACTACCATATCGTCTATAATAACCGCAATTTTACCTTTTACATCACCATAGAGGTCCATAGGCTTTGCCTGATGGGCTACATGTTGATCTCTCTTTTTTTCTATAACACATTCTTTAAAATCATCGGTGCCATAGAAAGCGGTGCCAAAGTTGCGCACCTTCTCTACCGCGCCCTGATCCGGAGATACTAACGCCACATCTTCGGGTTTAATCTTTATTTGATCGAAATATTTACGGAGGTGTTTTGCCATAAACGGCAGTGCTGACAGATTCTTAAATGGTACCGAAAACACACCGGCTGTCGCTTCATCATGAAGATCAAATGTATAGATTTTGGCGAATCCGAGTGTTTCAAGAAATTTCACTACTACGTTTGCCGAGACACACTCTCCCGGAAGATGCTGAATGTTCTGTTTTGCGTATCCAAAATAAGGGATAACACCGATCACTTTACGTGCTTCCTGTCTCCGGAGTGCGTCACAGAATAAGCAAAGCTCCATGAGATTGGTGTCTGTGGGATTTGTAGTCGGTTGTATCACTACGCAGTTCATATTACGGACATCCTCTTTTATAGTTACTTTTACTTCTGAGTTACCAAAACGAAGTACATCCGAGGCAGAAATCGGTACACTAACCAGCTCAGACACTTCACGCGCTAATTGAGGGTGGGCAGATCCGCTAAATAGTTTAAACATGATATTAGTGTGCAATAATTTTTGACTATTATCAACCTGATTTCGCCATGATATCTTTCAGCTTGCCAGCCGCCACTTCCTGTGTTTTCTTTATTGCCGCGTTAATAGCATCGGCAATTCTGTTTTCAATTACACCATCAACCGTTACTTCAAGTATCTGCTGATCGCCTCGAACTATTACTGTCACGCCGTTTTTTTCAACGGTTATTTCTTCCTGCTGAAGAGCTTTCTGAAGGTCCTGTGCTTGTTTCATTAATTTCATTGCATCTCCGCCTGCTCCTAATGGGTTAAACATATTTAGATATAAATAATAATCGGTACATTACTTCTTCTTATTATAAAACTCTACCACGGCTATCTCAAGCGGTATGGAATCTATGGGTGTTGTCCTTAACAACGTATACGCTTCCTGAAGAAGTTTCATAAACATCGATATATCGCTCGTGCTAAACGATAACTCAACATCGCTGTCTACGGCTATACCGTTTTTTTTCAACATGCCGTCTCTTAAGTCTTGTAATAATTTTTCGATCAATACTTTAAAACTGCCGCCTGTTTTGCCGAACTCATCAATCCATTGAAGCGCATCTTTGAGTGGTTTTGACTGCATAATTATGAGAAGGCTATCCTGGGATCGTAGGCCAAGATATTGCTGAGCCGCTTCTGTGGTAAGTGTATTTTGCATTACCAACTCTTCAAGGAGTTTAGTGGCATCGCGAAACGATTTATCGCTATGTCTTGATATAAGCTCGAGTGTTTCCTCCGGTACCTGTATTTTTTCACCCTTTACAATACGATGAAGCATCTTGAGTACATCTGCCCTATCCGCTTTACCAAACTCCACTCTAAAACATCTGGATCCAATGGTGGCAGGTATTTTTTCTTCATTTGTAGTAGCCAGGATAAATATTACCGATTCAGGCGGCTCCTCAAGGGTTTTGAGAAGCGCGTTAAACGCATCATTAGTAATCATATGTGCTTCGTCTATTATGAATACTCGATACCGTCCCGACATAGGAGCAAACGAAGCATCTTTTATAAGAGAGCGTATCTCATCAATTCCACGGTTAGACGCTGCATCGAGTTCGGTTACATCGGTTGAAGATGAGGAGTCAATACTGAGACAATTTTTGCATTCGTTACACGGGTCAATAGAGTCGGATGTGCCTGCAAAATGATTATTAAGACAGTTCACCGCTTTCGCAAAAATACGAGCTGTTGAGGTCTTGCCTGTACCTTTCTGTCCAATAAAAAGAAAGGCATGGGGTAACTGTGCGCTTTTGATTACATTTGTTATAGAGTTTCTTGCTTTTTCGTTATCTATTTCCTTGATCGTATGAGGTCGATATTTAAGGTAGTACATGAAAGTATTATAACATTCCCATAGTCATTGTTACGTAGTATTGCCGATTACTTGGTCATGATGTTATCTATACCGTGATCTATGAGCTGAACAAACATTACCTCGACGCGCTTTCCTTTTTCAGCGGCAAGGAGAACTGCCTGAGGATAGCATAAAATCACTTCGCCAAGAAGATTATCATTATGTTCCATCTGATCTTTATATGAAAAAGAAAGTACAGGAAGCGCGACATCTTCATGTTTGTAGGTATTGGCGATCTCACGCATTTTACGCTTACCTACAAAAACAACATTAAGAGTAATTTCATAGGGCAGTTCATACTTATCCAGGATAATCTGGATTTCTTTCTGAAGGTGCGGTCTGTCTATTTTGTATCTTGACGATGTTACTATATTTATCATATATCTGTAAAACAGGGGATGGTGCATACCATCCCCCTGTTTTGGTTTTTTGCTAAATTATCTATGCTTTCGCTGCATACGTTCCTTTTCTTTTTCTTTTCTCTGCAGTGAAGGTTTTTTATAAAACTGTTTTTTTCTTACGATATCAACAAGATTTTCCTCAATGAAGAGTTTTGTAAATTTTCTGAACATTGAATCTTTTGATTCGCCTTTTTTCTTAGTTACTACAACCATATATACTAACCTCCTTCCTAATATCTATCACACTCAACAAAAAAATATAACACTATTCACCTACTGGATTGACCTGATAGCCCTGCTCAACTTGTCTATTCGACAAGTAAATAATCCACAAATATCTGATGAAGAGCACTTTACAATGTCTTAATTATATCAACAATTTGCGGTAAAGACAATGTTGTCGGATGTGTATCAGGTCTGCCTACCCAACCATTAAGAAGTATATAGGTAGAGGCATGGAGAAACCACGATGCTTCAGGATCGAGTTCTTTAAGTTTATTGTATACAGGTGTCAGATCATTCTCTGGCTTGGGAAAGGTTTTAATATTGAGAAAATTACGGTCAGGATCTTTTCTCAGAACCAACATATATCCACTTTTTAACGCGAGTCTCAGAGCTTCTTCGTTGCGTGTCTGCATGGCAATAGATTTACCCCATCTTGATGTAAATACCACACCGTCCTGAATATCTTCTTCAGCGCGTATCTTGTTTTTTAATACCTGCAGCACTGACTCCAGAAGAAAGGTCATATGTTCCACTACTTTTCCATCATTCATGAGCTGAGATTTTATACCAATGATAAGCTGATGGAGTGAAAAGTCGTAGACATCAGCGGTAGGATCAAAAAAATGTACCTCGCCGAAATTATCGATAACTGTGACAAACTCTACAAGTCGCTCTACCGCGTCCTCATCTTTCTTAAAGATGTACTCACTTTCCTTAAGATAGTCATGTACAAGTCTTGCCGCCGACATATACTGATTAGTCTGATGGTGATCAAATTTGCCAAAGCCGGTATCTACATGAATAATATCGGCATCCTCGTCGGGGTCTTTGTTATCCAATGTTGTACCTGCAGGAACAAATGCTACACTGGCGCTGTCCCATCCGGGCAGATATTTCCGAACAAGCCATACGCTTGTTGTAGCGTCTAAATCGGGAGACATATGTGTAACAACTGTTTTCATAGCATTGTGGATTAGCGAGTATTTTTAACTATATCTATTATCTCATTAAGCTGTAGTTTGGAAGGAGTCACATTTGGATTTTTGCTTGAACCATTGAGAAGCATATTTAATGAAGAATGGAGAAACCAGTCGGCATCGGGGTCCGCTTCTTTTAGTTTATTATAAATTGGAGTCAGATCATACGCAGGATTAGGCGGAGTTTTTAACCGTACAAATCCTCTATCAGGATCTTTTCTTACTACTAACTGGTAGCCTTTTTTCTGCGCTAATTTTACCGTTTCTTCGTTTGTAGTACTTAGCCCCAGCGATTTTCCCATAGCTGAATCAAACGTAATTCCTCGTGGCAACTCTTGCTCTGCTTCTACTTTTTTCTTTAGGAGGCTGGCTGCGGCATCGAGAAGTATATAGCTGTATGAGGCAAGTTTACTATCATCGGACTCGTTCATGGCAACCCCATCTATGAGTGTCCCAAGAGATAAATCATATACATCAGCATCGGGGCTTGGAAAATCTACCTCTCCGAAGTTATCAATTATGTTCGCAAAGTCAGCCAATCGTTTAAGTGCGGCTATATCATTTGTCGGAATGTGTTTATGTTCGTTAAGGTAGTTAAAAACAATAAGAGTTGCAGAAAGTTTTGCTTTGAACTGGTGATGATCAAAGTTTCCTCTCCCTGTATCCACATGAATAATGTCAGCGTCGGCATCAGGACCTTTATTGTCAAGCGTCTTGCCTGCGGGTACAAATGCCATCCGTGCTTCACTCCATCCGGGCATGTAGCGCCTAATAAGCCACGAACTTGCGAGCGCGTCTAGGTCGGGGCGAATATGTGTAACAAGGGTTTTCATATTATATATTTTTGATTGCATCCTCCAATGACATCAACTGAAACGATTTTTCAGCGCGTTTTTTGAGTTCAATCTGATCACCAGTTTTTTTGGACACAACAAGTCGCACAGGAATGCCGATGAGATCTGCATCTGCAAATTTCATACCGGCTGATGCCTCTTTCCTGTCGTCGTATAAAACGGTAATACCCTTATCATGTAGCGTGTTATATACATGCTCTGCTTTCGCGCGTATCTCATCATCCTTCAGATCAAGACCGACAAGGTGCACTCGATAGGGAGCTACTACATCGGGCCACATCATGCCGCGGTCATCATGGTGTATCTCAACTATAGTTGCCAGTGTCCTTCCAATGCCTATGCCGTAACATCCCATATAATATGGTTTTTCTTTACCATCCTCGTCTATGTAATTAGCGCCTTTCATTTTATTTGAGTAATGATATCCCAACTGAAAAATATTACCCACCTCTATGCCCTTTTTCATAACAAGTTTGTGCTTTCCGTCTTCGGTATGATATCCTTCTTTGGCAAGCGCGATGTCCGCCAAAACGTCGCAGCTAAAGTCTGTGCCGTAGTTTACATTAATAGTATCTTTTGTTTCTTCTTTTTGTCCTCCGATAAAGTTTTTGACTGAAGTAAGTGACAGATCTCCAATATATCGCACATTCTTGTGTCCCCATGAATGAACATATCCACGCTTTGTACCTATCGAGGTAAGATCGGCATCGGTCGCATCATCGAGCTGGCCTACCGCGTTAAGTACATGCTCCAGTTTGGTTTTATTTATATCAAGATCTCCGCGTATAACTGCAATTATTATTTCTCCGGTAGTTCTGATTTTGTAGACTACATTTTTAAGGAATCGTGCACGCGGAAGTTTGTAATGTTTCTCGTTGTGTTCCATTGTCTGAACCCATGCAGGTTGGTCGATAACCTCCATCTTTTTTGTTTCTTCATCCTGATTAATCCCGTCTCTTTTAAATTTGGCGATATCTTCATGGGCGGCATACGTACCATCTTCAGATACAAGGAATTTGCTCTCCCCTACTTCCGACTCGACGATGAATTCATGGCAGTATTCTCCGCCAATATATCCGTTGTCCGACTCGACAACAATAACATCAAGTCCCAGGCGGTTATAGATGCGTTTATAGGTATCCCACATCTTTTTATATTCCTTTTTAAAGTTTTCCTCATCAACATCAAAAGAATATGCGTCTTTCATTATAAATTCGCGTACACGTAACAGTCCCCCACGAGCCCGCAGCTCGTCGCGGAACTTGGTCGAAAACTGGTAGATATTAAAAGGAAGATCACGGTAACTCAGCTGAAACTTTCTTACGCAGTCGACAAACATTTCTTCTGCTGTACCACCCAACGCAAATTCTGCCTCGCGCCGATCTTTTATTGTCGTGAGTTCAAAGCCTGTTTCATTATTCCTGTTGGTTTCTTTCCATAACTCCAGCGGATGCAGTACTGGACTGACCATCTCTTGTGCACCGGTACTGTCCATCTCCTCTTTCACAATTTTTATGATGTTCTGCTGTACGCGTTGTCCCAGGGGCAGAAAAAAATATCTACCTGCGGTTGATTCACGTATATATCCACCCTGATGAAGAAGTTTATGAGATGCAGTTGAAGCATCAGCAGGTGGTTGTTTCTGAGTCTTGCCAAAAAGTTTTGAGTATAACATTGAAGACATTATACCTTATTTCTTCGTTATCTGAATCTTATCATTGTTATAGCCGAGCTTATCAAGCACTTTGCCCGCTACCTCAAGTTGACCTGACGAATAGGTATCTATCATGAGATGATAATATTTGGGATTAAAGAAGTCATATTTTCCGTATACTCTGTTCCACTTTTTGAAATTTTTTTCTTCTCTCAGCTTAATAAAGTTTTTTGCTTCATTTACTGATAGTTTGTCACGGTTCACCACACGGTCTATGCGAAGTGACGGTTCGCTACAGGTAAGAAGAACCCTAAGTGTATTATCCAAATCTCTGCCGACAAAGCCAGCAAGCCATCCTTCGATTACCCATGAATGTTCATTTCTCAGTGTCTGTAATACTTTGCTTTCTATTTCGCGGTCAAAATCATCGGATACAAGTGTTGCTAGAGGAAGCACGTTTTCTTTGGTATAGTCTCGTACAAACTGACCAGTGGATTTGAATCTCCACCCATACGGCTCAAGATAGGGACGTAAATTATTCATGAGAGTAGAGGTTCCAACAGCGACTCCTCCTGAGATGGTGATATTATCAAAATTAAATTGCATAGATAGATAAAACTATATAATTATTTCAACAGCTTGAGAATATCGTGAACAGTAACTACGACAGTCAATGTTAACAGAATTGCTATGCCAGCAAGGTTTAGATACTGTTCAAATGTACGGTTCACACGTTTGCGTGTGATCCATTCATAGAGTACCAATACCAATCTTCCTCCATCCAGCGCAGGAAATGGGAGTATATTTATTACAGCCAGATTGAGAGATAAGAGCGCAATCAATTCCAATACTGCATTATTTCCAAACTTTATTGCCTGTCCCGTATACTGAGCAATGCCTATAGGACCGGCAACATCGACGTTAGGTTTCTGAAGAGTTACAAGCTGAAAAATAGTTTTGGAGAGTTCTACCACAATCATGCGGGTTATATTGAATGCTTCTTTCAGTCCGTAGAATGGAGCCTGATACCATGAATATTTTTTTGTTATGAAAGAAGTTATCACGACTCCCAGAGAACCTTGTCCCTTCGGGGGATGTGATCGTGGGGTAATGACTACGTTTCGTTTTGTGCCATTACTATTAACAACTACGGTTATTTCTTTATCGCCAAATTTTTTAGTGAGACCTATAAGGTCTGTTGTTGAGGTAAGACTGTATGACTTGCCATCCTTAACTATCTTTTCAAGAACGTCATTCTTTTTTATACCCGCTGCCTGTGCCGGAGACTGTGTCTGTACATCTTCGACAATTACTTTATTCACTGGAGCAGGAACACCTTGTGTAAACAGGAAGGAGATCAGTACCCATCCAAGCAGAAAATTGCCTATTATTCCCGCGACTATTATGAGAACCTTCTGCCATGGTTTCTTATATATAAAGGCGCGATCCTTTAGTTTGGTATTCACCTTTCCATCTTCTTCGTGATACTCTTCGCCGTATAATTTTACAAAGCCGCCTATGGGAAGCGCGTTTACGCTGTACAGTGTTTCACCCTTTTTTATACCAAAGAGTCTGGGAGGGAACCCGAAGCCGAACTCTTCTACAAGAACTCCGCTCTTTTTGGCTGCTATGAAGTGGCCAAACTCATGAATAAGGACGAGGATTGCGAGAATAATAATAAATATGATTATGGTAGTGATCATCAGATTATAAGGTTAATGGTTAGATAGTAATTATCATACCATACAACCTTTTATACTTCCATTATTTCTTTGTCTTTGTGTTCTTTTACGGTCTGTATCTCTTCGTTCAGTTGCTGAATAGCTGTATCTATATCCTTCTCAATGCGGAATCTTTGATCTTCGGTTATATCTTTTGCGTCAAACATCTGTTTTACCTTTTTGCGTGAATCATCTCTGTGATTGCGAAGGATTACTTTCTTTTCTTCTATTTTCTGATGAATGAATTTGGTTATTTTCTGTCTTTGTTCTTCCGATAACGGAGGGATTTTTATAAGGATTTTGCCTCCATGCGCGCTAGGAGTGAGTCCAAGCGGCGATTTAAGAATAGCTTTTTCTATATCTCCGGTGGTTGAGGAGTCGTAGGGCGTTATTGCAAGCTGGCCGGCACCTTCTGTCGAAATAGTCGCAAGCTCCATGAGTTTAAGTTTAGCTGAACCTCCGTAGGTCTCAACTACAAGATCTTCAAGCATCCCCGGGTTCGAACGGCCCGTTCTAATACCTTTCAGTTCTTCCTTGAGCTGCGCGATTGTTTTTTGGCCGTTAGTTTTAAAGTCTGTGACTGGTGGATTCATATGCGTTATATCCTACTTAATTACCTCCAAGCTCCCATCGTTGATAGCGTGCGATACGTATATTTTCACCAAATTTAAGCACCGCATCTTTTATAAGATCTTCAACTTTTTTGCCTGGTTCACGAATATAAGCCTGCTTCATAAATTCTTCTATATTCTCGGCGGGCATGGATGCGGCCTGCATAGCCAGTTCTCCACCCAGCTTCTGAAAATCTACGTTACCTCCGACAAAGTCTGTCTCACACTGCAGTTCCAGGAGAGCAGCGACTTTCTTATTATGATGTACGTAACTAAAAATGCCTCCCTGCGAAGTTGCACGGTCAGCTTTATCGGCTACTTTTTTACCTGCCCACTCTGAGAGCTTCTTTTTTGCGGCCTCCAAATCGTTATCGGTTTCGTCTAATGCTTTTTTACATAGTGAGAAGGAAACATCTGTCATTTCGCGGAGTTTTTTGAGTTTTTGCAGATCTGCCATAGGATTATTTAATAATTATATATGAAAATCATTGCGATGGATATACGTGCAATGAATTATTTTTCCGAGCTGTCTTTTCTTCCCTTTATGTATGTTTGCAGAAGGTCTTGAATTACGCTCTGGACTACAGCTGGAGAATCGTCGTTGACTACAATTGGAACATCAACTTGATCCGGATTGGAGTTGGTATCAACAACCGCTATAATGGGAAGATTATTCTTTTTTGCTTCAGTTACTGCGTTTTTCTCTTTTTTGATATCGACAATAAACATAGCATCAGGTTTCTTCTTAAGCTGAAGGAGACCTCCGTAGAGTTTTTCTAGTTTGGTCATTTCTTTGCTGAGCTGAATTCGTTCATGCTTGACAAACTTTTCCCATTCACCGGTGGTTTGCTGATCTTTGTATGTTTGAAGTTTTTTTACATTCTTCATGATTGTCTCAAAGTTGGTGAGCAGTCCGGGAAGCCATTTGGTGGTTATAGAAGGAATATCGTTAGCTTTGCAGATCTCAAAGGCCTCGTGATTGGCAACTTTCTTTGTTACCACAACCAATAAAGTCTTACCTTCCTTAGCATATTGCTTCAGTAATGCTTTTGCACTATCAAGGTATGTTACGGTTTTAGTAAGATCGATGATGGATACACCATTTACTATTTTATATATATATTTTCTTGCTTTAGGGTGAAGACGGTTTTTTTTATGGCCCAAATGTGCGCCAAGTTGAAACAATCTTTCTACTTCTTGAGTTTGCTTTGCGGTTAATGTTTGTTCATTCATAGAGAGATTTTAACAGGAGGATCTCCATTTTGCAAGAGAAATAGGTCATAGTTTAGAGGCTCAACGGTATATGAGAAGTACCTCGTTGTTGCCTACTGCCATAGGTTTGTATGTTCCGCCGGGGCCCACAATCTGCCAGCTTTCGAGATTACTGAACTGGACTTTGTCCATGGTTATATCGCTAGTATTTGCTTTTGCCTGAAATCGGAGAGTGCCCATACAAAACATTCCGGCGGGCAGATTCTCCGCTCGTTCAAGCGCAACTCTGGTTATGGTTACCAGCCCTAGGTCTGGATCGTCTGTTACTTTTATTAGTTGGTTTAGTTTATAGTTCGCCTCAATACATTTTTTTTCCGTAGGATTGTCGGTGTATATATTTGCCTGGTCAAGTGTTGAAATATAGGAAACTAAGTGAGAAGGATATTTGATGGTATAGGTTGCTGCTGATACTTTGTTTTTTTTGCTTGTAAAGAAATAAGGATTGATTTCAATTTTATCTCCTTTTGAAATAGACATTCTTGTTTTATCAAACATTACCTGTACATGTACATTTCCAGCGTTCACGTTTACAAACATCTGATACATGAAAAGCCAGAAGAAGAAAGCGAGACTTAGTATACCTATCCCCGAAAGATAGACTTTTGCAGTAGAGGGTTTCATAATTTTTTCAATTAGTACATTGTATCCTATTTATTCTTTCTGAGTTCGCCCGGATTCGCGACTCGTATAAGAACAGAGTTTCTCCCCTGCTCAAAGAGTTTATATGTGCCTTCCGGTCCGACAAAGTCCCATTTATCTGTGTTTGCAAACTGAATAAGTCCTTCTGTTCCAAACTGTGTTGACTTATTAATTACAAATGAGAGAGTTCCGAAACACATCAGTCCCGAAGCAAGATCGTCACTATTTGTAAGCGCTACACGGGAAATAGTAAGCATACCGGTAGTTGGATCATCCACCACTTTAAGAACTTTTGTAAGTCTATACTTGTTGGCTATACATTCCTTTTGAGTTTTATTGTCAAGGTTACTGTTTGGTTCATTGAGTGTAGATATAAATCGCATCATATGAGAAGGGTATTTGAGGACGATAGTTCCCCCTGAAATATGTTCTGAGAGTCGGGATAGCAGATATAGATTTACATCAACATAGCTTTCTTTTCCAACAACTATTCTTGATTTATCAAAGTACGCATGAATGCCGTTGGACTCAGCATTTGTGTTGATAAACATCTGGTATAGAAAAATCCAGAAAAAAAACGCAAGGCTTATAATTCCTATACCTCCTAGATAAATTTTTGCTGTAGACCGTTTCATACGATTATTATATTAACTTTATTGTGCTGGTGCAGCGCTCGGTGCTGCTGACTCAACACATGTAACTTGTCCATTCTCCTCAACTGCGCTACATACTTTCCCGGCTTCGGGCATAACCATAGGACACATCTTATCTGGCTGTACATCGGTGCAGGTTCTTCCGCACCAGCCGCATGTTATTGGTTGTGGTACACCGGTTACTGATGGTGTCACTTCTCCAAACATACCCATTCTCCATATTTCAAAATCTACCAGGTTAACAGAACCGTCATTGTTGAAATCTGCCTGAAGTGTATGCGTTTCTCCAATATACTCCTGTCTGAATATTTCAAAATCTATCATGTCTATCTGTCCATCACAGTTTGCGTCTCCCATAATTTTCAGACATGTCGGAGGAGTAGGCGATGTCGAAATATCTCCAGGAGGTGTGACTCGACAATCTCTATGGGGCGCGCACGCCTTTCTTACTATTTGTATCCAGTGAGAAACAGTTGTACATGTAGTAGTATCTCCGAGTGTACCTGTTGTTCCGTCAGCACATGTATATTCGGCATGAGCATATTTGAATTTTTTGTTATCGCAGGAATCGGTAAGATGAAGATCTTTTATAGCCTGGGTACAGGCTTTCCTCTCAGGTTGTTCTATCTCTGCAGTCGGGAGTGGACTATCACAAACAAGGATAGGACGACACGGAGCTTTTATGCACTTAACTACTTCATAATGACATTGTTGCGATTGGGTTGGAGATATTCCGCGGTTTGGCATGCCGTTGTTTGTTTTATTTTGTAAACCAGGAGCTGCAAAAGAAGGAGAAGCAAGGCGTAGCAACAATACAAAAAGTATTAATCCCAGACTAATAAATCCAATGTGTATACTTCTTCTCATGATATGATCATAACGATATCAAATATATATATGGGGGTCAAGAGAATATTTAAAATACTGCATCTTCTAATCGGACGACTCGCTCCTCTAGTTTGTGATGTTCGTTATCAAATAATCGAATTGCGATAGCAATATCTTTTTCTATTTTCTTTATTCTTCTTATGATAGGTACAAGACCTACTTTAATTTCCTTTCGTACTTCATTTTGGACTTCGGTTCGGACAATTGTTTGTATCGCCTGTAAGTCTTCGTGAGTAAGCATGGTAAGGAATATCATAATGAAATTTGACTACATTGTCTATGGAATATAAACTACTTAATCTCGAAAATAGTTTACGCCATAAACGCAAAAAGGGCTGGTATCGAGTAAACTCGACCCAGCCCTTTTCTTTCTCTGATCCTACAGTTAAGCCTCAACGACCCATCGATCCGAAGCGATCGTCTCGCCATCTTGCTGGGTAAAGTTCCCAGAGCATGTCATAAGCGTGATGACGGGGTGGCCCTTTGATCGGCCAACGAACTGTCCAGCCTCTTCAGCCGCCACGCCCTTGGAGAGCGTAACAGGGAAACTCTGCGAGGTTCCATCCGCCGTATAGATCGTGAGCGTATCGCCCACTTTCACTTTCGGCAGATCTTTGAATGGAGCTGGGATCTCTGGCGTTTTTTTCCATTTGAGTCTGTGGCCAGAGATGAACACCCGGCACGAGTACGCGGGGCCAACCCCGCAGTAACCCGTATACCAGGTTGCTTTGTGATCATCCGTCCAGGGAATACGATGCCCACCTGAAAGGATGACTCCACCCGGCACGACAACAACATCGATGATCGGCTCGGCCAGGCCTTCGCGTGTAATAGTAACTCGTACGGGTGTGGTCAAAGCCTGGGTCGCGCTGATCGGCGCGGGTGTAGAGTTTGCGGCAACGGTTGGAACCGAAGTCGCAATGGTGGTCGGCACTGCTGCCGTTTGTGTAGGCTGCGCGGTGGGCGCAACCTTCGTCGCCGACGGCTGAGCCGAGGCGGTGGATTGTGGCTGCGGTAGGGCAGCCTGAGTTGCAGGTTGTCCGCACGCTGTCAACAGGCCAACAGCTATGGTCAGCAGAACAACGATAGTAGATAGACGGCGCATGTGTGTCCTCCTCTAATGGTTAGCTTCTTATAATGGGTCTGCCACTCGCAGGAGCAAATTACAGACAAGCTGAATTCAACACATTTGTTAAATCCATCTTGTCTGTGATTTGGCAGCAAGTAGCAAAAGTAAACTGTAGGATGTAGGGAGAAAGCCTGGCCGCGAAAAGTTGTACAGACACAAAAAGACAGCAAAGCAATTTCGCTGTCTCTTATATCTGCCTTAGCTATATCATGGTCAGGTGGCTCCCCACATTCTTGAATATATTGTCAATGTACGCACTACTCCCCTTCTCTCTAAATAGAGGTGTCATCCAGGAAGTCGTGTTTTAAAAGGCTTGGAGCTCTGATCTCAACATTCGCGTTGAGATCATAGTTCCAAGAGCAACAGCTCAATTTAAAGAGTGCCAGGTGATCAACCCGACAGGCTCCTGCAATTGGAACCCGGGGGTTAAGCCCGGAAGTCTTTTTGTTGGAAGAGAGGACACAACATGGGGCCCTCTCTTCGATAATCCTACCAATATATGGCTATGCGACCTTCCCGTAGCTGCGAACGATCAGCAGCGCCAGGAAGAGCATGTATCCGCTCAGGATCATGGCCGGGGTACCGGTGTTCGGCTGGGGAGCGACGTTCATGGTCGGGCTCTCCAGGCTGGAGATATCGTCGCCTGCCGTGCAGGCCGGCGAGTCCAGATCTTCCGAATCCGCGGGCACCGTCACGATGATCTTGTTTCCAACGGCGTCCAGGCCAGCGCAGCGGTCTTTGAGCACCGGCGGGGGCGGGGGCGGCGTGCAGCTGCCATCATCAACCTCGGTCGAGTCGGCCGGCACTTCAACGTCACTCACGCCATTCTTGCAGATCTTCTTCGTGATGATCGTTGTGTTGGTCGGTGGCTCGCAGGCTTTCAGG
>JBDKFK010000003.1:0-106120 GCA_039798745.1 Candidatus Parcubacteria bacterium
ATGCATGATTGCGCAGTCGTTGATCATCGATCACGAGCTCCCGGATTTCGTCCGGTAGCTGCTCACGCTGCCACTGACATTCCCGAAGACCCGCCTGCTTACGCTCACTTTCCGGAGCTGCCGCTTGTACCGCCCTTATCGCGTACGCCGCGGCGCCAAGTTCGTGGGCAGCGACATGCGCTACTGCAGCAGCCTGACCGGCAGCATACGCTGCATGCCTCGCGGCATCGGAAAGATTCCGTGCAGCGCCTTGTGCATGACCGGCTGCTGTACGAGACTGAGTCATGCTGACCTCGCCGCGCGTCCACGCCCGAACCAACTCAATTGCCTTACGCGGACGATTATCTTCAGGTTGTTCTTCTTCAAAAAAATGTAATACATGCTCCGCACAAGTGGCTGCCCACAGTGCGAGCAGATGGTGATGGGCATCGGTTAGAGTACCGCCACGACGAAGAGTGATAAATCTGGGATCACGAGGTGTGGTGAGGATCATAGCGGGGTTGAGGGTTCGTAGGTTGCAAATACTACTCCTGTAGATGTGATTTTTGCGTCTACCTGTTTAAAGCGTTCCGGCTGTGTGCCTTCGGCAAATAATTTTTTGCCGGACCCAATAGTAATGGGAAATGTCCATAAATGCATTCGATCTATGAGATTGTTTTTAAGAAGTGTTTGTATGAGTATGCTGCTACCGTATATTAATAGGTCAGGACCGTCTGTATGTTTAAGTTTTTTTATTTCTTCTCCTATATTTCCCGTAATAAGCACGGAGTTGCTCCAGGGGAGTTTAATAGGTTTATGGGAGACAACATACTTTTTTGCCCTATCGAACGGTTTTCCCCACCGTGGTTCTTCTTTGTGCTTTGGCCAGTAAGAAGCAAAAATATCATAGGTGAGTCTTCCTAAGAGTAGGTCAAAAGGAGCAGCCTGTATTTTTGTGTCGAATATCTTGTCCTCTTCTTCATCCCCATAACCATCCTGCCAACCTCCATATTTGAATCCTTCAGCGGCATCTTCCTTCGAGCCGCCGGGAGCTTGCATAACCCCGTCAAGGGTAATCATGGTAGTAGTGATGATTTTCCTCATATATATAATTTTACCAGACCGTTTTATGAGCTCAGTACTGAAAATAGAACTATAATATGGTATGAAACCGAAATCTATAATCTTTGCGGCAATAGTTATTATGGTTGTTTCGGCTGCGTTTTTTGGTTACAAGGTTTATCACCGAAGTCAGGTGCAGGAAAGATTCGAAGACCGTATTGGTAATAAACAAGAAGGTACAATTCCCCAAAGCGGAGATCTCTGCGGTGGTACCGGCGGCATCGGGCAGATCGTAAACGTGGGAGATAACACCATTACTCTTAAGCGAAAAGACGGCAAGAACCTTATTACTCATCTTACAAATCAGACGGTAATCAAAACCTCAGCTGGTTCTGGTTCTCTATCTGATTTGAAAATAGGCGATAGGGTAACGTTAGTCGGGGGACCAAATCCTGATGGCAGCTTTGCCGCAGATACTGTTGTGGTCTGTATGTAAATTTTAATGATCTAAACCTATGGGATTTGTAAGATATTTTGATGTGCTCACTGTACTTCTTTTTGGACTGATCTGGATTGGTATCGTGATGTTTCTTCGGTTGAAAAAAAAGAAGAGTGTCGTATATCTGATATTCTTCACTTTATTCTACGTCTATATAGTGAAGGTTTTGGACTACACACTTATACAATATCAATCTTTAGTTATTCTTAAGCATTTTATTCCAAGCCTTATGTTGCGGGGACAAACGGCTGAGAAAAGCATTAATCTTATTCCATTACTCGCGCTCACTCCCGAAGACCTCAAAACATCGCTCCTAAACATTCTGCTTATGATTCCTTTCGGCTTCGGACTGCCATTCATCACGCATTTCCGCATGAAGAAGATAGTTGTTATTGGCGTGCTCTTGAGTATCGGTATCGAGTTGCTGCAGTTTATAACAGGGCTTATGGCACACATTACATTCCGGGTTGCTGATATCAATGATGTGATATTTAATACAGCTGGTGTTGCAGTGGGTTATATTCTATTTGTCGGATTTGTGCATATGTTTCGCCGGGTATCTCGCAAGCGGAAAGTATCAGCGAATCTGATCTTATGATATATTGATGAGCGGCCGCAGATACCGACCTCCGGGGTGTGAGAGGTTGTCATAACGACCTTTTTTCGCTTATCTGTGCCTCGTGGTCTACGTCTACGCAGTTGAATATTCGCTTCGGAGGGGTATAAGAAACTATAAACTCGCCTGGCATATGTACAATATTTATTCGCGAAATACTATATGAGATTATCTATTGAGAAAGCGCCTCTACTTATCGCTCCACGTATGAGCGATATTGCAGTTGTTATATCCGGATGACATTCTCTAGTTTTTCTTCTGGATCCACAGGGGCATGGTTTATGATCCCGACAACGGGTAAGGAAAAGTTTTCTTGTCAGTTCAGGGCCTGCGTTCTGGGCAGCCCAGAATGCAGTCCTTCGTATATCTTTTTGGTCGAACTTTTTCTGTCTACTCAGCCACTCCAATAAACCCCAACATCCATGGTTTAGCTCTCCCCATGGCCATTTTTTATGTATAGAGAAGTATGTTTGAGAAAACAGAAATGGGATAAGGTATTCATAAAAAAATATCTCTAGGGAAAAACTATTTTCAAATCTTTTAATTAGATCCTGCCAGCTGGCTAAACAGAAAGTTCCGTTCGGATAAAGATGTACATCAATTGGTTTGATTCCAAATCGCTTGGCAACCTTTAAAATTTTACTGGAACACTCTATAACCTGTGGATAGTGAGCGCCTTCATACCATGTGATTTTTATCTGATATGTGTCACATAGGTATATTCCATTTACAACATGAGCTGCTACTTCAGTACTGCTGGGCTTAATAAGATGCCTTCCATTAATATGAAGCATTTGAAATGACAAACGGCCTTCGATGACCCCATCTTCCCGTCTCTCCAAGTCAGGGTAGTTTATGTGTAACCAATCCAGATCTGTATTTGACCACATGATAATCCTTCGTTAGTAACCCCATGGTTGTCTTGGGCTGTTAACAACGATCGCCGGAGGGGTAATTCGAGTATTTTGTTTTTCCACCTTAATGAAATTATCAAGTAAAGAAAGAAGCTCCTCAACTGACTCCGCGCTGGGTAGTTTCTGTAAGATACTGTATGCCTCAGCCTGAAGCTTTAGTATGAGTTGTTTTTCCGTAGATATCAGATTACGGACATACTCATCAACATACTGATTACTATCAGCGCGATCTTGGAACTGAGGTATGTGTAATGCTTGGGATATCTGACCGATACAATCAATTATCGCATCAAGTGTTGTAGCGCCCTGATTCTCGTCAAAATACCGATAGAACATTAATTCGAAATGAAAGGATTTGAAGGAATAAGCATCACCATAAGCCATTTTACATTCGTGGCGCCATTTTTTTCCCAATTTTGCGGAGTATCTAAAATTTGGATTTTGGTCGTTCATATCGCTTGCCGCCTTAATGTATCCGCGGGGATCAGATTTTATCCACCCTATTGGGTTTTCTTTCTCGTTCTCATATCTAATATGTCGTCTGTATGTGTTTAAACGCAATATCTCTGGGACCACATAGAAAGGGTCTCCGTATTCGTTTAGTTCAGAGAGCTCTATTGCCGGTACGACGTCGATACTGAACGATTCTGGACAATCAGCGAACTCGATAGTTACCGAATGGGTTTGTCGAGATATCTTCTTAATTTTTGATATAGGCGATTTACTATATGCATCTTCAAGAAGAGCATACAGACTATCGACTACGATTTGGGGATTATCCAGAATTGTCGACTCTTTCGAGGGATGAATTGTATCTAGATCATGCACAGGGTCTGTTGCAGTAAAGCGGGCATAGGAACCTGTCTGGAAGCAATTATCACTCAAAAATCCTTGCAGCTCTACATACTTTTTCGAAATGTATTCTCGTTGTTCTGTTTTCGGTGATAAATTTTCCCTAACATACTTATTAATAGTTTCATTAAGTACTTGCTTGTTCATATTTTGTCCTCCGGGTATGTGCCCATCATTACGAATACGTCGGAAATGAGGCGTAGCGGTGTATTGCACATGGAATGATGAGAATAGCTTTGTAATAATTTCATATCTTCATCCGTGATGTGGGTTGGTCCAGCATAAACGATTACTGGCATCTCTCGTTGCTTTGCTGCATTGAACGAGTCCTTAAATATCTGTGAGTTTGGTGAGTAGCCTATGATAACAAGTCTGCTGCCATTCATTACGTCAACCGCGCGCACGTCAGACGAGGGCGTACCTACATTGAAAAAACCAACACGCTCAAGTAGTTTGGCTTCGTGCGCCATCGGTTTATCTTCTGTGGCAATGATAGTTATTGGCCGTTGGATGTTTTTAAAAAGCCTTCGCTCCTTTTTATGAAAAAAATGAAACCAGGCGTATCCGCCAATCATGCCGCCGATAACTGGCCACAAAAGTTGTATTATTGATATAACGTTTCCCATATTTGATTCTCCTTTTAACGTATAATTAATTATCCTGCGAGCTTTTTCCGAACCTCAGGTGCTTAAATTTATCCTCTTGGTGGAAATGGGTCTCTTCCGTATGTCCACTCAGCTCTATATCTTCCTTCGTCTCCTTGAATAAGAATTTGTGAAAGAGTTCCAGCCGGCAGTCCTGCCACATGTTGTTTAGCTATTTTTATAGCTTCCGATTGAGTGCTGGTTATTTCAGAATTACAGTGATCACATTGTACTTTCCACTTATCTCCGTGCGATAATATATATATGTGTCTTCTCATAAGATATCTCACTTCCTTCCTTCTACATAACTTTTAATAAGGCAGAAATTACTATACACCTCAACAAATACCTTGTCAAGGTATATAATCGTATATTCAACGAAAATAATAATAATATTGATTTACGAGTCACTAAATGATATTATGTAAATAATGATTAAACAATTTTCCGCAACCAACTACTACTCTATTAATGGGACCACATCTATTGACTTTATTGTCGATGATAAATCTTCTACGGGCATTGGTTATCATAAGACACAATCTGATAATGTTTCGTTAATAGAAGCTATTATTGGACCAAATGCCTCAGGAAAAACTACATCACTAAGAGCTTTGGCCTTTTTACAATGGATTATTGTTAGCGCATATCGTGCAGATCGAATTAACCTACCTTTTAAGCCGCACATTGCAATCGAAGAAAAAAATAAACCTACACAATTCGATGTTACATTTGAAATGGAGCAAACGACATATAGATATACACTTACAGTAACGCAAGAAAGGATATTAAGCGAAATATTATATATACGTACACCTAGTAAAGTAAGAACAACATACAAAAAGCTATTTTCAAGAGAATGGAAATCAGATGAAACACGGTACAATACCGTAGATAATGGTTTTAATCTTCCAAATTATGAGGGCATTCAAGCAGATGATCTAAAAAATACAAGCATTATAGGAGCAGCACGAAGGTTTGGGCACTCATATAGTAAGAAAATTTTTGACTATTGGCATAATTTAAGAACAAATATTGACATTGATGATCGTTGGATGCCATACCAGTATGGTGCATATCAAGCATTAATGTTCTATACGAAGCACGCAGAACCGAAAGCACAGGCTGAGAGAACTATTCATTCATATGATCTTGGAATTGATAGTTTTGGCACAGATGGGTTTATCAATCATAATTTTGGAGGTAAAACTTATAAACTGCAATGGACTGAAGAATCATCAGGCACACAACAGTTGCTGGTTTTACAGAAAATGATAGACGAAGTTCTTCATAGTGGAAGTATAGCCGTTATCGATGAATTTGATGCATACTTACATACTACTATGGTTAAGGTATTATTAGCACGCTTTTTAAGCCCTGTCAGTAACCCAAATAATGCCCAATTATTATTAAGCACACATGATGTTGAGATATTAAATGACTTAAAAAAGTATCAAATCAACTTTGCAGGAAAAAAAGATGGAGAAACAGTCATTAAGCGTCTTGATTCTTTTAAAGGTGTGCGCATAGATGATAATTATCGCAAAAAATATCTTGCAGGAGAATACGCGGCACTGGCTCATATTAACTTAACTGACACGAAGAATATTAAGAGGAAAAAATGACGAATCAAGCATAAACTACTGCTGCGGGACATGGATTCGAACCATGATAAACAGATCCAAAGTCTGTTGTCCTACCATTAGACGATCCCGCAAATATGTCATATTTTACCAAAAATTACCCAGAAATGATGCCTGTGGCGCTCAGAGGAGGCTATATGTAAGCCTCTATAGTATAATATACATTATATGAAAGAAGGCACAGTTCTCCTGGTAGGTCGGCCTAATGTAGGCAAATCTACCTTCGTGAACAATATAGTCGGACAAAAAGTAGCCATAACGTCGCCCAAGCCGCAGACAACACGGTTTCCTATACGCGCGGTTTATGCCGAAGAGCGAGGCAACCTGATCTTTGTGGATACACCGGGTATTTTTGGTAAAGCCGAAGATTCCCTCTCAAAAAAGATCAACAATGTAACGCTGAAAACAGTCAACGAGGCCGTAGACGTGACTATCTATATGGTCGATCACACCCGTAAACGAGACTTTGAAGAAGCTAAAGTATTGGGTATTGTGAGAAAGGTTAAAACACCCAAAATTCTTGTCATAAACAAGATCGATATCCAAACACCTTCATATCTGCCACAGTACAAATTCCTCGAAGAAGAGTTTGATTTCGTATATGAAATTTCATCATTGCACAGACAGCATATAAAGCCACTCCTTGATAAACTGTTTGAACTGGTAAAAGAAGTAGAGCACTCTACATTGCCCGAAGATCGTATCTACCCTATTCTTAACATGGATAGTCATACCTTTGTAGCCGAACTTGTCCGTGAAAAGATATTCCTAAAAATGGGGGAGGAGATCCCTTACACCTCTACCGTTATTGTTGATGAGATAACCGAGCGCAAGAACGGTGTAACCTACGTTGCTGCGCGTATACTCACCTCAAACGAACGCTACAAGAAAATGATTATCGGTGAAGGCGGCCGCAAGATAAAGGAAATGGGAAGTATGGCACGCAAAGAAATAGAGCTTGCCATAAACAAAAAAGTATTCCTGGACCTCAAGGTAGAAGCCGATCCTCACTGGCACTCGCTTTACTATTAATCGCCTCTTCCTGGCGACACAAGGCTGTTATTCTGCTATAATACTCTAGTCTATTCTGACGGTAAGTAATCTCAGGAAAACGCCGTTGGAGACACTATGGTGGTATTAGCTCAACTGGTTAGAGCATCTGCCTGTGGAGCAGAAGGTTGCCGGTTCAAGTCCGGTATACCACCCACACTTCGACCTCCGAATCGGAGGTCTTCGTGTGGCGCGGCCACACGTTACACTACTTTTATGATGATAAGTACATTGCTCTTTTCATTTTTGTAACTGCTTATCCAGCATTTATGAGAGTCTTATCATTGTATGAAGGAGAGTTGACTCGTGTTGAAACTGGATATTTTTCCATATATTTTGCCGGATAGGGCTTAAGGTATGTTTTGATTTCATCCATTTCAGTCATATCAGGATTTATCCATTTTTCTTCATCTTCCTTTTCAAGTATTACAGGCATACGATTATGTACATCCAACATGATGTCATTTGGAGTCGTGGTTATTATGGCATATCCAGATGATTCTGAATATACTCCTGCGAAAGCAAATAGTGGCTCTTTCTTAATATGAAAGTAAAATGGTGTTTTTTCCTTCCCTTGCCTTTTCCATTCGTAAAAGCCCGATGCAGGTACTAAGCATCTTTGAAACTGTAAGTATTTATGTGACCATGCTTTTTCTGACGACTCAGCCCGTATATTTATTAAATCTTTAGGCATGAAATGGAGACGCAACCCCCACTTCACTATTTCCAATGTATTGTCCGCTTTGATTATTGGCATCTCTTGTGATGGAGCCACATTCCAGTTAGATTTCACATGAGGAGTGGCGCTTAAATTAAAGCGTTTTTGTAGTTTTTTTGGGTCTTCAGAATCTATTTGATAGCGTCCGCACATACCTTAATTATACCACTTGATATAGTCTGTATATCTTTTACTCATTGTTCCCTGCGGTGAACGAGTGTACACTTTAAGAGTGAACAATCGTTCATATCAGTTATAAACGCATATGAATGAAGTAATCAATGAAAAGGTGTCTGTCGAGCTCATATATAACCGCATGACTGGTGAAGTCATGCCACGACGGATGCGTTGGCAAGGAAGGCTATATATTATGAAAAAATTGGGATACTACCACAAAGCGCGACAGGGAAGAACCATTCTGCACATCTTTCATGTTACTGACGGAAACACAGATTTTAGGTTATCACTTGATACTGAAAATCTACATTGGACGTTAAACGAAATAACCGATGGAACTACAACTTAACCGCAACAGACCTCTCATAATGCATATAGACCTCAATTCATGTTTTGCAACGTGTACACAGCAAGCCTTTGTTCATCTTCGCGGTAAACCCCTTGTAATGGTTGCATATGACACGCCTAATGGGTGTGTGTTATCTCCATCGATAGAAGCTAAACGGTTTGGAGTAAAGACCGGAATGACGCTACGTGAGGCGCGGCTTCTATGCCCTAGTGTTATTTCTCGTATGACTGATACAGTCATGGTACGTGATGTTCACATTAAGTTTAAGAAGATATTTAAGGACTATAGCCCTAATGTCTCACCCAAAAGCATAGATGAAGCCGTTATTGACTTTTCAGATATGGAAAAAGTATTAAAAAATAGAAGTTTGACCGATATTGGAAACGAGATAAAGCGGCGCATGAGAGCCGAGATAGGAGAATGGATCAGCTGCAGCATCGGTATAAGTACGAATAGGTTCTTAGCGAAACAGGCGGCAGGACTCAAAAAACCGGACGGCCTGGAAATAATTACACATGAGAACTTAAGACAGGTCATGGATAAGCTTACGCTTATTGATCTGAACGGGATAAATATAAAGTTTCAAGCCAGGTTAAACATTCATGGCATACATACCCCGCTTCAATTTCTTGATGCGCCAATGGATAAGCTTAAAAAACAGGTGTTTCAGTCTATTGTGGGCTACTACTGGTATAAACGCCTACGAGGATGGGAAGTTGATGACATGGACTTTAAACGAAAAAGCATTGGTCAGGATTATGCACTCAGTAAGAAGACGGCAGACCCTCAGGAGCTCAGTAAAATCCTCATGAAGCTTTCGGAAAAGATGGGGCGACGTCTGAGAAGACACAATCTTACCGCGCGAGGAATACACGTAGCTATGATTTATGATGACTGGACGTATTGGCATCGTGCACGGCAAACCGATAGAGATATGTTTGCAACCATGGAATTATATCGTGCAGCCCAGTTGATATTTAACCAACAACCGGAGAGTAAGGTAGTATCTAAGCTGTCGGTATCATGCTACGATTTAGAGCCATGTGGCAACTCTCAAATGTCGTTATTTGATGCACCTAGTGATAAAATACGCAAAGTAAGCGAGGCCATGGATAAAATTAATGATAAGTACGGTGAGTTTGTAGTAACACCGGCGCTCATGATGGGGATGGAGGATACGGTAATAGACCGTATAGCATTTGGCGCGGTTAAAGAACTGGAGGATTTATATTCAACACAATAATCTATAGAGGTTCTATAAAACTCTAGTTCTTTACCTTGTAGAGTACTATAATAAGTTCGAACATCGCTCGGTAGCCCACCCACACTTCGACCTCCGAATCGGAGGTCTACGTGTGGCGCGGCCACACGTTATGATACATGCGCGCATTTCTCTTTTCATGGTATCATTTGTACATGAATCCACTCGGAACCTTTAATGTTGCAGTTGCTGCTCTCATTGAAAAAGATGAAAAAATCCTTATCACCAAACGATCTGCTACCCGCGATCATGCTCCAAATGAATGGGAAGCTGGTATAACTGGTCGGATCGGACAAAATGAGAGTATGGAAGAGGCATTAATACGCGAAGTGAAAGAAGAAATTGGTTTAACTGTTGAAATTGTAACTCCGTATCGTGTTTTTCACTTTTATAGAGGTAAAGAAAAAACAGAACATCAGGGCGTAAATTTTTGGTGTAAATATGTTGGTGGAGAAGTACAGCTTGATCTGACTGAACAGTCAGAATATAAATGGGTAACGCCCGAAGAAGCACTGAGATATATAAACGAAGAAGATGTTAAGAAAAGTCTCGAATATTTTCTTGAGTTTAAGAAACACTATACTCCTTAATACTTAAGAAAAATGCTACACACGACCACTATAAAACTTCAGGCCTTTACCTTTCAGAGCACAATCAAATCGTATTGATATAATAGATCTATGCTTGTCATTTATGGTGCTCCGGCAGTTGGAAAAACAACATTAGCTACATATCTTCATAATACTTTTAACCTTACTGTTATGGAACTCGACGACGAAATAAAGCGGGAAAACAATGGTGTTTGGCCGGAACCTGCAGAGTATCGCAATAGAGAGATAACTCCTAAGGTATTGAAACGGGTGGCAATGCTAGATAAAGGTATATTCTTAACGAGTGGATTAAACGCTGCATTTGTACAGACCGTGCGAAACAATAATGGTAAAGTAGTTTTATTACATCTATCAGAAGAACATTTACGTGCCAGAAATAGTAAGAGGAATAGGGAAACGGGCCATGACGTTTATGACCAAATACAACAAAATTTGAAAGACCAAGCTAGACTAAAAACTGAAGTCGGTTTTGACTATGTAATTGATGCTAATCAAACGACAGAAGAAATTGCGGCTAAGGTATTGAACATAGTAAAAATGAGCAAAATATACGTGTAACTTTCACTAGTACATCAGACACGTGTGTTCTTAAAAACTATATCTGGTGAATGTGCATTTTCTTCTTGTTATGAGGCTCCCCTAAAATGACTATGGTATAATAAGTACATACTCATGCTTCAAAACATGAGTATTTTATATGAAAATTGCATTGTTTAATTGCAATCTAAGATCCATACCCCCAAAAAAAAGTGGGGGGATAGAAAAAGTAATCAACTCACTTGTTGATGGCTTTACTGCACAAGGTCATTCGGTAACCCTCTTCACCACGGGCGACAGTCTCGTTAAATCTGGAGTTGAAATAGTTTCTGTGCTAGACAAAGAGCTCGAATCGAGCGATCTAGACGACGAAGCCAAAAATTTTCTCAACAAACAAGCATCCCTTGAACTGGGCAAAATATTGGTCCAAAGACAGTATGAGTTTGATATCATCCATAACCACTGCATCAACGCGGTTCTGCCGATACTCGGTGATATAAAGAACACTCTCGTAACCACGCTGCACGAATTCCTTACCTTTGAAACAATTGACCGTCTGGGTTTTTTTCATGACCTTAACTATGTAAGCATAAGCTATTCTCAGAGAAAACCATTTCCCGATCTCAACTATGTAGATAACATCTATCACGGCATTGACCCCAAAGAATACCCGCTTCCTACCAAACCCGAAGACTACCTTGTTTTTGTCGGAAGAATCTCGCAGCAGAAAAATCCTCATCTAGCCATCCAGGCGGCCCGCCGTCTCGGCAAGAAAATATATATAATCGGCAAGTACAAAGATGACGACGTGGAGCATGACTACTTCAACTCGGTATTCCTTCCCTGCCTTAAGCAAAATGCCGACTATGCTGAGTGGATCGGCGAACTAAGCGGTCCGGAACTCTATAAATATCTGAACAAAGCACTGGCTTCGCTTCACCCCGTAACAGTGCGTGAATCCTTTGGCTTAGCAGCAGTTGAGTCGGCTATGTGTGGTTGTCCGCCTATAACCTTTAATCATGGTGCATATGTGGAGACGGTAGAAGAAGGGAAGACTGGCTTTATTGTAGAGGATGTTGAGGAGATGGTGGACAAAATCAGTAATATAGATCAGATAGACCGCGACCACTGCCGCTCATATGTGGAAAACCGATTCACTGTAGATATAATGGTCAAACAATACCTGAAGCTCTACGAATTACTTATTGCGAAAAGTGGACAACCGCTCAGTAGTATAGGGAATAATCTCCTGAATTCGAAGCACTTCAAAACATTCTGAATACCCTCCCTTTCCCTTCATTACGCCGCGGTATTTGTTTAAACCCCTTACCGCTTCATCAAAACGTGTATTTTGCACCTGTGTGGTATGCTTCTGAAGCGCGTTAACCTTTAGCTCTATATATTCAGTAATATCCTCAATATAACTTACATCTGTTATAGGAGTCCAGACTTCGTAGGCAAGAATAGTTATAGATGAGGTATTGTTCATCCCTTCGGCCATCATAATTGACTCAAGCGCTATAGTGTGGGTCGCGATATGATCTTTGTGGTTATCTTTTTTGTGAGGTATATAAACGAGATCGGGTTTATACTTGGCGATAGTCTCAGCTAGCTTTGTAATGCTTTTGGCATCACATACCACTGAACCATCAATAAAACGGAGAAAAAATGTAGTTTTTGCTCCCAGTGCCTCAGCTCCGTTCTTCGCCTCGGCTTCTCGTATGGTCCGCAGTTTTGCAGCGTCTGCATGGCCGCTTCCCACATCGCCCGACGTCATGAACACGATCCCAACATCGTTGCCGTGAGCTATATGTTTAGCAATGCTTCCGCCGCAGCCGATGATATCATCGTCAGGATGGGGGGCTATAATAAGAACACGCATGTCACTATTATATCATCCATTTTTAGACAGTTTGGTATAATTAGGGCATATGAACAACCTTAATATTTTCAAAAAAACCTTTGGTTGGTACCGCAATCTAACGATAGAACTCCTTAAACAGTTGCCCGAAGACCGCATGGATGACCAGATCTCTTCCCGTAGCATTCCTATACGCTGCCAGCTTATCGATCTGGGCGATATGCAGCTCAAAATAGTCGGACTTATGGGAGGTAAACATATGGGCACATTCAAACGACCCAGCGAAACAACCGGTTCAAAAGACGAAATTATTTCTTATCTCAACGAATCTCATAAGGCAGTACTGAAAACCTTAGAAACTATGGATCCACAGACAACATCTCTTGACTGGTTCGGCAGAATGCGTTTTAATTTTGATGAGGCACTTGCTTTTATGCTGGCACATGAAGCCATGCATCATGGTGAGATTTTGTCGTTTATATTCGCAAAAGACCTGCCCATGCCAAACGCATTTAAAGATACATGGGGGTTTGAAAGATAAATATGTCAACCATTAATTTTGAAACTAAACTGATCACCATCAACGCATGGACCATTCTTCTATTACCTGAGAGTGCCTCCGCGCAGCTACCCTCTAGAGGCATGACTATGGTTGCGGGGACCATAAATGGCGTTCCTTTTAAAGCCGTGCTCGAACCAGACGGCAAGTATGGCCCAGGCAAAAAACCAAGCCACTGGTTTAGGCCTGACCAGAAGTTGCTTGATGCAGCCAAAGTCGCGACAGGCGATACGGTACGCGTTTCGCTTGAGCCGACCAAAGAATGGATAGAGCCGGAAGTTCCTGATGAGGTGAAAAAAGCTCTTGCCTCTTCCCCCAAAGCCGAAGCTTTATGGAAAGATATTACTCCGATGGCCCGTTGGGATTGGATCCGCTGGATACGCGCAGTCAAAACTCCTGAGACCCGCCAAAAGCATATAGAAGTCGCGCTCGACAAACTCAACAAAGGTATGAGACGTCCCTGCTGTTTCAATCGTAATCTATGCAGTGAACCCTACGTATCGCATAACTGGGTGCTTCTCGAGCCAGAGCAGACCCTATAACAATATCCACATACTAGTTCTTGAAATAGTACTATCATGTATATAACTATGATCATGGATATGAAAGGAGGTGAATGAAATGAAAGCACTACATATGGTAGGGTTTATTTTGGTTATTGTCGGCGCGTTGAACTGGGGACTGGTCGGTCTATTTGACTTCAACCTGGTCAATACTCTTCTTGGATCGGTGCCGATGGCGGAAAAGCTCGTGTATATTCTCGTGGGAGCATCAGCTGTGTATATTTTTGCAACACACAAAAAGGACTGCAAAATCTGCAGCAAGTAACTTCACTTTCAATGTCATGAAATACCATCATGGCATTGATTTGGTCATAAGACATCTTCATGCAGGGGGAGAGTAAAAGAAAACGTAGAGCCTATCTGTTTGTTGCTTGTAAACTGAATAGTACCGCCGTGGCGTTTTATGATTTCATAGGAGATATAGAGACCGATACCAAGGCCTGGATATGTTTTCTCTTTTGGTCCTTCTACCCGGTAGAAACGTTTGAAGATATTTTTATGGTATTTTTCGTCAATGCCGATACCAAAGTCCTGCACCTGGACTACTGCGGTGTCCTTTTTCTGAGATATGCGTACAATTATTTTGTCGGCTTTAGGAGAGTATTTAATGGCGTTGGTCAGAAGATTTACTAGTACTTGATCAATACGGAAAACGTCTCCCGTTATTTTTCGTTCGACTGCCCCTTCAAGTATTATCTTATGTTTTTTTGTGGTAGTCTGAATATTCTCTATAGTTTGTTTTACCAGCTTATTCAGATCAAACTCCTCCTGTTGAAACTCCAGCTTGCCGTGTTTCAATCTTGAAATGTCCAGTAGATCACGAACAAGCATATTAAGGTTGTCTATCTGATGATTCATCTTACTCAGGTATTCACTCACCGTTTCTTTATTTGTCTTTCCGTTATGTTTCTGCAACACCTGGGTATACAGTTTAAGACTGGTGACTGGTGTTTTTAGTTCATGAGAGGCAATAGAGATAAAATCATCACGCAGAACAATAGCTTTTTGAGCATCAGAGTATAATCTTGCGTTTTCAATTGCCAAAGAGGCTCTGTTTGCCAGCTCCTGTGCCAGGTGGAGATCGGAGGTATTAAAGTGCCGGTGGCTGTCGATTGAGTGCAGAGTAAGCGCGCCGATAGTTGTTTTATATATACTCAGCGGCACGGTTATAGCAGATTGGCTCCGGAGACGCTGCAATGCCTTTTTATGGTTTTCATTTCTAGCCATTCGTTTAATATCATGTTCAGTAACTTCTTTTATAAGTAACGGCTGTTTTGTCTGTAATACATGAGCTATCATTGTTTTGCCACCCGGCTGTGAAGGGAATCGTTTTGTATAATCTTCTACTATTCGCTGCATCTTTGGGTCACGCGCTGAAATAATGATTTCGGTGTTATCATTTTTTTTTGGCAGATACACCATACACCAGTCTGCAAGTTTTTTAACCGCCATCTTCCCGACAGCTTTCAGGGTTGATTGGTAATCCAGCGATGAAGAAAATAATTTACTTGCTTCCGAAAGAAACTCGGTATTTTCGTCCGCTTTCTTTTTTTCTGTTATATCGCGGGCAATTTTTGATGCTCCGATTATGACCCCAGCGGAGTTTCTTATCGGTGAGACGGTGAGTGATACATCTATAATCCGTTTATCCTTTGTTATCCTTTTAGTCTCGTAGTGTGCTACCCGATGGCCCTGTTTAAGCCGGTTTATAATTGTAGCAAAATCATTGCGTCTCTCAGGCGGTATGAGCGTTTCTACTGGTTTTCCGATAATTTCCTCAGGTGTGTAGCCATACAGCCGTTGAGCTCCTTTATTCCAGCTCGTAATTAGACCGTTTAGATCCTTGCTGATAATAGCATCATCAGAAGATTCGACGATCGCGGCGAGACGACTCTGTGTTTCTTCTTGTTTCCTTAGTGTTTCGTTAAGCGTTAGTAATTCTTCATTGGCTGATTGCAGCTCTTCCTGCGATGTTTCTAATTCTTCATTCGTTGTCTGTAGTTCTTCATTATTGACTACCAGTTCCTCGTTCGTAGATTGAAGCTCTTCGGTCATGTTACTAAGTTCTTTAATAATAGAATCAGCATAGGTTCGTGTGAGATTGAGAGCTTCGCGCAACATCTCGATTTTTTTCTCCTGGGGAATATAATCGGTCGTTGATTGCAGATTGTTGCCAGTATTATGTATAGCTGGTCGTTTAGAAGAGCTGAGTTTTTCCTCCATTTTTTTCTGGTAGGTAACCACATGGTTAAGGACGTTATGTTTAGAAGGGATCTTAGAGTATATTTTATGCTTACTGTCTACCATATGAAATAAATGTTTATGTGTCCCTACACTTTCAGAGTCACCCAGAACCAGGAACCCATGATTATGCAGCGCATAGTGAAATAAGGGAAGTATTTTTTTTTGCAGCGTCTGATTGAGATAAATAAATACGTTGAGACAGCTTACCATATCAAGGTTTGAAAACGGCGGATCCTGCGCCAGATCATGTACCGCAAACACACACATATCCCGAATTTTTTTAATAACTCTGTATTTAGTATCATTTTTTTCAAAAAAACGCTTCAATCGATCAGGAGAAACCTGATCACCAATAGATGATGAGTATATCCCCTGACGCGCGTATTCAATGGCTTCGCTGCTTATATCTGTGGCAAAAATCTGTATAGGTACCTCAATCGATTTTTTCTCTAAAAATTCGACAAACGATATTGCCATTGAGTATGCCTCTTCTCCTGTCGCGCTGCCAGCAATCCAGATACGAATAGGTTGTGAATGATGATTATGCTTCACCAGTCTGGGAAAGACCAGTGTTTGAAGCGCTTTAAATTTGTCAGGATCCCGGAAGAATCGGGTAACATGTATAAGCAAATCGTTCCTTAACGCGCTAGCCTCGGAGGGGTTACTGCGAAGGTAGGTAAGGTACCTATGTACTGAAGTAATTTTATGAAGAGCCATGCGCCTCCCTATACGTCGGCTCATGGTAGTATGCTTATACTCTGCAAAATCTATCCCTATCTGTTCATGGAGCAGCTGGAAGATCTGACTAAGATTGTATTCCTTATGTTTATTGGCCATAGCATTACACTCAAGAAATCTCCAATTGTATCTTATTTATATATCACCAGCGTAAGAAATAAGTAAGATAGTATGAGGGCATTCCGGAAAATCCGGAATGCCCTCTCAGGCTGTAATGTCTCCTTTACTCTTCAAGAGGGATACTCTCTTTTAGCATTGTGACGACCGATTCGTTTAGGCCGTTTACACCGAACAGCCAAATCTGGCTTACACCCGCGTCGCGGGCAAGTGTCAGATTACGCTGAAGAATTACCGGTGACACAAAACCTGAACCATATCCGTCGTCAAGCACACCAAACGAGGGAACAAATCGTGACCCGTAGCGTTCTACACCGCATCGCAAAATATGAGCCATCTGCTCATCGGTCGGATCGGTATCTTTCATATACAGATCCAGGTGCAGAGAGACTTCGGGGTAGTCGAGTGGATCAAAGTGCATTCCGGCAAGACGCAAAAACAGAGGATCAAGCCCCATCGTTGTATGCGTACGCCAGATATGTACAGGTTTAGTCCGCGCAAGAAGCCAGTGGTTGAGAAACTCCTTGTTGTCGCGCCAGCTTCTGGCCGATGAAGGCAGCTGTTGAAGCGGCATTTCCATATCCCACAGTACAGGCAGATCGGCTGCGTCGTTTGCTACCCGTTGCACTGCTGCTGAGTCGGACCATGTGCCGGGGTAGTAGCCTTCGTCATGCGAAAGCACTGGCCAGAAATATACTTCGCGGACATGGGGATATTCGCGAAGTATGGTTGAGCGCAGAGCAAGAAACTCCGCGCGTGATGGAGCAGCAACTGCGAGTGTTACGGGAAATGTGATATAGTTCAGCTGCTTAAGTCTCCATGGATTGGGAAATTCTTCGTACAAGCCTACCTGTATGGTTTTTGGCAGGTCAGTCGGCTTGCTGTAACCACAGTTGCCGTAAGCGCTCCACGGAAGCACACGATGTCCGGTGGACCACTCTACAACCGAAGCCGCCATCCAGAGTAATGTGAAGACACAGCCTAGGATGATAAGCCTTCGTATGTGACGCATGAGATGCCTCCATTTCATCTAGTGGCGTGATTGCCATACGATGAGGAAAGGATAACTACAGTTTTCAATGTGCTTCATACACATCGAAAGGACTGCAGTTTATCCCGCGATGAGGATGAAACACACCATTATACAATGAACGATTTGTTAAACACGGGGTAATATAATAATAGTGACATTGTCGCATAAGAACGCTTCATCATAGTATTATGCATATATAAAGGGTATAATGAGGAATGACTCCTGAGCCATATTACACCCCCCGAAAAATTATTTTGCTCTGTATTGGGTTTCTCGCTATAGCGCTCGCCGCGCTTGGGGTTCTTATGCCCGTACTTCCTGCGGTGCCGTTTCTTGTGGTGGCTCTCTGGGCTTTCGCGCGAGCTGATGAACGGATGCATCACTGGCTTATCCAGATTCCCATTTTCAGACACGTCATGAAGCATGCAATCTACTTTGAAAAACATCGCTCGCTTACGTGGGGAGTAAAGGTGCTTACGCAGGTCGGATCATGGAGTTCCTTCTTTCTTTTGTTTCTTATTAAGGCAAATATCATTATTATCATAGTTTCTTTCGTTTGTGCGGTTTTATGCAGTATTATTATGTGGATTATTCCTACAATAAAACACGAACACACCTCTATAGGATGACGCTACATATAAGCTCATTTAATGATTGCGGTAGCCTTTTTTTACATATATAATAAATATTCATGATAAAACAAAATAGAAACCTAGCAATTATCGCCCTTGTCGCAGTAGTGAACGCTCTTGGCTACGGTATCATCATCCCGATACTTTACTCCTACTCAATGAAGTTCGGACTCACAGACTTTCAGAATGGTCTGTTATTTGCGACGTTTTCATTGTTCCAGTTTTTGTCGACACCTATCATCGGACGGTTATCCGACAAGTACGGCAGGCGGCCGCTTCTTATAATGTCTATTGCGGGAACAGCAGTATCGTTTGTCATGCTCGCTTTTGCACCTAATATACTATTTCTATTCTTGGCACGTTCACTTGATGGTATAACCGCAGGTAATATACCGGTCGCTTCGGCCGTAATAACTGACACCACTGAGCCCAAGGATCGTGCTAAAGGATTTGGAATCATCGGCGCCTCATTTGGTTTTGGCTTTATTTTTGGTCCCATAATATCTGCCTTAACTGTAGGTATTAATCCGGCATACCCATTTCTTATCGCGGCTGCCGTTTCAGTCGTTGCTGTTATCATTACCGCGCTCTTTCTGCCGGAAACAAATAAGCATATCGGAGAGACAAAACATGACAAGCTTTTTGATTTTGGAAAACTGCTTCATGCATTAACCAATAAGACAGTTGGTACTACACTTATTCTAACCTTGCTCTACAATACAGCGTTTTCTATGTTTATCTACGCATTCCAGTCAGCATCGATTAAGGTATATCACATGAGCGCCAACCAGATTTCGCTCATATTTAGCATCTTTGGAGTAATTGGTCTTATTTCTCAGTTGATATTACTGAGTCTTGTTACCAAAACATTTGGCATAAAAAGAACATTCACGACATCGTTGCTTTTGGTTGGTGTAGCTTTTATTGCCATGTACTACACATCTACCATTCCGGCTTTTATTGCGGCAAATATTGCTCTTGCACTGGTCAACGCCTATGTACAACCCTTAAGTCAGACCATTCTTTCGGAAGAGACCGATCCTAAAGAACAGGGAGAGATGCAGGGCCTGAATGCTTCATATATGAGTATCGGACAGATTGTAGGGCCTATACTGGCGGGAGTCGCGGCAACCTTCTCCATAAGTTCACCATTTATCGGAGCTGGTTTACTTGTTATTGCGTGCTATTTTTTGTCATTCCAGATCTTTGCTCATCTTCCCAAGAAAACTATTACACCCTAAAAGCAGACAATCTAGTCGTGGTATAATTACTATAGTATCATGAGAAGATTATTTCACTACCTCAATCCAATCGCTCATCTGGGAGAACGAACGTATTCGGTAATCTTTCCTTTATTGACTACAACAATAAGCTGTATCTTGCTCGAACTGTACGCGTATAAGATTGCTCAAAATCCTGACGCCATCAATATGTTGGCAATTGTTCTGTTTATTGGGTATATTATCTATTTTGCTTTCCGTGAGGGTATCCGAGGCGGATTTATAGCAACTACCGTTACCGTACTCTATTACGTATATATCATTTATACCCGCAGGCATACAGGAGATCAGCTCATAACATCTATAGAAACGGTACTTGTTTTAACTTTCTTGTACTTGTTTATGGCCGGTATCATAGGGTGGCTAAAACAGACCATTGATGAGCTTATAGAAAAGGAAGCGGATGAAAAAAAACGTCTTCAGGCTATCATTCAGCAGCTTCCGGTGGGGGTTATTATTACAGACAACAAAGGTACTATTGTGCAGGCGAACAAACAGGTAGATTATATACTTGATATGAAAGTTCCCCTCGGATTTGCCATCGGAAAAGAAATTCTTGTGCAGTCGGTGCAGGATGGCAAACCAAACGGTCCTCCTCAGCTACCGCTCATACAGACTCTCGCGAGCGGAAAACCTGTAGTGGGACAGGAGTTTACCATACATCACAGAAATGGAAAAAAAGTATACGTACAGGTAAGCGCTTCGGCTATACACAACCGCGAAGGTAACATTATCGCTGCCGCTTCGATTATAAGCGATATTACATCACAGAAAGAAATGGAGGAACGAAAAGATGATTTCTTAAATATGGCCTCGCACGAACTGAAGACCCCTATTACCAGCATGAAACTCTATATCGACTCTTTGATGGTGAAGATCGGAAAGTACAAAGATAACCGTGCTACAGCCATACTCAGGAATATCAATACACAAACAAGTAGGTTGCAAAAGCTGGTAAATGATCTTCTGGATGTATCACGGCTGCAGACCGGAAAGTTGAGTTTTAGTAAGGAGGAGTTTAGGTTAGATGAACTGATTGAAGAAACAATTGAAATACTTCAGGGATCGACAAAAAAACAAAGCATACTATTTGTCAAAAAAACTCCGATAACAGTAAGCGCAGATAGATTTCGTGTTTATCAGGTACTGACCAATTTACTTACAAATGCGATAAAATATTCCGGTGAGGGAACAAAGGTAAATATCCGTTTATATAAGCAAGAAGGAAGTGCAGTTGTCGAGATTCAGGACTTTGGGATCGGCATCGCCAAAGATCAGCAGAAGAAAATATTTGAGAGGCTGTATCAAGTTACCGATGACAAGGAAAAAACTTTCCCAGGATTTGGCATGGGTTTATACATCTCAAAAGAGATTATAAAACGGCACAAAGGCGCTATCTGGGTAGAGAGCGAAAAGGAAAAAGGATCACATTTTTATTTTAGTTTACCGCTTGGAAAAAAATATGTCTCATAAAATTCTTGTTGTAGACGACGATGAAGGCATTGTAGACGCTATTACGCTTATCCTTGAAGAGTCGGGATATACGGTTGATTCTACTCTACAGGCAGAGGAGATCTATCGAAAAATACAGGTATTCAAACCCGACAGTATTCTGTTGGATGTACTTATGTCAGGACAAGACGGAAGAGAGATCTGCAAAAAACTGAAAGGTAACGGGATAACAAAACATATTCCCGTAATTATGATATCCGCGCATCCAACCGCAAAAGCGGGAGCGATTAAAAGCGGAGCTGATGATTTTCTGGAAAAGCCTTTTGAGGTAGACAACCTTCTTCATATGCTATCAAAGCATACGAGCTGAAATATCGCCATCTGCGGTGTTTGCTATAATATAAGTACGCCCATATGGAGATGCTCATCGTTTTGCTGCTTATTATTCTTAACGGCATCTTCGCGATGGCGGAAATAGCGATTGTTTCCGCCAGAAAATCTAAACTTCAGCAACTGGCACATGAAGGTAATCAGGGAGCGAAGATAGCCTTAGATCTTAGTAACAATCCAAATAGATTTCTATCTACGGTTCAGATAGGTATAACGCTTATCGGTATTTTTGCGGGAGCCTTTGGCGGTGCTACAATTGCTGCAACTCTTTCGGGTAAACTGCGATTTATACCGTTTATCGGCGGCTATAGCGACGCTCTGGCTCTTGGTATTGTTGTTGTAAGCATTACATACCTTTCACTTATTATAGGTGAACTCGTTCCTAAGAGATTAGCCCTCAATAGCCCGGAAAAGATTGCTCTTTATATATCACGGCCGATGAACTCTTTATCCATTATCGCGGCTCCTTTCGTTACTCTGTTAAGTGTCTCCACTGACTGGATGCTACGCCTGCTACAGGTTGGTTCACCCAAAAAAGCCAGTGTGAGCGAAGAAGAAGTGAAAATGCTCATTCGTGAAGGGGCTCAGTCAGGGGTATTTCAGATCGCGGAGCAGGCAATAGTCGAGAGAACTCTTCTCCTAAGCGATAAGAAAGTAAGCTCGCTTATGACATCACGGAAAGAGATTGTCTGGCTGAATATTGATAGCTCTTTCAAATCGCTAAGGAATACAATGGTGAATAACTCACACTCTCATTTTCCGGTCTGTCGGGATAATCTTGATAAAGTCATAGGCGTCGTACGGACCAAAACTGTTTTAACAAGTTTTATGGCTGAGGAAAAAATAGATCTTAAGAAATCTCTTCATAAGCCGCTTTTTGTTCCGGAAAGTATGGACAGTCTGAAAGTTCTAGAACTGTTTAAGAAATCGGGGATTCACATGGCTTTAGTAATAGATGAGTACGGTAACGTGCAGGGATTGGTGGCTCTTGCTGATATTCTCAAGGCGATCGTTGGAGATATTCCGACGATAAACGAACTTGAAGAAAAGGAGATAGTCAAAAGAGAGGATAATTCTTATCTGGTGGATGGACTAGTGAGTATAGACGAGTTTAAAGAGTATTTTAATATTAAAAAACTTCCTTCAGAAAAGTCCGGTATATATCACACAATCGGTGGTTTTGTAATGCATCAACTAGGCCATATACCGGTATCCGGAGACAGGTTCGAGCATGGGGCATTCCGTTTCGAGGTTATGGATATGGACGGCAACAGAGTAGATAAAGTGTTGGTTACACCCCTCAAAAAATTTGTTGTATAACCTGCCTTATGTTTTCTCTGCTCCCATAAATGGTCTGGTAAGCGCGTGTATAACCAGCACAGATGACGCAATAAGTATAAATATGCCATAGTGCGCAAACGATACCGTGGCGACCTTAAACATACGTGCCAACAGAGGCACTGACACTATGCATAACTGTGTTATGAAAGGTACAGAGAAAGCCATGACGAATATTGAAGAAAATAATTTATCAATATTCTTGAACAGGCTCTTTTTTGAAAGCCAGACATTGGCAAAAATAAACGACTGGATCAGCGCCAGCACACTGAAAGCGGCAGTATTTGCCAGTAGTTCATCGGTTTTATGGAACCAGAAGAAGGCCCCTAAGACAAGTGCTGTAGAAAATATACCTACAGAGAAGATATACATAAGTTCTGGTCGCTCCAATAGAGATAATTTTTTTTCAGGACCCCGTTTCATTACCCCCTGGTCACGTGGCGAGAAGGCAAGCGCAAGAGCCGGCACTCCATCAGTTACCAGATTTATATAGAGTAACTGGATCGGAAAGAAAATATGAGGGAATCCAAGCATCATGCCTACTATAAGAGCTAATGCTTCGGTGACATTACATGACAACAGATAGGTTACCGCATTTTTCAAATTTTTTATAATGTTACGGCCTTCCTCTATGGCATCTACGATGGTCGCAAAGTTATCATCGGTAACTACCATATCCGCGGTTTCTCTGGCAACATCGGTTCCGACGAGACCCATGGCAACCCCGACATCGGCCTGTTTAAGGGCAATGGCATCGTTTACCCCGTCACCGGTTACTGCTACTATTTCACCCTGCTGCTGATATATGCTTACAATACGGTGTTTATTGAACGGAGTAGTTCTCGCAAATACTTTTACGTGAGGCAGTATTTTGATAAGTTCTTTATCTGACATTTTGTCAAGCTGGGCGCCTGTGAGGACGGTGTCCGTAGCTGTCATAAGACCGGCATCAAGCGCAATGGCTGCGGCAGTCTTTTCATTGTCTCCGGTAACCATGACCACTTGTATACCTGCTTCATGTGCCCGTTTTACTGCAGCCTTAATCTCGGGCCGGGGAGCATCATAAATTGCGGTCATCCCGAGAAATACTTGATTATTCAGTTCTTTGCTATGGCCTTTTTTGTAAGAAAAAGCCAGGACACGGAGTCCCTGTTTCGCCCATCCTTCGAGTATATGTTCTATATCAGCACGTTTTTCTTTGGTCAGCTCGATTTCCTTATTACCCACCGATAGTTTATTCACGAGTTCCAGTATTGATTCGGGGGCGCCTTTACTGAATGTATAAAGCGTATCTTTTTGTTTTACCTTCACACTCATACGTTTACTTACACTGTCAAAAGGAATTTCTTCTACGAGCTGCCATTCTTCGCGTACTGTTTCCGGTATGAGGGCTTTTTCATAGGCCATCAGAAGTAACGCTCCTTCGGTAGGATCGCCCAATATATCAAAGCCTTTTTTTTCGGTAAGAGGGGAGAGTGATGCTGTAGAGCAGAGTATACCGTTAAGCAGAAGCATATTAAATGAGTTTGTAGTTTTCTGGATTTGATCAAGACTTTTATGTTGTTTTTCGTCAAAGTACACTTCTTTTACCTTCATTTTGTTTGTGGTCAGAGTACCTGTTTTGTCAGTTGCAATAAGTGTGATACTTCCTAAGGCCTCGATAGCAGTAAGCTTTCTTACAATAGCTTTCTTTTTGGCCATTTCTTTAACACCTATAGATAAGGTAATGGTCATTACTGCCGGCAGGCCCTCTGGTACTATTGCCACCGCGAGAGATATTGCAAGAAGAAATGAAGCAAAGTATTCCGATCCCTGAAAGGTAGCTAGAAAGAATACAAGAAGAGAAGCTACGATGCCAATAATGCCGATTGCCTTTGTTACGTGTTCGAGCTTTATAAGAAGCGGACTCTTGGCTTCTTCGATATTTGCCAGACGACTGGCTATCTGTCCAAATTTTGTCTCCATGCCTGTGGCAGTTATAGTAGCAAACCCTCTGCCGCGGGTAACAATAGTACCCATAAAAGATTCATCTTTTTCATTTTTGGCGACAGAAAGCGACTCTCCGGTGAGCGCGGCTTCATTGATTTCCAGATTAATTGTCTGAGTGATACTGCCATCAGCCGGAATTTTTACACCTTCCTCGATAAATATGACATCGCCCGGCACCAGATACCGGCTATCAAGAACGACTTCTTTTCCATCGCGGATAACACGAATCTTTGTAACAGTCATTTCTTTGAGAGCCGCAATAGCCTCTGAAGCCTTTGCTTCCTGATATACTCCAAATAACGCGTTCAGTACAACTATTGCCAGAATAAGCGCGCCATCTACAGGTTCACCGATAAAAAAAGATAGTAAGGCTGCAACGATAAGGAGAATAGTAAGAAAGTTATTGAGTTGTTCAAAAAGTACGGCGAAGATACTTTTTCTTTTTTGCTCCTTGATAACATTCATTCCGTGAACCTTAAGTAACTCTTCTGCCTGTTCTGTAGTGAGTCCTTGCATAGATATATATAAATTTGTAAATGAAGATAATGCGTATAGTACTAATAGTAATTGTACCAAAATAATGATCCGTTGAGTGTCTTCGGATGGCCTGAGATATTAGCTTTGAATATAGACCGACTGTCTACTATAATATGTTCATGGAAATACTTACACAAATAGCGGATTTATTTTTAAACCTTGACGAACATTTAGGAAATGTTATACATCAGTTTGGTAACTTTACGTACGTAATTCTATTTTTTATTATATTTGCGGAGACAGGACTTGTTATAGCTCCTTTTCTCCCCGGAGATTCACTTCTTTTTGTTGCCGGCACTCTCGCAGGCGCGGGGCAGCTTAATATTCTTATAGTATATATAACATTACTTATCGCGGCAGTAGTTGGCGACACGGTAAATTACTGGATAGGGCATACTCTCGGCCCCAAAGTTTTCTCAAAAGATAACTCGCGGATCTTTAAGAAAGAATACCTCGAAAAAACTCGTGAATTTTATGCTAAATATGGTGGCAAAGCCATAATACTCGCACGCTTTTTTCCCATACTCCGCACATTTGCTCCTTTCGTTGCAGGTGTAGGCAAAATGCATTATGGTACATTCATTGCGTTCAATTTCATCGGAGGTTTCGCATGGGTAACTCTATTTGTTTTTGTGGGTTACTTCTTCGGAGGGTTGGAGTTTATACAACATAACTTCCATTACGCAGTAATAGCGATTATCGGAGTATCGCTTATACCGATGGTCATTGAGTTCATAAACTATAAAAGACGTCCCCATATGACAAAGCGTCAGATGGAGCACGCGACCTATAAGGATATTAAGGAAACTCTTAAAGAAGAACACCTTAATGACTGATGAAGGAGACATATGAAACGTAATCTTATTCTGCTTCTGCTGTTAGCCTGTGCCGGCATACTTGATGCCTCATATCTTACCTACGAACATTATGCCAATTTTGTTCCTCCTTGTAGCTTAGGTATATTTGTTGACTGCGGAAAAGTACTGAGAAGCAACTACGCGGTAGTTATGGGAATCCCCCTGGCACTTGCTGGTATTGTATATTATAGCCTGGTACTTATATCTACTGTTTTTACCTTAAGCGGCGGCAGACGTTATGGAGGATACATATTACTCACATTAACTTCAGCTGGCTTCATATGTTCGCTTATATTCGTATATCTTCAGCTCGTTGTTATCCAGGCTATATGTCTATACTGCATGTTGTCAGCGTTTATAAGTACCATGCTTTTGATTATTTCCTACATTACATTCCACCATGAAAGGCGTGCTCTGAGATCCTCGATCCGCTCCTTGATGCGTCGACAACCTTCGCATTAATCATTTGTTCATTTGGTAAAATCACCACATGGTACTCAAGATTTCAAAAAAATCAGCGAGGCAGTTTTTGCTGAAAAAGCAGTTGTTGCTGCCGCCAAGGTCACTCACGGGTAAAAAAGCGATTGAAGAAGTTTTTCAGACACTTCGGCTTATTCAGTATGATCCGCTTAACCCATGCGGAAGAAATGCGGATCTGGTGTTGCAGGCAAGAATTGCCGATTATCATCCCAGTGATTACTATTCCTGGCTGTATGATGAACGGAAAGGTATAGAATGTTATGACAAAGAATTATGTATAGTCCCCATAGAAGATCTACCGTTTATATCTCATCGTCATGCCAAAGCACGTAAACATCCGGTGCTGTATCCCTTTATTTCAAAACATAAGAAAGAACTGGAAGAGTTGCTTATAAAAATTGATAAAGGTGGCCCCATTACCTCGGCAGATATTAAAGACGCAAGACGCGCTAATATATTCTGGTCTGAAGAACAGTGGGGAAGAGCAGCACTAGAGAGCATGTGGAAAGTAGGCAGACTGGCTATCGTTAAAAGACATAATGGAAAGAAGTATTACGACCTTCCTCACAAAGTGTATACCTCGTTTCACACGGAAGATAAGATATCAGCCACCATTCAGGATGAGCATATACTACGACGTATAGGAAGTGTAGGTATGTTAAGAAAGTCGGGAAGCGGCGGCGGATGGCAAGGTATGGGTACTGCTAAGGACGTAAGTTTGGTTATCAAAAGGCTTTTGGAAAAAAAACAGCTTGTTGAGGTGAAGGTAGAGGATAGTATATACACCTATGTAATAAACTCAAAGGATAAGGCTTTATTCCAGAAGGGAATCGATGAACTTCCGTCTTCAGCCGTCTTCCTGGCGCCTCTAGATAATCTTATGTGGGACAGAGAAATGATAGATGATCTTTTTCATTTTTATTATAGATGGGAAGTATATACGCCATTGCACAAAAGAGTCTATGGTTATTATGTCTTGCCCATACTCTGGGGTGATACATTTATTGGAAGAATTGAGCCGGTACTGCAGAAAGACGGAACACTCGTTATAAAGAATGTGTGGAAAGAAGAAAACGTGAGCTGGGACAAACCAATGCAAATGGCGTTTGATAAGGCATTGGTTTCGTTTAAACAGTACGTGAAAGCGAAGGAAATGTCTCGACACGCATTTAGCAAAACTCTATAATAGTTGTATGTATAACCCAGCAAAACCTGTAAAAAAAAGCGTTATAGATCTTATAAAGACAACCTGGAACTCACCCTACCTGGAGCTAACTCCGAGCATCTATGCTATTTTTAAGCAGACACACCATATGTATGAAGTTGATCATACAGATGGTATAGGCACCAAAGGAAACTACCACTGGAAGTATAGAACGTTTAAACACGCGGTTACCGACATACTTGCGATGAATCTTAATGATCTGGCACTGGTTGGTGCGCGGGCGTATAAGCTGCAGAATCATATTGTCCTGCCTGCCGATGACGATGCCGCGGTTATCGATATAGTTTCAGCAATGGTTGAGGAATGTGTTAAGCGACAGATAGTAATAACTGGGGGAGAAACATCAATCCACAATAATGCCGATGGCATGGACATAAGCATGACCGTATCAGGTTTGATTGAAAAGCCCTTCACAAATGTATGCCGCAAAGGAGATGTGGTTATCGGGCTGGCAAGCAATGGGTTGCATTCTAACGGTATGACCAAAGTCCGTGAAGTATTGGGTGACGATCTTCCCGTTGCAGTAACTGAACCCACCTTAATATACGCGGATCGTGTACTCAAAGCACTCGATACCTGTAAGATTCACGGCATGATGCATATTACAGGCGGTGCGTATACTAAACTTAAAGATCTCCTAGGAAATAATAATATTGTTTTCTCTAAAGGGCACTCGCTAACTCCTCAGGCTATATTCTTTGAGCTCTATAATAAAGGCATCTCAGATAAAGATATGTATACTACCTTTAACTGCGGAATAGGATTCATTATAACCGCCCCTAAAACTGAGGTTGCCGCTATTCTAAAGATTGTTGACGGCGTAATAGTTGGAGAGGTAACCTCAGGAAATGGTAAGGTTATAATCCCTTCAGCTTTCAGTAACGAACAGATAATTCTTTAATATGTATTACTTTTATATCCTCCGCTGTGTTGATGGATCTTTATACTGTGGTATTACTACAAACCTTGAACGTCGGATTCAGGAACACAACTCAGCTACCGCAAAAGCTGCAAAATACACCAGGGCCAAACAGCCTGTAACTCTTGTTTATTCAGAACAACACCCCAATCTTTCATTTGCTTTAAAACGGGAAGCAGAGGTCAAGCGATGGACAAAGACGAGAAAAGAACGTCTTATCAATCCGGATAGACTTTGATATAATCTCTTCATGGAACAAGTAGCACTCGTACTTTTTGAGAATAATGTCGGAGAAATTTTGCTTCATCTGAAGGATAACAAACAAGAGTTGTTATTTGCCAACGAATGGAGTCTCTTGGAAGGTTCGTCCGGAGAGTCGGGCGAGGGCGCTGGACAGATGGTACGCAGCATAATGGAAGATTTTTCTATTCATCCCTCATCTTTTAAGTACTTTAACTCATATAAGCATTATTCAGAAAAACATAAAACACAGTTTGAGATTTTTGTATTTGTATGTAAAGCAAATCTACCCATACTGAAAGTTACATTACACGAGGGACAGAAAATAAACTATGTTCACCCGCGCGATATAGCTTCTCTCGAGCTTCCTCAGATTATTGAAAAAATAATACGCGACTACGTATCTAAGAAGAATACGCGGGAAATAAGTACATGATATAATCATTATCTATGGACGATAAAGTACGATGCCAAAGCTGCGGAATGCCCCTTACAGATGATAATGCTGGCACAGAATCAGACAATAGTAAAAGCGGGGAGTACTGTAATATGTGCTACATGTATGGCAGCTTCACTGAGCCCGATCTGCAGCTTGACCAGATGATTGAGCGATCTGTCAATCATATGACAAGCGAACTCCAGATGCCGGAAGACAGAGCTATCCAGTTGGCACAGACAGTAATTCCTGAGCTTAAACGTTGGCAGTCATAATAGGCCAAATCTAAGGTATAATTCGTTTTATGTCCCGTTTTACATACAATCATATTACTGTGGGTGGAACATTTGACAGACTTCATGCGGGGCATCAATCCCTCCTTACCAAAGCGTTTTTATTGGCCAAGCATGTAACTGTTGCGGTGACAGCCGATTCATATAAACACACGAAGCAGTTTAGTTCATCCCTTCTCCCCTACAGTGAGAGAGTAAGACAACTTCACGCTCTGTTGAGCGAACGTAGCTGGAGTGATAGGGCAACTATCGCGATGCTCACAGATTTTTACGGGCCCTCATTAACCGACGACTCTATGGATGCAATTGTTATAACCAAGGAAACCCGGCATCACGCGGTTTTAATTAACAAGAAACGAATAGAAAAACATATGAAGCCGCTTAAGCTTATCATTATGCCGTTTGTAAAAAGTAGTGATATGAAAATTATCAGATCAAGCAGAATCCGCGGAGGAGAAATTGACAGACAGGGGATGCTGTACAGAGGATTGTTTGGACATATAGCAAAATCACTCCCTACAAGCTTACGCACATCTCTACGCAAGCCTTTGGGCATTGTTATTCCCGGTACTCAAGCTGATACAAAGCATACAGCGCTTGCCGCGATTAACAGAATAAAAGCATACAAAGATTCATTGGTGATTGCGGTGGGAGATATAGTTACATCCTCCCTTAAATCTGCCGGATACACTCCTCATATAGCGGTTATTGACTACAGGAACCACCGGGAAAATCTTCCTGGCAAAGCTATAGCATCTGAAGACAAGCGTTATATTAATTATGCAGGCACAATTATGCCCCGTCCCGTGAGTTTTTTGTATCGTACTATACGTTCGGCGACTGTTTCATCAGCACCCAAAACAATCGTTATTAATGGTGAAGAAGATCTCTTGGCTTTTCCTGCCATTCTTATGGCCCCTCTCCGTTCGCTTGTCCTATACGGACAGTACAATAAAGGAATTGTTCTTGTCGAGGTCACGGAAGAGATAAAAAAGAAAGTAAGTAAACTTCTTAGGGAGTTCCAATAGGAACTTCATCTTGAGGAATAGTCTCTGGTTGTGTGTCGGGTATAACTGCTCCCGAACCCGTCGAATCCAACCCACTGACTGTAGGGAGCGGGATAAGTGTAAGTGTAGGTGTAGGTGTTTCAGTCGGGACAGAGGTTTCAGTAGGCATGGGCGTAATACTCGGAGCCATTTTTTTAGGAGCTATTTGTTGTACCTGCGCGCGGTTATATAATACATAAATCACAAGGCTTATGACCATAGTCGTAAGCAAACCGATGGCTATAAATATGATGTCCATCTTCTTGCTCCTATGAGCTGGTCTATAGAATGTTTCCAGCCGAGATTGATCGAGCGGAGTATAATTCAACACATCCATATTCTAACATAATCAATTAGTTACTGCGCTGGAGACTGTGAGGGTTGGGTTGCTGTTCCATCTGATGGCGGCGGCATTGATGCTTGACGTTCAGGTTCTGCCGGCGTGTTTACATCAACATCGTCTTTCTTTTCATCTTTTTTTCCCTCATTTTTTGTCTCATCAGGTTTACCCGCCGAAGCTTCAGCGGAGGCGGGTTTGTCAACAATTACCGGTTGTACTTTAGTTGACGCACATTTTGAACATACGGTGGTAGCATTTTTTTCTACCTCGGTATCAAACTGATTACCGCATGACTCACAGAGAAAATGTTTCATTTTTTCATTAGCTATAGTACTTGGGTCGACCATCTCGATTCGTTCAACATTGAACAGGAATGTTTCTCCATTATAGTCTACCAGTATGGTATCTCCCGCCACCGCTTTTTTCTCGATAATAAGCGTTGATAGTGGATTTTCGATAACTCTCTGGATAGCACGGCGTAATGGTCGGGCACCGTATACAGGATCAAAACCTTCTCGAGCAATTTCTTTGATCGCGGAGTCGGTAAACGATATGCCCATATCCTGATCTTCAAGCAGTTTAGCTACGGCCTTTAACTGCAGCTTGGTGATCTTCATCATGTGTTCAAACTTGAACGGCTCAAAGAATATTACTTCATCAAAACGGTTTATCAACTCTGGGCGGAAGAACTTTCTCAGTTCAAACATTACTTTATCTTTTATGATGTCAAACTTTTTCGAGTCGGTTTCCGCTTCTACTTTGCGTTTTTCATCAATTTCTTTATCAAGAGGGAAGTCTGCGCCGAAATACTCCTGTAGTGTCTGCTGTTTCCATGCCTTTTCTTTTATGTCACGATATGTTAGCGATTCAGCGACTACGATTATTTCTCGTCCAGTGGGCGAGAATGTGTGGAGATCCCAGTGAGAGGTGGGTAAGGTGCCTTTCTCCAGTGTGGTGTCGGTAAAATAGTCTTTCAACAAACCTGTTTCCCAGTTTTTATCGCCTTCTTTTCGTTTCCAGTAGCGATCCTTGAAAGTGACATATTCAAAGCCATCGTTGGAATACGCATGGGTTCTTAGTTTACCTGTTGGTAGCTGTTCTTCAGGCGCGTCCTGGAGAGCGTTCGTTACAACCTGATCCTTGAAGTATTCTATGAGAATAGAAGGCTCCCAAATTTTGGCTGTGGTACTGAGTCTTGCATATACTTTATCTGCTTTTGTGATGATCTCTGTACCCTTGAGAGAAATAGCATGTGTATCATATCCCTGAATGGGAAAGGAATACTCGTTTTCTTTCTTTTCTTCTTTATTTTCTTCACCTTTTATCTGTTGCCCATCAAAGTAATCAAAGAGCATGCCATTACGCCATTCGGCTTTTTCGTTCGTCTTTGGCTCTTCTTTTTTGACCTCAGTTTTTGTGTCATCTTCTTTCTTTTGTGGCTTTGGCATTATATAGCCATCTGGTGCGTTATCTTTGAAATATTCACGGGTGGTAGATGTTTTCCATACGGTTTGTCCTGCATCATGATAGTATATATTTTCGCCTGCAATAATGATCTCTTTACCTCCGGGGGTAAAGGTATGCACAGCCCATGAGTCAGAAGGGAATGTACCCTTTTCGAGTGTTGCTCCGGCAAAGTAATTCTGTAATAATCCTGTTTCCCAGTCTGTTGACTCTTCTTTTCTTCTCCAGAAACGGTTCTTGTAAGTAACAACTTCTTTTTCATCAGCGCTAAACGCGTGCGTCTGAAGTTTTGCGGTAGGAAGCTGTTCATCAGGCGCATCGGGAAGCGCGTTTATTACCATATTATCTTTAAAGTAATCGAGAAGCATTACCGAGCTCCACACTTTTGCTGTAGTTGAGGTGCGGTAGATCATCATTGAGTCTTTGGTTATTGTCTCGACGCCTTTTGTATCTATCGCCTGTGTGTCAAAACCTTGTACCGGAAACTCAAGCTTGAGCTTTTCCTTTTCTTTCGGGTCCATCTCAATTCTGCTGTCGAGTTCTAGTTTTTGTCCGGCAAAATATTCCTGTAAGGTTACTTTATTCCAGCCGGCGGCTGTATCTTTTTTATCTGTTCCGGTAAGATCGCCAATACCCGATTTTGCGTCACGTTCATAGTATGTTGCACCAATGGTCGCGATTTCACGGCCACGCGGTGAGAATGCATATGAATTGAGTTTGAGCGGTTTAATTTCTTCAGTCTGTGATTTAGTCACATCAGGTGTCGAGGTGTTACCAGAGTCTCTGAGGAAATATTTTGAACCGATGGTAAGTATCTCTCTTCCTCTTGGGGTAAATACATATGTTGACAGAATAGGTGGCTCTTCGACCTCACCTTTGCCGTTTTTCAGCATTTCGTCCTGAATTACCTGACTGCCTAAATTGGAAGTACAGATAACAACGGTATTTTTGAATGAAATAGTATGACCTTTATTGTCGGTTAGACGTCCGTCATCAAGTATCTGAAGCAAAATGTTGAAAATATCAGGATGTGCTTTTTCTACCTCGTCAAAGAGTACGACAGAGTAGGGTTTTCTTCGTACAGCCTCGGTAAGTTTGCCGCCTTCTTCGTAGCCTACATAGCCTGGAGGTGCTCCAAGGAGTTTGGCTACTTCGTGTTTTTCCATGTATTCTGTCATGTCAAAGCGCAGCATTGCCTCTTCCTGTCCGAACAGTACTTCAGCAAGAGTTTTTGCTAACTCGGTTTTACCTGTACCTGTGGGACCTAAGAATATAAAGCTTCCGATGGGGCGCTGAGTGGATTTAAGACCTGCACGTCCTCGACGAACGGCCTGGGCGACTGCAGAAACAGCCCGTTCCTGTCCTATCATACGCTCATGCATAATGTCCTCAAGCTTCGCAAGTTTCTCCATTTCCGATCCTGTTATTTTATTTACAGGGATTCCGGTCCAGCGAGATACGATATCCTTTACTATCTCAACCGAGACGGCGGTTGTGGTCTGACCTTTTTTTGTATTGTATTCGTCTTGTTTATCCTTAAGCTGCTGTGATATACCCGCGATCTTTGAGTTAAGTATTTTTGCTTTTACTTTTTCGCCGGCCTTAAGATCTTCCTGTTGTTCCTGTTTGAGCTGTGATACTCTGTCCTGCAGTGACTTGATTACTTCAGGAAGAGACAACATAGGAAGTCGTACCGCAGAAGCCGATTCGTCGACAAGATCTACTGCTTTATCGGGTAGGAATCTGTCACCTATATACCGTTTTGAAAGTTTTACAGCAGCCTCAATTACGTCATCAGGTATTTTTACTCTATGGAACGCTTCATATTTATCACGTGTTGATTTCAACATTTTAATCGCTGCTTCCTCGGTCGGCTCAGGTACGATTACTGGCTGAAATCTACGTTCCAGTGCTGGATCTTTTTCTATATATTTTCTATATTCCGTAAGTGTGGTTGCACCTATGAGCTGAATCTCTCCTCTAGCCAATGCCGGCTTAAGAAAGTTAGAAGCGTCTACCGAACCTTCACCGCCGCCGCCCGCACCAACGATGGTATGAATTTCATCTATAAATAGTATTATCTTTCCCTGACTGTTTTTGAGGTCTTCGATAAGGTTCTTCATACGTTCTTCAAACTCACCTCTGTGTGAGGCTCCTGCAAGAATACCCATAAGATCAAGTTCCAGTATTCTCTTTTCCATCATGGTCTCTGGTACCTGTTTTGCGACTATTTTCTGGGCAAGCCCTTCAACGATGGCAGTTTTTCCAACACCTGCTTCACCAACAAGTGCAGGATTGTTTTTGGTTCTTCTTGAAAGAATATGAATAACCCGTTCAATTGTTTCGGAGCGTTCTACTACAGGGTCGAGTTTACCTTCAGCAGCTTTTGCTGTAAGATCAACAGTGAACTGTTCCATTAAGGTTTTCTTTGCCTGCGCGGCACCAGCTGGCTGTACTTTGTCGAGACCTTCTTTTTTACCCAGTATACGTTTATTAAGATCTTCTTTTTTTAGACCGAGCTTTACAAGAATCTGTGCTGCAATTCCTTCTTTTTCGTCGTAGAGCGCAAGAAGGATGTGTTCTGGCGATATAAATTCAAAGCCCAGCTTACGCGCGATTATAAGAGAATTTTCTATAATGCGTTTTACACGTGGTGCAATCTGCGGAGGCGTGGGACTTGTCTCTTTTTTATATACCTTTGTAAGCTCAGCTTCTACAGATTGAGGCTGTATCTTGAAATCAACGAGCATTTTAAAGATTTCGCCGTCGGTAAGGAGCCCATGCAATATATGTTCACTATCGAGATATATATTCTGCATTTCCTTTGCTTTATTATTCGCCGAAAGGAATACTCTGTTTGACCGTTGTGTAAGATGCGTCATAACATCGAGTTCTTCGCGTTTCTGGTCGTTGATATTAGATTTTAATACCGCGGTCTGTTGCGCGTTTGGAGGCGGAGGTACAGCAGATCCTGTTGATGCGGATATAGTCTGTACTGCACCAGGCGCTCCAGGTTGTTGCGTTGTTGTCTGTACACTCGCTGTGTTCTGTACGGGAGCCTGTCCCGGAGTCTGCGCGGGTGTCGGCATATTGGTTTGCGTTACTGTTGTTGTTTCTACAGGTGCAGCGGTTGGAGGTGGCGGAGATCCTATACCATTGTATGCTTGTCCTGAGGGAGGATTACCTATTCCACTGTATGGCTCGCCACCACTTGGTGTACCGCCGATGCCATTATATGCAGTTCCGGTTGACGGCTGTCCAACACCATTATAGGGCTCTGAAGAGCTCTGAACACTAGACGATTGTTGATAAGTAGCGGATCCACTGCTCATATCTGCAGTACTTGGATCTGCTTGTTTTTTCTTGAAATTAAAAAATCCAACCATGTTTTCATTATTATCAACTTCTTGACAATTGTCAACATAAAAGATAATCTAAAATCATGAAGAAGAAAAAAAAGAAGTCAGCGACACGTAATGGGGGGAGAGGTAACCTCTTTGCCGCTATTATAATAGGTATTATTATAATAACGCTTATTTTTGTTACTATTACTCAATCTTCAAAAGCTCAGGACCAGACTATATATAAAACATTATCAGATCTTCTTAAGATACTTGCCGGGGGTGGCGACGGTAATCAACAGACTACTCAGGAAATTTGTGACAATCTCAAAAAAAGCGGTGCCGATCAGGCCACTATAGATCAGACATTAAAGGAAAATGGTATTAACTGCAGTGGAAGCGGAGGAAGCGCCAACGGTGGAGGTGGTGGCGATGTGACAGACATTAAACAGTTAATAACAAGTTATTCCCTACCTGAACCAGATCCTGAAGCAGCCAAAACGCTTAAGGCAACTCTTTCGGGTAAAGCTGCCTGGGGAGCGGCTCAGACACTGCAGGCCGAGCGCGACTGCGGTACCAAATGTCTACGATATCTTGTCTCAGCGTGGATGTGGATAGAAGGCGGCACAGGGTACCCCGATCCATACGCGCAAAACTGTCATGATAATAAGAAAACAGGCAGAAAAGTAACTATTCATGAGCCATGTCTAAAAGGTACTTCATATACAGATGATGTAAGTGGCCTTATGCAGGTCGCTGGATTCCAGGCATATTCCAAGCTGGGTGATCCTTTGAAGACAGTATATGAATGGTTTTATCAGCCGGGAGATATAAAACCGGTAATGGAAAAGGTTCTAGAAAACAGTAGCAATGCTGGTTATAGTGAAGGTGATTATCATCAGAGTGGAGGATTGGTAGATAAATATTTAACCGGAATACAGCTTCCCGCCGGCAAAGAGTTTACATTTGATTCCAGTATCGGTTCAGCCTGTAATGCCAGCACGAGCGAAGAATGTCAGTTCTATACACTCGTTCTCGCCAAAGATCCACGTATGGCAGTAGGTCTTAATTCGATAGGCAGCGGTGTAACTCAAGGAGATTTGGTAGATAACTGTCTTAAAAAAATTGCTGCTGACCAAGTATGTTATAACTCTGCTTACTATAGTAAAGAATGGGCACAGAAGTTCTCAAACGTGATCGCTGCTCTATGGATGTTTGATAATAACAAAGATACTCTTGATGCTATCGCGGGCGGCGCGCAGGGCACCGGAGACGGTAGCTGGCCCTACTTCTGTCAGATGTGGGGTGAGTGGAAAAGCAAGACAACTTTTAATCTGTCATCCTCAGGCTGCGGCCCGACATCTATAGCAATGACGTACTGTAAACATAATGGATTTGGTGCAGCTGACAAGATGACATGCGGCAAACTGCCGCCAACAACAGCTGATGATATGCTTGCTCGAGGAGCACTCACCGAAGGCACTGGTACGTTCTGGGGGCCTGCTGTGGAGTACATTAAAAATACTCTTAACCTGGATATGTCTCCATCGCTTGTTACCGATGTTGTATGTGGAGGAGTAAAGGACAAAACAAATTCGGCAAACTGGGGAAATATAGATCTTGATGCTATGAAACAACATCTTGACGCCGGAAGAACAATTCTTGCATCATCATGTTATATTGAGTGTAAGGGATGTCGTACCCAGGGTCTGCGGGTAAGCCATGTATTTACCGTTGATGCTGTAGATGTACCCAACAGACAGGTACATCTTCGCGATCCCAACAACTGTAACCCGACAACAGGCGAAGAAAATATGTCAAAAGCGTGGACATCGGCAGATTCATTCCCATGGAATGTGGCATGGGGAGTTAAAAAGAAATAATATATGACTAGTTTATTCGACAACAAAAGAACAAATATTGTAATAGGCACACTGGGTGGCATATTTATCATTCTTCTCATTGTGTTTGCCGTACTACGTGGCAGACAGAAAGGTCCTGCTATAACTCCGGGAGCTCCGACTCCGACAGCAGTACCTCAGGCACTGGCGGACGAACCTCAGCCGGGTGTTGAGTATGAAACAATTGATGTCGATGTCGCAAAAAGAGAGATTATAGTCGGAGCTTTGGTCCGAAAGTTACCTACTAAGGGAACCAATTTCAGTATGAGATATTCATACGCTGACAATATTTTTTATACAATAATAAAAGCGGCAAACAAGGCTGCCGGTGACAAAGAATTCAATGAATACCTTAAGATGAATAAGATAAATGATAGAAAGTGGATTCCTAATTTAACAGTCACCTATGAGTAAATGAATTGACATCGTCTCAGTGATTCCGTTAGAATAAATTTGATATGTTTAAATCAATACAAAATGTACTTCGCAAGGCTTCTAAAATAATTCTTGTAGTCGCAATCATATTCACTGTCATAAACGTGTTCTACAGAGCAATGCGTAATGACAGCTCCAGAGCTATGCGACCACAGCCTACGGAAGCGAGCACAAAGGATGAAGTATACGCAATCCTCCACGATCCAAAGTACATCTCAACCCCAGGTAACAAACTCATTCTTGAAGCATATGGATCGTTTGTCTGTTCGGTAATGGGACAGGGATGCGTACCTGATCTGAAAGATGGCCTTGTACATTTCAATAACAGCCTTTTGGGTAAGGCCGCAAATATCGGAATTATGCCTCTGGAACATCCACCTGCCTCGGGTGTGGAATGGGCGTATACAGGACTTCAGAACGCGGGGTTTGTGCCAAAGACATATGCCGCAAGCGGTATAGGGTTTTCTGCTATCGCGCCGTTTCGCGATCTCTGGAAAGTATTTCGTGATATGAGTTATATGGTACTGGTAGTTCTCATGATTGTTATCGGTTTTATGATCATGTTCCGTGCTAAGATAAGCGCTCAGACGGTGATCTCGGTCGAGAACGCTTTGCCTCGTATCGTTCTTTCGCTCCTTCTTATCACCTTCTCATACGCTATCGCCGGTTTCCTTATTGACATGATGTATGTTATTTCCGCGGTAATTATATCGGTTATGAGCGGCCCGGGAAGTAAATTCTATGATCCGGCAAAATTCGCGGATAACTATCTTAACGGAGGCATCTCAACAATAGAGGCAAGTCTTACCCCTGCAAGTAGCGCCCCAGGATTCTGGAGCACAATGTTGAACGCTATTACCGGTATTCCCGTTAACAACAGCCCCTCTGGAAGTACATGGGGTATATCGACTCTATTATATTTATCTACTTCATTACTGCAGTTACTCCCGGGTTTCATGAGAGGATTTTTGAACATGGTCGGAGGCCTTGGCGCGTGGATCGGAGCCGCTACATTGATTCAGAAATTTAAACCAGGTATAGATATCCTTAATAATATCGGCGGACTTACCTTTAATATAGGTAATATCCCTGGATCAGTAGCATGGTTTGCTATAGTAGTAGTGGTTTCGGCTATAGTAGGCTCCTTCCTTGTGCCGTTGTTGATATCATTTATGATATTTCTTACATCTCTCTACATAACATTGCGCATCTTTATTATGTTGCTTCTCACCTATGTACGTATACTTCTACTTATCATGTTCGCGCCTCTGTATATGCTGGCAGATGCTATCCCCGGACAGAAAGCGTTTGGATACTGGATGAAGACGCTTATTGGAGAACTGCTCACTTTCCCTCTGGTAATAGCTATATTCCTTCTGGGATACATAATAATAAATAACTTCAAAAGCACAGGCACAGGAGGAACAAGCGCTATTCTTTGGACACCTCCGTTCCTTGCCACGCATGGCGTTGATCAGTACGCATTTATTTTCATAGTCGGTATGGCGTTGCTATATATGACTCCTGAATTGGTCAAAATGGCCAAAGATCTGATCGGTGTGAAGCAGTCATCTACCGGTGGATTTGGTCTAGGGACATTCCTTGGTGGAGGCGCATTGGCATTCAGCGCATTTACGGGAGGTCTTGGAGGACTTAAGTCAGTGGTTGGCATGATGCCTACGGCGCTACAGAATAAACTGGGAAATAAAGCGAGTGGAGGTATGGGCCTTATAGGTAAGGGAAGCTTCCTCGGAGAGCAATTTGGAGTACTGACTAAATCAGATACCAAAAAAGAGACAGCGGAGATGATAGAGAAAATAAAGACAGGAAACCAGCCTGGTAACCCGTAAGCGTAAGGCTATAGTGTCATTGCGAGCGAATCTGGACAATCATATATGGAGCGAAGCAATCTTTACATATATGGGTAAACAGTATTTATACTTCATATACATAACTTCTAATCATACCCATACTGTTCTCTACACAGGTGTAACAAATAACTTAAAACGAAGAGTTATGAACATAGACACCTCATAGGATCTTCATTTACGACAAAATATAAGGTCAGTAAACTACTCTATTACGAGTCATTCTCTGATGTGCGCATGGCAATTCAGCGTGAGAAGCAACTTAAAGCAGGATCACGCAAGAAGACAGTGCTGTTAATTGAGCGGATGAATCCAGAGTGGAAAGATCTATATGAGTCTATTACCTGAGAAGATTGCTTCGCTCCACCTCGCTTGTTATGATTCGCTCGCAATGACATTCTTGAGATATATTAGCTAACATCATACATTGTCATTGCGAGCAAATCTGGTCAATATATTTGGAGCGAAGCAATCTTTACAAGGATGTACTGAAGCTATGTTTATGTGAATCCTGGTATCTGCAGGATCTGTACGCCGATTACACGGAGTATAAAGATCGAGAAGATGATAAGGAGTAAGCCGGTGATACACGATGTCATAAGGTCACGTGACTTCTTGAGGCGTTCTGGGTTGCCCTGTGAGGTCTGTAGTATAAAGGCGGCATAGATGATACACATGAATGCGAATCCGCCCGAAATACCAAGTCCTACGTTGAAGAGTGCGGTAACCAGGCCCTGGATATTGGATATATTTTTAATACACCCTATTGCTGTGTATATGCCATTGCCTGTCTCCATACATGTCTTACAGGCCGCTGCATCGGAGTCACTGTTGTCGCAGTACTTGCTGAGGTTTCTAAACGAACCACCCATACAGTAGCAGTTACCTGCGGCTGGATCTCCCACGCCATACTGTGGGCCATCATAACATTTTTGTGCGTTAATAGACTGTAATCCTGCTTTGAGTTTGCCAACATTAAATAGTCCGATATTTGTGGGAACCCCTATAAAGGGCATCTGATCGAGAACAGTATTGAGTACACTCACCATACCCGAAATAAAGTCACCTACCCAGATAACGTCAATTTGTGGATCCGGGATCTCGGCGTTTGCCAGTTTTGAGTAGCAGCAGGCATCGTTTGACTGAGTAAGATCTTCTCCAGCGGCTACAGCGGCAGCCCGTTCGGCCGCATTCGCATAACGTATGACACCGCAGTTTGAGCCTGGTCGGGGAATGAGCTGACCCTGAGCATATACAGAGATTCCATTAGAACCGACAGGAGTAGGAGTGGCTGTAGGTGCCTGTGGAGAGCATGAGGTCGTGGTACCTGATTGTTGACATGAACCCATGAGAGCTGAACAGTTTTCGTATGCTGGTGTGCCGCCTGCGCATGATACTCCTACATTGAGGACACATTTAGCCTGGCCGGATGGTATGGTTACAGGTGGATTGACTGCGCCTATAAGAGGTAAATCGGTTATGGTACAATCACCACCGCCGGTGGGTATGGGTGTAGAGGTGGGCATGGGAGTATTAGTAGGTTGAGCCTGACAAGACGCACCACCGTCGGGCCCCGTACAGCCTAAGGGACAGTTTGTATCAACCCAATCTGCATCTACGTTTGGATTGGCCTGAGTGCAGGTACTAAGTGTTGTAGAGTTATCGCAGGCACTTTCGCCTACATTAAGAGGTCTCGTGTATCCCAGACATTGATTATTTACAGCGTATACAGGCGGCATGAAAAATGTAGCAAAATATGCGAGTAAGATAAAAGCAAAGCAGATATACATTTTCCTCATGTTATTATTACACAGAATCTGAGGTAAAAATGCAAGAGCATTATTTTTTGCCGTTCCATTCTTCGGAGAAGGCAGTCGAGACCATTTTTACTACTCCACTAAAAGCAATGACAGACAATAAAGATGGTACTACTTGTAATAGTCCATATTTAAGATTACTTGCGCCGAGTTGTTTTTCCAGCATCTCTTTTGACCATTTACCCTTTTCCCCTAAGTACCCTTCTTTCCATAAATGATGTGCGTATAATCGAATTTCTTCTTCTTTCCATGTAAGTGAATTATAGCCGTTATGTAGTGTAGACAATGAAATTGATCGTGACATAGGCGTCATAACTATACTAAGAGGCCAGGGGAATCGACCTTTATAATCTTCCTGGAAAAAACGGGCAACGACTGTAGCCAAAATATAGTTCCACTTCTGAGCTCCTTCTATAGTTATAGTTCCTTCCAAACCTTGTATTTCTTCATGGAGTTTATAGACAGGATCTAATTTACCAGTACTTGCAATGCCAAGAAGAATATTATCAAGATTCATGAGTTTATCAAGTACTCCGTTTATTTTTTCTATGTCACCCCAGAGTCGGGTAAAGGTTTCTTCTCCTGCTTTTGCCATGTGTTTGAACATGGGGATTTGTTTCATTTCGTTGGTGTTTGGTAAGATATCACGTTCATCGACTTCATACCAGCGATACGCAAGTGCGTGAAAGAATTTCTTTGCTCCCAGAGCACCTGGTTTACCATCAAGATCACCAAATTTATCATCAAGTTTTTGTTGTTTTTCGTTTATAATCGCGAGTTGTGCGATTAGGCCTTCGTTACCAAGAAATAGACTGTTGAAAAACTCGCTTTCATGTTCTTTATCATTCTGCATTTTTTCAAAGGCTGAAATTTCGCGTTTTGCCTTTTCTTCATCTCCCCCTGCCTCTTCTTTGATTTGTACTCTTCGTGCTTCTTTTTCTTCATCAGACATTTTTTGCACAATGTCTTCCTTTGTCATCGAATATTTATTCGTTAGTTTTACTTTCTCCGCGGCCAGAGTCATTATTTCTTCCATCTTTTCTTTGGCTTTCCCTTCATTGTAGGAAATAATCTTGCCCTCTTCATCTCTCTTGGCATACTCTTGGTAAACCTTATGCCAAACTAACGCAACCTTTCCAAGTTGCTTTATATTAGCGTCACCTTTGAAAGCATCGTCGACTTTGGGGCCTTTCACGTCCTCCTCGTTTTCTGCCCAGCGGCGCAGGAAGTGTTTTTTTATTCGTTGACGTTCCTTTTTTTCTGCGTCCGTTAAATCACTTATAAAAGCCCCGTCTGTAAAGTAATATTCGTATGCAGTGAGAGTTTGTGGTTCGGCGGAAGCTTTGGTAAGTTTAATAGTTTTGCTGAGATCTGGTTCAAGCTGCATCATATTTATCATGAAGTCATATGGTGAACGTTCTAGGAGACCCTGGAAATTCATACCTCGATATGCACGTTTTTTTTCATCAATAAACTCTTCAACAGTCATTTTATGACCTTCTACTTTAAGTATGCGGCGTTCGCTGTCTGTTGAATCACGTTTTTTATAGTTAGTATATATTCTTGCGGCTTCTTTCTCCCCCAGCGTTTCTTTGGCCGAGTCATAATAAGATTTACCTGCAATTTTTGTGAAGCCCGGAACTGATACCTGCTGGAAAACAAGCTCTCTGGCATCATCTTCGGCTCGTCCGCCGTCGGCAATCCAACAAGCCCCTACACCGATATTTTTGCGCAGGTAATCGTACTTAAATGCGTTATTGTCAAACCCATTATCTGCATCAGTCCATTTTTGTTTTTCAGCTTCAGTGAAATCTGGGCTAGCTTTAGCTGTGCTTATTTCACCCTTTATCCATTCAGTGAAACCTGTAAATCGCCAGCCGGCTACACTGAAGATACCGAGTCGGTTGAAGGTTTTCATAGCTTCGTGAAAGCTAACTTCTTTTTTTGATCCTACTTTTATCTTTTTTTTCAGCGTTTCATCAAGGTCTTCAAATATCTCATCAATACCGCGTCGTGCGCCGACATCAGCTTTATCGTATACATCTTTAGGAATCCATCGATTTTTAAGCTGATCTATAAAGGATTTAGACTGAGCTTCCATATCTATCGCCAGTTCAAAAATCTCAGGTGTTTTGAGACCTGTAGCTGTCTCGGCATCGCGGCCTCTTCCTAGCCTCCATTTATGCATGATGTTAAAAAATGAGGCTATGTGTATCTGTCCAGTAAAATCGTTTCCTGGCCGTTTTGTGGCCATTCCCAGTATTTCCTCCATACGAGCACTATCTCCCATAGAAAAACCTACGGCTAAACCTACAGCGCGGTCTATTTCCCACTCCTGAACTTCCATAATTTCACGAATTGTAGGATTATCTATTTTTTTTCTCATTTCTGGATCAGTCTGTATTCCTTTTATTTTTTCCCATAATTTTTGTCGAACACGGATAAGGTCAGGAGTATGGAGACGTTCATTTTCAGTAAAATATGAAGCGAATAGATCGGTAGGAAGCATATTTCCACTAGTTGCTATTTTATTTTGAAGATCACGTTCAAATATGGCGATAGCCATCTGAAGTAACTCAGGATGGTAGCTGTTAAGCATGGCCTCACGTTGAGAAGCTGTAAGTTTCATTCCTTCACTTTTCACATCTTTTGGTTCCATCTGAGTAGTAAGCATCCGTACTTTCAGTTCGTGGTAGTGTTTTCTCAATGACGTTTCATCGTTGAACTCAAGGATGAGACGGTTAGAAAATGTAGTGAATTCTTCTTTAATGCCAAGGTCGTTGAGTCTATCTGTGAGAGCGTTCATTCTTGTAAGTTCATACATTGATTGTACGATAGTAGTCTTTACTCTGGTCGCATAAGTAGGATCAAATAGTTCTTCGAACTTACTTAAACTGGTTGAGTTAGCACGGCTAAGCCATTTAGTAGTTACTTCATACATACCTTTCACCATAAGTTGTCGTCCTTCATCTGATAAATGGAGATTTCCATCAGGCCCTTTCTTAAAAAAATCGTCAAATCGAGCTAATATATATTCAGAGCTTAAATACTTTAGATCGTTTACACTTATTCCGTGCATTTCGAGTGCCTGTTTTTGTAAAGAAGGGTTAAGCATATAAACCGTTCTTGATTCAAGTTCAATATATTTATCTATTTTTTGAGTATCCCATCCAAGCATTTGTCTCAAAACATCTTTATTACGAGTATCCACTGCTTTTTCTAAATCGATTATTTCTTTGGTAGAAAGACCTGTTTTTACTGTGCGAATTTCATTCGCCAGTGATCTTAGTGCGTCGCGTTCTGCATTAGTAAATGAACTTTTACCTTCAGCTCCAAAAGCCAGTGCTCTTTTGTGAAGGTTAAAAAAGGTTGTTAGCTGTGCTTCAGGAAGGATTAGCGGTACGGCGAGTCTATTGAGCGCTCTTCTGTACTCAGTATAGTTATCATTTGAAAAGGCAAGTTCAAATTGTTCCAGGACTTCAGAACCGTTTGGATCGTTGACAATGGCAGTTTCAATAACGTCCAGTAATGAATCATGTTCTTGTGAGTCTTTTTTATTTAGCATCGTATTTTTGCTTGGCAGCGTCGCTTCCGTTTCATTCTTGACGGCAGGATCAGCATTAAATTTAGCATGAGCATCCGCTTCGGTAATGCCTGCTAGCTTTCCCTGCTGAACAGCACGAAGTATGGCTTCTTTATACCGGGATGCTGTATAGGCATCTTGTGATTTCAGGCTAGTAAAATCTTTTTCAAATTGTGTGGGCTCACTTCCTGCCGCAGAGAAAGAGACGTAGGTTGGATTGTCGATCATTCTTTGTATAAGAGGCTGGAGGTATACTGATGAAGTATAGCCATCTATTTTAGTTGATAGTTCGGTTAGTATGGATTTTTCTTTATCTGAAGGAGTTGCGATAACTCCTTTTACAACGCCTGTAAGGAATTTCATTACACCCTGAGCTGCGAGTTTTAAATCTTCGTGAGCTTCTTTCTGTTGTTCCTGAGTAGGTTGAGGTTTGGTAGGATCTTTTTTGACCGCAAGAAACTGGAGAGCGCGTTCCGCAGCGCCTTTTACAGCTCCTAGAAAGTTGGATTTCAACTGTTCTCCGAGCTGCCGGAGCTGAGCCTCTTGCTGGGTCTGATCTATTTCCTCTTCAGTCTGTCTCTGTACTTTTTTCAGTTCCTCAGCTTGAGCCTCATCCCTCTTTTTTTCATTCTCTAATGAGGGTGACATAGGGTATTATAACATATTATAGGACAAATTACTATAAGTTAATTGTATATATATACAATATATGTCCTATATCTAATAATACATCATGCCATTACGATAAACGTTTTGCAATTGTATTGAAAGAATGTAGGGTCGTAGCAAAGCTACGACCCTATTATTATGCGTACACACCCTTAGTTGCACTGTGTGATCTTGATGCGTCCGGTGCAGTTGCAGGGTATTTCGATAGTGCTCATGATTATCTATACCTGCTAGACACCCACCATCGGAGATGGCGTGGTACATAGATACCTGTACCATTACAGTTACCGCAACTGCGACCATTTTCGCCATGCTGGCGTGTGCAGTCGAAGTAACCTTCATTACACTTCTCGCATTTTTCTTCCTTTAATCCATGGCAGCGAAAACATTCTCGTTCCTTGCCAGGAGGATAGTAATTGCCAGAATTGTACATATTGATTGCTGGAACCCAGCGACCATCATAATCGCGTTCTATGTATCCAAAACCTTTGCAAAGTCTACAGGTAAAGTAACCTGTGCCCTTGCAGAACTTATGGATAACATGAAGCGTTCCTCCACATTGATCGCAGTCGCCACTTCCGTGACACGAGCTGCATGTGTTGTCTCGATTTGGTCTTCGATTCATGGTGGTTTCTCCTTGGTACTATATGCTTTCCAATTGTGAGGTGCTTTGGAGCCTTGTTCTTCCATGCGAATGCGGAAGTAAAGATTCCGGGGACCGATTGACTAAGCAATCGGCTTCTTGTGACGCAATAAGCATTGTACTATGTGGCTTATACAAAACACATGACAGAAGTGTCAATATTATTGCCAGATTATTTCTTATGAAAGATAGCCACGGTCTGGGCTATGAGGTAGAACGAGAGCGAAGAAGACTGCACAAACTGGGTAAAGTTACCGCAGTTGAAGCAGGTTGAGCGGGTATACCAGTAATAGATAAGATCAAACACTATGATCACAGGTAGAAATATAAGAAAGAATACTACCTTTCTATCAGCCGGTTTTGCGTTACTCTGCTGGTTGGGTGTCGGTTTCGGGCTCATTTTTCTTTTGATCGACCACTAAATGTCTGTCTCTTCCTTCACCGATACTGTAGGTTGTAAGATCGGGGTGGGCTGAGGTTATATATTCATGTATGACCTTGCGCTCATACGATGAAAGGCCTCGGTAATGGATTGGTTTACCGGCTTCCTGTGCTTTCTGCACAAGTTCGGTTGCCAGTTGATGCAGACGTTCTGTCTGTTTTTCACGGTAATCATTTACATTTACCAGGATATTCAACGATTCACCCAATGATTTAAACAATATTACTTCAAGAATTTTCTGCAATGCTCTGATGGTTTCACCATGACGTCCGATTACGGTAGAAGCGCCTTCATCGGTCTTTATGGTTACATAATATGCTTCGCCGTCCTGGTCTACTGAGGATTCAAAACTATCAACAAGCTTTGTTAACAACGCGTCAACTTCGGTTTTAATGATCTGAACTTTATCCATACGTACATCAAATAATTTGTAATAATGCTTACACTTCAAGAAATTACTTAGTTTCCTTTTCGTCTAGCTTGGTAGTCAGATTAAGCTTGAGATTAGGATTTATTCTCTTATTCTGAATTATACTAAAAAGTGAAAATACATTCCAGTACAGGGACAGTCCGATAGGTAACGTGTACGAGAAATATCCTATCATGAGCGGGAATACATACTTCATCTGAGTATTCATGGCTTTCTGGAAGTCTCCGCTAGTATCTTTTTTCTCATCCTTGCCCTCGGTTTTCTTTTCTATAGCTTTGGCTGCCGGTGGGGTAGAGGTAACAACCTGTAGATATTGCAATACGCCGGTTATAAGAGGAATAGCATAGTAATACCAGCGTCCGCCGTTTGCGGGGGTAACCGCAAGGTTAAACCCTAAGAACCATGGATCTATTGTCTGAATTTTAAGAACAGGCCAATACAAATGCTTATTGAGTTCGGTGACAATATTTACCTTCGCATCGTGTACAAAGAAAAGCGACAATGTGCGATAAAGTGCTATAAAAATAGGGATCTGGATGATCATAAATACACAGCCGGCTGCCGGATTGATACCTGCCTCCTGATACAGACGCATCTGTTCCTGCTGTAATTTTTTGGGATCCGCTTTGTGTTTTTTGGAAATATGATCGAGATGAGGTTTAAGCTGCTGCATCTTGTGCGCTGTCTCCATCTGTTGTTTAAAGAACGGGTGAAAGACAAGTCGTACCAAACCTACCAGAGCGATAATGGCGAAACCAAGCGCTCCCGGAGCTTTGATATAGAGGAAAAATTTGAAGAACGTGACGAGCAGATTAAGAATAGGTACAACAAACAGGTTATTAAATATATTGTTATCGATCATAATGAGATATGTAGCGCTGTCCCATCTTTACGTTGGGATAGTTTGGCGTATTACGGCAATTTATATTAGACGGTCAGTTTCTTTCTTCCCTTTGCTCTTCTCTTTGATATTACTTTACGTCCGTCCATGGTTTCCATTCTTTTAAGGAAACCGTGTTTCCTAACTCTTTTCAGCTTTTTGGGTTGGTGAGTACGTTTCATATGAAAATATTAAATGGTAAAAGTTGCATATGCAATTTCGTTATTGTCATTATACACGAGTTTTTAGTAACGAAGAGTCTTCTCCGTGAAAGACTTTCCATACCGCTTCCGTCACAAAAGGCATAAACGGATGCAGAAGCTTCAAACAACTAAAATATGATGACTTTAACTTTTCAAGAACCTCTATATTACCATTTCGAAGCTCGTCTTTCAACTCCTCGATATAATAATCGGCCAAGCGATGCCACAGAAACTGGTGAGTATCGTCGAGAGTACGGGAAAAGTGATACGCTTCCATATTTTTTATGCCTTTCTTATCAAGCGCGGCAGTCTCTTTCACCAGCTCTTTGAGAATGCTCCCGACATCTTTCTTTTCTACAGCCTGTTCCGCAGGGAGAAGCTCTTTGTGTTCACACATGTATATAAACCGGCCTACATTCCAGATCTTATTCGCGAAGTTGCGCATACCGATAAGTTTATCCTCGGTAAGTACTACATCGCCGCCCTCTTTTGTGCCGAAAATAAGCGCGGCACGCAGAGCGTCGGCTCCGTATAGATCTATTTTTTCGATAGGATTTATAACATTGCCCTTACTCTTGCTCATCTTCTGCCCCTTACCGTCACGAACCATGCCGTGCAGAAATACATTTTCAAACTGTACCTTATCTGTTACATACGAACCCAGCATGATCATTCGTGAAATCCATGCCCGCAGTATATCGTGTCCTGTTTCCATGACCGAAGTAGGGTAAAAGTAATCATAATAATCTTTACCTAGTGTCTGTAACGTGGCAAACGGCCATTGTCCCGAAGAGAACCATGTGTCCAGTGTGTCAGTGTCCTGTACAAAATCAGTACCATCGCAGATCATACATTTGTCTGGTTTTGCTCCATCGGTAACGAACCACTCCTTTTTTGAGGTGCAGTAAAAAGCGGGGATACGGATTCCCCATACATTCTGACGAGAGATATTCCAGTCTATGAAGTCGTCTAACATTCGTTTGAGAATTTTCTGAAATCGTTTAGGATATATTTTTATCTGTCCCTCCGCGACCATTTGGTTTGCCTTATCAGCCAACGGTCTGATTTTTATATACCACTGTTCCAGCGGCAGCGGTTCCAGGGTTGTTCCGCAACGATAACATACTTTTACTACCATCTTATGCGGAGTTTCTTTTACTAAGAGGCCTAGCTCTCTGAGACGCTTGTTTACTTCTTCCCGTGCAGCTTTTACCCGCATACCGTCAACAACACCAGTATTCTGCATACGGCCATCGAAACCGATAACGGGCGGATATGCAAGTTTATGTTTTTTAGCTATCTCAAAATCGTTAAAATCATGGGCAGGTGTCACTTTTACCGCGCCGGTACCAAACTTTTTATCTACATACTCGTCGGCTATGATAGGTACAACTCTGTCCGTTATGGGTAGACGCACATTTTTGCCAATAAGATGTTTGTATCTCTTGTCCTTTGGATTCACCATCACCGCCACATCACCAAGCATTGTTTCAGGGCGGGTGGTGGCTATAGGTATAGTTCCGCCTTCTTCCAGAGGAAAGTTAATGTAGTAGAGAATACCGTCAACGTCTTTGCTCTCCACCTCAAGATCAGAAAACGAAGTGCCATCTTTTGTACAGTAGTTTACGAGGCGTTCAGCTCTGTATAACAGTTTATCGTCGAACATTTTCTTAAATGTCCGGTGAACAATGGCAACGATATCTTCGTCCATTGTAAATTTTTCTTTAGACCAATCCAGGGCAAACCCCATCCGACGGAGCTGACTTTTTATATTTCCTTTATTTGCCATTACAAACTCCCATATCATCTTAAAAAGTGTCTCGCGGTCAAAGTCGTATCTGCTTTTCCCTTGTTTTTGCAGCTGCTTTTCAAAAACGTACTGCGTTTCTATACCGGCATGATCAAGGCCGAGAAGCCAGAATGTTTCCTCACCTTTCATCTTGTGGTAGCGGATCATAATATCTTCATACACAAACATAGCGTGGCCCATGTGAAGGTTGCCGTTAGCGTTTGGGGGAGGAAGTATTACGGTAAACGGTTTCTTAGCGGGATCTATTTTAGCCTCAAACAGCTTGTTTTTTTCCCAGTACTCATATATTTTCCCCTCAGCCTGAGCAGGAATAAATTTTTTGTCCATAGTATGTCTGATTTATATCAAAAAAACCTTGATATTTCAATCTAACCCATAACCAACACCGTCTTCGTTTGCTACCTCGATAACAATGTATATAATAAATAGCATATGGAATGGATATATATAACACTCAACTGGTACGTTTACATTTTGGTGCTTGGTATTATTTTTTTTCCACTGGCACAACGACTGTTTGGGCCGTTTTTAGATAGAGGGTATGGATTCAGTAAAACACTCGCCATTCTCTTTCTCAGTTATGCTTCATTTATAGGCGGTGTATACCACCTAGTCGGCTTTACAAGAATAAATTTATTCATTCTCCTGGGTCTGTTTGTACTTATCAACGCTTACTTATTTGTCTCTGACAGACGAAACGCCAAGGGCGCGCAGCATAAAGGCCGGCACAGCATGAAGGTAGGTAAATGGGATGTATCGTTTATTGTTGTCGTGATAATAGAGGAGTTGTTGTTTCTCTTGGGTCTCTTTTTCCTTACGTATACTCGCGGTATGGATCCTTCTATTCGCGGACTGGAGAAGTTTATGGACTTTGGGTTTATGAACTCAGTTCTTCGATCAAACTACTTTCCACCACTTGATATATGGCTCTCTGCTGACCCAACTCATCCAACAGGATATCCTATAAATTACTATTACTTCGGACATCTTAGTGGCGCTATGCTCATAAAACTTACCGGCATACTGCCCGAGATTGGCTATAACCTTGTTCTCGCGACCATCTGCGGACAGGGCGCGACACTGGCATTTTCACTTATTGTAAATATAATAGCTGCTGTTCAGAAATACTTTCTCCGCCGACCGATACGTCTTGTGAGGACAGTTTTTTACGGTATCATAGGCAGTATTGTGCTTAATGTAGGCGGCAATCTGCATACCATCTATCTGTTCACGCAGGGATATCCCAACGAATCGCCTGTTCCGTTCTGGAACATTATGAGCTGGTACAACCCCACCAAGTACTGGTACCCCAACGCAACACGTTTTATTCCCAATACTATTCATGAGTTTCCTGCATATTCGTATGTAGTTGCGGATCTGCACGGTCATGTGTTTGATATTCCGTTTGTAATGCTTACCTTTGGCATTGTCTTTATGCTTTTTATGCGCTGGAAACTAAAAGAAAAAGCAAAGATCGAGCTTCTTACCGGGCAGGAAGTGAAACAGGAAAAAGTAGAGGAGCAGCCGAGCCGTTCTATCGCCGAGCTTCCAACGCATTATGTTATGTATACAAGCGCGTTCCTGGGCTTTATGGCAGCCATTCATTATATGACCAACGCGTTCGATGGTCCCATTTATGTGCTATTCGCGGGTATCATATTTTTTGTCCTGTTCAAATTTTCATTTGATCTGGTCAAATCAACGGTGGTTATGCTTGTCGCTTTTCTCATTTTTTCTCATCCGTTCTCAGCTCATTTCATACCTTTTGTTTCGGGCGTAGCGCTTAACTGTAGCCCTGAGTTCCTGGTTAAAATAGGCAAAATAGGACCATTTCTCTTTGAAAAGGGTAAATGCCAGTCATCCCCGTTATGGATGCTGTTTGTTTTGTGGGGATTTTACTGGATTTCTCTTGTTCTCCATACTCTCGTTCTGTATTTTGAAAAGAAAGCAGCTGAGAAGAAGCATGAAGTGGCCCAGTACTCTGAGGCACTAAGCTATATCGACAGCTTTATTCTGGTCGTCTTTATCTTTGGTACGTACCTCATCATAGTTCCTGAATTTTTCTATATAAAAGATATCTATCCCGACCACTTCCGCGCTAACACCATGTTTAAACTAGGGTATCAGGCGTTTATGATGATGAGTATAGCCGCTATATACGTGTACTACAGAATAAGTTTCATAAAGGGCATAAAAAAGTATCTTCTGAAAGCTGTTTTTATAGTACCTCTCTTCCTGGTTCTTCTGTATCCTTTTTCTGCGTTTCCTTCGTATTACGGCGAATATAATAAGCCGGTAGAAATAAACGGAGCGAAGTGGTTTGAGACAACATTCCCTGAAGATAAGGAGATCATCGACTATATTCAGAAAAACATAAAAGGGCAGCCAAATATACTGGAAGCACAGGGTGATTCCTATACAGATTATGAACGCATATCGGCGTACACGGGTCTCCCTACGCTGGCAGGGTGGTGGGTACATGAATGGCTATGGAGAGGGTCTGCAGATGTCATAGGACAGCGTATACCCGATGTGGAAACAATCTATAATACACAAGACCCAGGAGAGGCCATACAAGTACTCAACAAATACAGAATATCATACGTCGTTGTAGCCCCTCAGGAACGGACAAGATACCCTGATCTATCTGAAGACAAGTTCAACGTGATAGGTAAGAAGATATTTACCACAAAGAGTGGACTTGGGGCTCTGTATAAGGTAGAAAAATAATACATCTTGACATCGGTTTTAAAGTTTGTTATCGTGTATGGAGTGATTTTCCATTGCAAAAAAATGGAGAAAATGAAGAGCATTACTACTCGTCGTCACCCTTATACGAGCGGTAGTGATGCTCTTCATTTTTTTTGGTCTATATGCCTTAAAGATGATAGCGAGTTACCGGCACGTCAAGATTTCGTTTGACAAGCTCCTTAAACTGATCTGCTACAAACTTATTTGAAGCTTTTGTGGTCTCCGCTAAACTGTGCAGAGCACGTGGAATCACTTCTTCTTTTCTTTTTCCCTCGCCAAAGATAAATTTCATAGTTTCATGATAATTGATGATTTTTATATTGTCAACCCGTAGTATATTTATTCATTATTATAAGATAACCCATAATAATCAATGTATAAAATATATTGTCGTGATGCTCTACGCAGTATATTATAAAAAATGTGGATAACTTTCATTCTCATAAGAACGGAGTATTTTGTATAATAGAGCAATGCAAATTTCATTATTGACGTACAATCTCTTGTTCAATAATGCCCTGAAGCAGATACAGACAATACTCATGCAGTATCAGCCTGACATTGTCTGCCTGCAGGAGATGGAGACAAGAGAAGATGACTTTAAGCAGTTGGAAAAGAGCGGATACAAACTTGCCGACTTTTCCAACTCATTCATTAAACATGGCAAAATATACGGAATAGCTACTTTTTATCGCGCCACATCGCTCCATTTTGTTGAGTCAACCAGTCTTACTCTTCCGCGCACATACTATGAAGTACTCCTTTTTATTCTGAACGGAGCCCATAATCCCCGGACTGTTCTTAAGACGGAGTTTTTGGTACGTGGAACCAAAAAGCGACTTACTACGTACAACCTGCATCTTTCGCCGTGGGCAACCAACGGCGCCCGTGTTCGTCAGATTACAAAAACACTCTCAGATCTTCGTATCTTTAACAAAAGAAATGTCCTCATCGCAGGTGACTTTAATTATCCGTATGGAAGAAGAAAATTTGAGGAACTGATTAAGCAATACGACCTTAGCGAAGCCACAAACAACTTACTTTATACACTTGAGCAAAGCTTCTTTCGGTACTTTACGGTAAAGCTGAAACTTGATTACATACTCTACAAGAGCCTTAAGCTTATTGAGACGAACAGAATCCCCATTAACTACTCAGATCATTTCCCGATTATCTCGAAGTTTGAGATATAAAAACGGCACATCATTCCCCCAGAATTTTTTTGAATGTTTTTTTTATTGCCTCTTCCAGATTGGGCTGATTGAGTTTTTTGAGCTGCTTAAAGTAGTCTCCGCCCATCGGGTATCCAAAATTTTTGTCGGTAATTTTGCCGAATACAAGTATGTAGAGCACAGCATAAGCATATTTTATGCTTATAGGAAGCCGGCCATCTCTTTTGATTCTTCTAAACGACCATTTGAGGAGTTTTTTTGGGAGTATTTTTATGCGCACACCCGCCTTATCCCAGATCCTTATGCTTAGTTCATGATCTTCACTGAAGGTTGCGTTGAGATCAAATTTACCCACCTTAATAAACAATGATTTCTGGACAATAAAGTTATATCCCGGCGCCATCTGCTTATTTATAATCGGCAGCATCTCAAGCGCGAAGTTAGCTGACTGAATAAGCATGATATCAAACTTATTGCGCACATCAGGCAGTTGATAGGTAGTGAGAAACAGGGATGACGATTTTTTTATCTCTTTATGTACTTCAGAGAGATATGTACTGTACAGTTGGATATCCGCGTCAAGAAAGATAAGGTACTCACCTTCAGCTTTATCCGCGCCGTAGTTACGCTGGAAACAAAGATTTTTTTGAGGGGATGGTATAAACCGAAGATCCTTAAATTTGTCAGAGTAGGACATCACTACCTCCTTAGTCTTATCGGTAGATTTTCCATCGCAGACGATAACCTCAAAACTACGGTACTTTTGCCTTGCGAGATCATCAAGTAATCTCGGTAACATTTCTTCTTCATTGAGTGTAGGAATAATAATCGAAAAAAATGGCTTCATGCTATATTATATATATATGAAAATATCAATCGTTATCCCTGTGTATAACGAAGAAAATTATATCAAATCGTGCCTAGAAAGTCTTGTGCATCAAGAGGTACGGGCGGATGAGATATTAATTGTTGATAACAACTGCACTGATCGTTCTATGGAAATCGCGCGAACCTATCCAGTACGGATAGTAAAGGAGGCTAAACAGGGTATGATTTTTGCCCGGAACAGGGGATTTAACGAAGCTACAGGAGATATTATGATCCGTATAGACTCTGATACTATTATGCCCTCGTACTGGGTCAAGCGTACAAAAGAGATCTTTGAGACGCAGAAGATAGATGGTATGTCAGGACCTACGTACTACAATGATCTGCCTTTACAGACGCCATATTACAGCATACTATATCTTGCGTATCTGAAAAAAAAGTTAGGGCATCACTGTTTTATTGGCTCTAACATGGCGTTAACCAAAGCAATCTGGAATAAAGTAAAAGATGACGTATGTCTTGATGATAAGCTGGTGCACGAAGATATCGATCTGTCATATCATATAGGGCATATAGGAGGTGTAATACATTTCGAACCTTCCATGATCATGCCAACATCAGGAAGAAGAATAAAGCACAATCCCACATCATTCTTTATCGAGTATCCACGCAGACTTAAGAGTACGTTGAATCAGCATAAGCAGTCTTAATGCTTCTGATCTTTAAACATTTTCTCAACCTCATGAAGTGTCGTTACGTCTTCAGGGCGTTTATCGGTACGAAACTTCTGTAAGCGCGGGAATCGCAACGCGTATCCTGGAACATCTACATCAAACGCGGAGCCAGATTTGGATGCTTTCATTACGCGTCCCGCGGTATGCACCGATGAGCGCGTAAGTTCGTCAGCTTTTATCTCTACTACAATTGCGGGTTTAACCCATGCATCTACAGACATGGCTTTGTCAACGCTATACAGCGCAGGTTGGGTGTGCGATTTATATTTATTACACTCATCTCTTAGTTTTCGCCATTCATCGTCTGTCAGACCTGTTCCGATTTTTGCTACTGTGCAGAATTTATCTTCTTTCTCATCATATATACCTACCAGAAACGCTCCGATACCAAAGTCTACCCGTTTTCCTTTTCCAAAGTCATATCCCATTATGAGACAGTCTATGGTATCTTCTATTTTTGATGAATAGCTGCGCTTAAATTTGATCCAGTTCCATCCACGGGCGCCCGGCTGGTATACGCCATCCATTTTTTTGGCTACTATTCCCTCAAGTCCTTTGGAAATAGCATCATCAAACATAATCTCGAGCTTTTTGGGATCAGAGACAAGGTTTTCCTGAGCTACGATAATGGTATCTTTGAAAATATCTCCGGTGCGCTTGATTACTTTCTCAAGCTTTTTCCGGCGGTCTTTGAACGGAGTCTGAATATAACTTACGCCATCTGCATAGAGAAGTTCAAAAGCAAAAAGTTTGAGTGGAATTTCTTTGGCTTTTTCTTCGATGCCATGTTTACGTTTGCGCTGGACTGTTTCCTGAAAGGGGAGAAATGTACCGGCATGAGGGTCAAAACCAATAGCCTCACCTTCGATTATGAGATCATCAGCTATAGCCTCTTTCCTTATCCCTTCAACGAGATCGGGGTACATATACGCAACCTCCTCCAGATTACGCGAGTACAGACGCACTTCGTTTTTTTTCCGGCTGTAGTGCATCTGAAGCCGGAAGCCGTCGTACTTGGACTCCACAATACATTCTCCGAGTTTTTTGATAATATCTTCAGTCGACGCGAGTCGTTCTGCCCTCATCATGAGAATGGGGGTATAGATGTGGGGTTTGACCTGCTCCATGCCTTCCACACCTTTGGTTTTCAGTGTTTCAGCTATAAAGCCCAGATCAGGCCGTACATGATATGCTTTTTCTATCGCGGGGCGGCTGCTTTTATCACCATGAAGCATCCAGGACAAGGCGTCAAGAATAGTCATGTCAGAAAATCCAAGCCTCATGGTTCCTGTTGGTATGCGGACAAGGTATCGTGCCGAAAGAGGATCTATTTCGCGTATCAGATGAGCAAGCGCTCTTACTTTTATATCCTGTGACCCGGGACCACCTGCTGTTGCTATATCATGAAGTTCCTTATACACCTGGTTTATAGTAGGATCACGCTCTTCAAGGGCTTTTACTTCGTTCTTATATTTCTCAACAGCCTTGCCGAGATCTCCGATCGTCTGATAATCTTTCACGAATGCTACTTTTTCTAGCTGCATGGCCATGACAATGCTGTTAATAACCATTTTTTCTGCCATACCGAACTCAATTTTTTCATAGAGGGGAGCAACTCTGCCCTGTAACAGATATATGGCTTTACCGATATCATCGGCGTGAAGTTTTTTAAAAAGTTTTCCGAGTGTCTCGGTAATCACAAGGCGGGATGAGGTTTGTTCAATTGTTTCGAAGTATGTGGCAAGATCTTTGAATTGCATATATATTTATACGAGTACGTAACGCGCGCCCTTTGTGCTTCCTACTTTTTTGAGCGCGCCTTTTTTAATGAGATCCTGGACATCCCGAAGAACAGAGTCTTCAGATACATCCTGGAAAATAGTGGAGAATGCCTTATTTTGAAGATACCCAATTTCCTGGATATACTCAACAATGCGTATCTGTCTGTCGGTAAGATATATTTGTTGCCCTCCGAATTTTTCTTTCAGTTTTGAGTCTTTGGACAGTTTCAGTATTTTTTCCTTAATGCGTTCAAACTCTACCGAAGCGCCATAGGTAAAGTACTCAAGCCATGCTGTCATATTACCCGCTGAAGCTTTCTGAAGGTTTTCATAGTAGGTAGCTGCGTCACGGTCATAATACTCTTCCAGCGAGAAAAATCTGCGGATATCATAGCCTCCAAGCATCATAATAAGCGTAGCAAGCGCCCTTGATACTCTTCCATTGCCGTCGAGGAACGGATGTATTCTGACAAGCTCATGATGAGCTATGCCGGCTTTCAGTATAGGATGAATTTCCTCATTATGTTCCTTGTTTAGCCAGTAGAGAAACTCCCGCATGAGAAACGGTACTTCAATAGGAGGAGGGGGTCGGAACGTAACTTCTCCTGTCTGAGAATTTTTCACCACGACCTGTTTCATGCGATACTGTCCAGACTCCTCATCTTTAAGAATTTTGTACGTTATTGTTTTATGCAGTTTTTTTACAAACAGCTCCGTAAGTTTGTCGATTTTTTTGCCTGCCTCTTCTTCGATTACTTCGATAACTTTACGATAGTTTATAACTTCCTGAATATCCCGTGGACGGGCGACAATTTCTTTTCCCATAAGTACGTCTTTTGCCTCGTCTTTGTGTAACAGATTTCCCTCAAGATGAGTTCCGTGGTATACCGATCTCACGACAGCATCCTCACGAAACTGTTTTTCCCACAGGGGGAGAATGGGAGCATGCCGTATAACTTCTTCAGCAGCCTCAATTTTGGCTATATAGGTGAGTATTTTATTTGAGATGGTAAACGGAGGGTTAAACATGATGGATCTATTATACCTAAAATCAGATTATTTGCCAAAACGTCTGTGACGGTGGGAAAAATCATTAATGTACATATCAATATCGTCTGCGGTAAAGTCGGGGAAATATTTATCAGAGAACGCGTATTCAGCATACTCACCCTGCCACAGCATGAAGCCCGATAACCGTTTTTCTCCACCTGTTCGTATTATGAGATCCGGCTGAGGTATGTCACGGGTATCAAGGTAGGTATTAACCGTCGCGACATCTAGCTTTTCTGGATCGATATTGTCGTGCATCATCTGTCGTATCGCCCGCAACATCTCATCCCGGCCTCCATAGTTTATGGCGAAGATTACGGTGATCCGCGTATTGTTCTCTGTTTCTTTAGCGGTCTGCATGAGGCCTTTGCGCAGATCATCAGGCAGTTCATTGAGGTTGCCGATCGTTTTGAGTCTAATATTTTTTTTCTTATACTCTCCTCGTTTTGAGCGAATGAAAATACGCATAAGCGTGTAGAGGCTTTGCAGTTCTGCGGCTGAGCGTTTTTTTGTATTTTCAGTAGACAATACCCAGAATGTGAAATATTTTATTCCCCGTTGCGCAGCGCGGTCTATGAGAGCAGGGAGAATTTCTTCGGCGGCTTTTTGGTGACCTTTGTGACTCTCAAGCCCATGCTCTTTCGCCCAGCGCCGGTTACCGTCGGGAATAACTGCTATATGTGTCGGAATATGTGTTTCTTCCATAAGTTTTGCACTATTATACTCATATTGACTTGAAAAATCATTTAGTATACACTCAATAGTAACATATGATAGTCTACGCCGTTGATCTGAATAATCCTGCCGTTAACCCTATTCAGAAGTTTGGAGACCTTGCATCAATCCTCAACTTAGTCGTTCCCGTGTTAATGTCGGGAGCCGCGCTCCTTTTTCTTATTATGTTCCTCCGTGCCGGTTTTAAAATAATAACCGCTGGTGGTGATCCTGCTCAGATTTCTGCAGCTCAGAAAATGATGACATTTGCTGTAATTGGTCTGGTAGTTGTGATCTCAAGTTATACTCTTATACGAATAATCGGTGTTGTATTTCAGATTAGTGATAAGTTGCCTTTTTAATACCTATGAACCATGTACTTCTTGCTCTTGGACCAGACGATCCTATCGGTAAGATTAGTCCTCCTGTTGCCGGTTTGGCCGGTGATCCTAAACAGAGTCTGGGCAAGCTTCTGAGTGTTGGAATTATGGCGTTTGTCCTCGTTGCTTCAATGGCAGTTCTCGCGTACATGTTATGGGGAGCATTTGACTGGATAACTTCGGGTGGGGATAAGGCTCGTGTTGAAAAAGCACAGCTCAAAATTACTCACGCAGTTATCGGAATTCTTGTGCTTATAGCAGCATTCACCATTTTCCAGGTTGTCGGTGTCAACATGCTAGGCATCATAACCTCAGGACCAAATGGATATGGCTTCAAGATTCCTACAATAGGACCATAATCAAAGCCTTAAAAAAGGTGTTCATTACTTAGTCTGGCTCCTTCTGAAGGCTTATTCACTATTATATCTCTTACCAACTCAATCTCCCGTACTTTTATGCTCAGTTTTTCTACATCCTTGGTTTGTGCGATAAGATGTATGTCCTGTCCGGTGTTGACCGTAAAATATACTTCCAGTCCTTCGTCGCGCCATTTTTTTACTGCTCTCATGACCTGTATTGTTCCGGGGAGCCAGTAGATGAGCGAGGGATGTGAGGTAAGCATTATTGCATGCAGCTCCAAAGCTTCAGATTCAATTATTTCTCCAAACACAGTAAAATCTTTAGATGTAAGAGCCTTCTTAAAGCACGCTATTTTGTCAGGCATATGCTGCAGTCTTAGGTTAAAAAAAGGACTTGATGCTGCTCCGGACATACCTTTTGTAGTTGAGACATCTTTTTTTCCTTCATTGACAATGGCTATAACGTCGGCAATATCCCAGTAGTCCGCGCCGGCGAGAGAGACGGCATACGATGTTTCACTAGAATCTCCATTAATCCACTCCACAAAGCCGGAAGGAATCGAACGGCACGCGGAACCTGAACCCTGACGAGCCAGGATAGAAAGCTCTTTTTCAGAGAGACGCAATCCTATGGCGGTAGCAGCAGCCAGCGTAAGCGCGGCAAAGCCCGATGCCGAAGAGGAGAGTCCTGTAGAGGTGGGAAAGTTGTTATTCGTCACAATTTTTGCCTTTAGTGAGCTATGCGCAACGCTACGTATTCGATTGAGGTGTTCAACTGCCCGGCTCTCGACAACATCTTCCCGTACGCCGTTAAGCTCTACACTATCAGCGGTATACGTTTCACTGAATTCGACGGTTGTGGTAGTGAGCAGGTTACTTAAGTTCATCGAAATACTGCCATTTTCCGGGAGTTTGAGAACAGCGTCTTTCTTTCCCCAGTACTTAATAAAGGCAATATTGGAAGGGGCGATAGCTGTAGTTTTCATAGTATTAGGTTTCTAATGTTAGGCCGTTGGCGTTTGCGGCAATATCTACTATTTCGCCGCCTGCATCGCGTATGGCATTCTCAACCGCGTACCGGGTTGTTGCCGGAGCAAGCGCGATCATACAATCACCACCGCCAGCACCTGAAAGTTTTGCACCCCACGCGCCGGCTTTTATAGCTGCGTTCACCATATTGTCCAACATTGGTGTACTTACCTCAAGCTGTTTCAGAAGCTCATGGTTTCTTGTCATCAAGGTACCAAACGCAGAAAAATTGTCTGTATTTAAATATTCACAGCCGGTAAGCACAAGCTGTCCTATCTCGTTATATATTGCCTCTACTTTTGATTTCTGAGTACGATAAAGGTCTTTTACCTGGTTTATGAGCGTCGTTGTATCGGCCTTAACTCCCGAATATCCCACGATCAGAGGCAGCGATACGACATTGAGTGGCTTTAGTGTTTTTCCTCCCTTAACATAGTGCAGCGTTTTGCCGAATACTGCCGCGGCTATGTCAAAACCAGAACCTGTACCCTGGACGTTAAGAACTATCTCATATCCATGGTGAAAAAGTTCAGATTCGGCAAGAGGAATACTGTGAATAAGAGACAGAGCTTTTAACACTGCAGTTGTGACAGCGGAAGATGATCCGAAGCCCATCTTATGAGAAAAATCGCTCATTGTCGTTATCTTTAAATGATGGTTGATGTTATATCTTTTCCTAAAATAGCGTAAGGTTTCTGATAAAAAAGTACTTTCTTTCACCTGAGGAGTTTCGATAATATCTTCATCCTGCGTAAGTATTTCGACTGTAACAAAAAGCCTTTGATTTACTGCCGTAACAATAGATGGGTACCCATACACTACGGCATGTTCACCGAGGAGCATAAGTTTACCGGGGGCTGAGACAGTAATATGTTTCATAGTTACTGGTTGGCTTTAAAACCTGTATAGTCCTGTTTAAACTTAATAAATTTCAAGTTTTTTTGTTTCAATATTTCTTCGAAATCTTTTTTGTTGCCGCAGGAAAAGAGGATAAATCCTGATCCATTTTTTATTCCTCCCGCGCCGGTTATTTTACCAACGCCATAAGGTTTGAGATCGTTGATTATGGCAGCTGCTTTAGGAGAAACTACACCCAATTCCATAAGTAGGTCGTGATTATCTGATATGCATGTATTAAAAAATACAGGGTCTTCTTTTATAATCGCGACTACCATTCGTCGGGTGGTTTTTTCAATCTTGTTCATAATATTTTCTATACGCGCGGTATCCTGGTTGTACATTGTGCCAACATGATTCACCATGTCTGCAGTAGATTCTTTTGGTTTACCGGTATCAATAAGATAAAGGTTCTGCTCAATTGGGGCAGGGATTTTGAATGTCAGAGCCGATATGCATTTGAGGAATTCAAACTCTTTTCTGTAGTAAAGAAGTCCACCAAAGGTGGCTGCACTGTTATCAACACCAGATGGATTTTTGTGAAACATTTTCTCTACTTTATAAGCGAGAGAGTTAACGCTTTCTTTTGTAAATTCCTCGCCCGGCGCGTAATACGCAAGAAGAGCTGAGACTGTGGCAACTGAGAGCGCAGCTGAAGAACCTAAACCCCGACCGACTGGTATTGTAGAAGAAATTCTGATTGAGGCTGGTTCATCAGTGAAGCTTATGTTGTGGGATCGTAAGTACTCTCTTACCGCATCAGTAATATGCCTAAATTTTTCATCTTTTATCTCAGCCGAAGCTTTATCTACTGTACAGGTAAGATATAGTTGTACCGCGCTTACAAAAGCAGGTTTTCCATATACAACCGCATGTTCTCCGGAGAGTATTACCTTAGCCGGAGCTGAAAAGGAGATTTTCATGAGGATTGAGGTAATGGTCTAAACTTAATGCCATATGCGATCACATCTTCGGCCGATGTGTCTCTTACTTTGCGCAGAATCGCGACCACAGGCATTCCGGCAACCAGTTGAATATCTTTAGAATCAACCAACGGGCCTGTGGTTCGTTCCCCGTTTTCGAACTCCACCAGAATCACGGTGTATGGCGCATATCTTTTGAAGTCTGTTCCCGGAACCATTATGGTTGTCCAGGTAAGGACTTTTCCTTTGCGGTTAAGAATTGTTCTGATTACGTTTTGTCTTCTCCAGATTCGTACAGGACTTAACATAGTATGTTGTTCATAAATTTATATTTTCTTTGTCATTGCGAGGAACGAAGCAATCTTCTCAAGTATGTATCTCCTCTTGTAAAGATTGCCGCGCGATCCTCAATCATCGGGATCGCTCGCAATGACATAGCTATATTCCCAATATGCTCACTACGGCAGTGCCTCCGGAGCCGCCCACATTGTGAGCAAGTCCATACGAGGGATTGGTAACCTGTCGCTTTTCTGCCTGCCCAGTTAGTTGTAAATATATTTCTCCTATTTGCTTTATACCCGTTGCTCCGACAGGATGGCCTGCGGCTTTAAGTCCGCCCGAGGTGTTGACTATGAGGTTACCTCCGGAGCCGTAAGTAGTGGAACCTGTGAGGATCTCTTTGCCGCCTGTTCCTTTTTTCCAGAACCCAATATCTTCCATCGCCAGAATTTCGGCGATCGAAAAGCAATCATGGAGTTCAGCAATTGAGATATCAGCGCGTTTTATTCCGGCAGTTTTGAACGCCTTATCTGCCGCTATCTGCGTTGCCATAAGACGGTCAAGATGTGTCCGGCCTTTCAAAGATATGGAGTCCGTCGCAATCTCACAAGCATGGACCGTAGCTTTTTTATTTGTTTTTGTATGAGGCGTGTTGTTTGTAAGTACTACCGTAGCCGCTCCGTCCGATATAGGAGAGCAGTCAAGAACTTTCAGAGGGTGTGCTATATAGGCGCTTTTCATAACCTGTTCAACATTTATTTTTTTCTGAAAATGGGCTTTGTTGTTGAGCGTTCCGTGCAGATGGTTTTTAACTGGCACATGAGCGAGATCTTCTTCGGTCGCTTTGTAAGTGCTCATATACACATTTGCCAACATGGCATAGAGTCCCGGAAACGTAATGCCTGCTTCCTGCTCTTCGCCGGATGCAGCCGATGACAGTGCTGTTGTCGTCTGCTCAGGGGAGTAATCGGTCATTTTTTCCGCTCCTACAACAAGTACTGTTTTATTTTTGTTGGCTGCAAGATATGTATTCGCGAGCTGGAATGCCATTCCTCCGGAGGCGCATGCTGCTTCTACTCTGAAAATAGGTATATTTGTTTTCAGCAGTTCCGCGATTTTGGCATTGGCGTGCAGATTATTGCCCAGTACACCACTCATCATGTTGGCATAAAAAATGGCGTCGATCTGTGGGACGTTGAGCTTTACCTGGTTCAGAGCTCCCTGGATTGATTCCAATACCAGATCATACAGAGATTTTTCCCAGATTTCACCAAACTGAGTTGTATAGTATCCGATTACTGAGTTCATAGATATGTTAAATAAAGCCCATGCATTTAAGGTACATAGGATAGTCTATATACCCTTTCTTAGAGATGGCTTTTTCAAAGACACGTCGGCATTTCTCTATATTGTTGGTAACTTTGAATATAAAACTATCTGAGCCGGCGCCCGATCCGTACGAGGCGAAAAATATATAGTCACCCGGCTTAGCGTGTTCAAGTACAGATACAAGACCCATCAACGCGGACGCTGTGTATGAGTTGCCGAGGAAGCGAACTACCAGAGATTTTTCTATTTGCTGTTTTGTGAATCCCAGTTGCGATGCTATCTCGAGAGGAAATCTACCGTTTGGCATATGGAATACCGCATGCGCAAAGTCTTCGGGCTTCATTCCTGTTTTTGTTAATAATGCTGTAGATGCCTGAGTTATATGGTGAAAATATGACGGCTTGCCGGTAAATCTACCTCCATGTATGGGATAACGCATCCCTTCACGACGCCAAAAATCGGGAGTATCTGAGGAAAATGAATCCATATCTACAACTTCCAACACTACATCATCGTTACCTAAAAGAAAGCTGACAGATCCGGAAGCTGCTGTATATTCAAGAGCATCATGTGGTTTTGAGTTAGCTTTATCTGAAGCACATACCAGACTATATTTAGCGAATCCGGATTTGATAAGGCTTAATCCTGATATCATAGCGCCAGTTGCTGCTTTACACGCAAACTGAGTGTCATAGGCGAGATAGCGTTTTTCAATACCTAAGAATTCCGCGAGAATTGTTGAGGCCGGATTTACTGCGTATGGCGGAGTTTCGGATCCAAAGAAAACAGCATTGATATCATTCCTGTTTATATGTACATCAGAAAGAGCTTGAGCTGAAGCTTCATACGCCATTGTGAGTGCATCCTCATCAACACCCGCAACCGCTTTTTCAATAATATTGAGAGATTTCTCAATGTCAGAGGGGGTTTTTCCCCATCGTTGAGCTATCTCTGCGACGGTAATCCGGTTAAATGGAACGTAATATCCGTATGAAATAATACCTGTCATATGTTATCTTCCTAATTTTTTATGGGCTGTTGCCAGCGTGCCTTGTGCCAGTGATGCGAGTAATGAGAGTTCGCCGGCCAGTACCGCGCCTGCTGTTATCTCAGCCAGTTCACTCGATGTTTTGACACCGATCAGCTCCTGTATCTCCCGTTGTGTCGACAGCTGTGTGCCGCCACCGACTGTTCCTATCATTACAGCCGGGAGATAGACCGAAAAATAAAGGCTATTATTATCCGTAACTCTGGCTGTCGTTACTCCCATGCTTCCTTCTACCACATGAGCAAGATCTTGTCCTGTCGATGCAAACAGAGCAGCAATGATATTCGCAAAATGAGCATTATACCCTAAAGATCCGCTCATTGCAGAGCCGAGCATACATTTGCCCAACCATACCTCAAAAATATCATGCGCTGAGGTTTTCAGAACAGACTTAACTACTTCAGCAGGGATAGTAGCTTCGGCCCACAGTGTAAATCCGCGGTTGTTTATAAAGTTCAGCCACGCAGGTTTTTTATCAATATCAAAGTTACCTGCTACTGAAAGACAGGAAATGCCGGTTTCTACCTCTATGAACTGGACAATCACCTGAGTCGCAATAGTTACCATGTTCATTCCCATCGCGTCTTGTGTGTCGAAGGCAATACGCATAAATACGTAGTCTGCCAGCGGTTTTATAGTTATATCTTTCAGGGTAAGATGTCGGGAGGTTTCGTGGGCTTTTGAGGTTATTTCAGGAAGATGTGAAGAAATCCAGTCTTTGAGACGTTTGCTTTCTGCAAGTGATCCTGTATAAAAAACAGGTCCTCTTGTTGTGCCTGCTTTTGAGGCTAAAACACGAACGCCACCAGAGTCATGAGTCGCTTTGCAGCCTCTATTTACCGAGGCAACAAGTGCGCCTTCAGTAGTGGCGAGTGGTAGATAAAACTCACCATTAACCAAATCACCCACGGCAATAAGCGGGCCGGCAACACCTACCGGTAACGATATGGCGCCAATAAGATTTTCGCAGTGTATCTTAGACTCATCGTCAACCAGAGCCTTTGATACCTGATCCAAACGGGCATGATGCTTCTCTATCAAAAAAGCACGGCGCTCCGCGGCCGTTGTTAAGTTTCGTAGCTGCATATAATTAGAGTCGGATGGAAAACAAAAATCATTTGAATGATGTATTTGTCTTTAGAGAAAAGGAATTCGTGATATATCCAAGCGATAGAGAATAACCGTGTAAGGAGCGATGATTGCCAGATAGAGAGAAATAAGAAATATAATAGAAAAAAAAGGTAGTTTTGTTGAAAATCTTACAAACAGGTAAAAAAGGATAACTTTCCAGAGGAGCAGACTGATAGAAAAACTCAAAAAGAAAAGGCTGAAGGCCTTTCCGAGCACTGAGATAGTCCGAGGAGGAGGAAGAAAATAGTACAAGGCAGAGTTACTAAGAAACCAGATAAATGTCGGAATAAGCGAATAGGCGAAGGTAAAAATATATGTTGAGAGGGGAGAAGTTTTCTTAAAAATCTTTGCAAACAGGTAAAAAAACAATACAGTAAAGGCAGAATTAATAAGAAAAAAAATAAATGTGAGGAGAGGTTGATAATTGTACTCTCTTACCCGAAAAGCGATCTGAAAATAGATGAAAATAATAGCAAGTATTATATATACTTGTGTGTAATCTGTTTCCAGACTTATCTTGCGCATGGTCTTATAGGGCATAATAATAAGCTGAACAAAGCGTTTGAGGATTATAATCGTTGAGGCAGATATATTTGCTGCGATAGTATTAAAATCCATACTGAAGAAGCGATACCAATTTCACAATCAGCGCTCCGAACAGAACATATGCCACACATGAGATCGCTATCGAAAACGGCAGTATATACAAAAATGGCATGACTTTAAAAAACGCTGAAGTTTTTTTGAAGAGCATAGTTAGGAAACCGTTGCCGAGATCATTCGGTTCCAGTATAAATACCTCATCCAGTTTATGTTTTAGTCTATAGTGGGTGATATCCATAATTACGTACTTGTCTGAAATACCTTTATAAATGCTTTCCTAGCGCGATAAATAAGGCTTTCCGTTGCTTTGAAACCAAGCGATAGCTTATTAGCTATCGTCTTTACTTTTACTCCTTCTATATATTTGAGTCGAAGAACCATCTTATAATCATTCGGAAGATGGTCAAAAACGTGCTTGATTTTTGTCGACAATTCTTTTTTCTCCAGGCCGTCGTCAAACATAACAGCGGTCAAACTTTCTAGAATGTATGCAGGCATAGAGGAGAAGAGTATACGTTTGATCTTCTTTTTGCGTATAGTGTCGATTACTTTGTTACGGGCTATGGAGAATAAATATGTTTTAAGGCTGCATTCGTACTGAAAGTCACGGAGTGATTCGATGAAGTCAAAAAATATGTCCTGAATGAGTTCCTCCGCTTTGTGAGAATCGTTCAGTTGTTTATAGACAAAATTATAGAGGGGCCTTCTGTACATGTTGTACACCTCAAAGAGTGCCTTCTCATCTTTCTGCAGAATTTTACCTATAATAATCTTTTCCTTCTGAGAATCCATAGTATACATATTATACAGGGAGAGAAAAACAATACGGCTGTTAACCAGTCAGTCCCTACTCCAGGCTTATTTTATATATTTTATCTTTCACAAGCACGTATGCCGCGCCTTTCCAGGTAATAAAATCATCAGCCCTCGACAATGCCGCTGATTTTACCTGACTTTGGTAGTTTCCATCTTTATCTATAACAAAGACACTTCCAATATGTTTGTCGAGTGCATAGACCTTGTCGTTATCAGCGCTTGTGTACACTTTATTAATCTGAATGTCAGTTACGGGGAATGCGGGTTTAAAATCGTCCTGTAGCCCCGATGTAAATTTGACGACTTTGTCTGTCAGGCCCAGGTATACGGACAAGTCAATAGCAATAGAGTTAGCCGATGTAAGGCCTGGATAGCTTCCTTTAAAGTATGACGATTTTCCCGAGTATCCGTCGCCCGCGGCGATATATTTGTATACGTCCTGCTCACCAGTATCAAGAACATATATATTGCCATTGTAAGTGGTCATGCCTACAAGGTTGCCCCAGTCTTTATCGTTATCTATTATTTTAGTGGCTTTTTCATCCGCGTCCATTTTATAAATGCCCTTGCCAGGTACGTAAAACAGGAGTGTTTCATCGTCCAGTGCAGTTATCGTAGCACCTATGATTTCCGGTGCCGTACGTTTTGAGAGTGACTTTTTTTCAAGCGATAGGATATATACAGTGCTGTTCTGATTGTCAAGGATTGTTGCGTTTGAGCCGTCAAGATTCATCTTTGTTCCTTTTGCCTGTTTATTTTCTATTGCCATGTCGTAAAATTCTTCAGCATTCTTGTCTTCTTTTTTTACTATCTCATCTTCTCGCTCAGCAATCATTTTTTCCAGGGATATAAGGTTGGGATCGTCACTCTCACCGATCTCTTTTTTTAGTTTAGCCAGTTCTTCTTTTGATTCATTGAACAATACCATGGATCGAGACATGTTAAGAAACGCAACCTCATCGGCCTGATTAAGTTTTTGAGTAATAAGTTCCTTAGTTGCTAGTATTTTTTTCTGATTTTCGGCATTAGTTCTGCGTTTATATCCAAGAACGACACTCCATATAAGAATAATGAATATAACTACAACCACGCCGATTGTGATGGTGCGTTTTTTATTCGCTGGTTGTGGCTCGGATTCTTCTCCCACATACTGTTCCTGCTGTGGTTTCCGGCTAAACATGCCAAATACGCGCTCTTTCAGAGAAGGTTTCGAGACTATAGACTCGACCTGATCTTCGTTGACAGCAGTTTCATCCATGGGGTCAACACTCGTCGGTTGGTCTACAAGATGTATCTCTTCGTCCATATGAAGTTTGCCGTCAAAGTGCAGGGTGATTGCGACGGTACCTTTATCTACCGCATCTTTCAGTGAGCTCGTCATGGCCTCGCATATCTTTTTAGGATTCTTATGGCTGAGAATTTGTTTGAGGTTAGTGTCGTCGCCAACTGCTTCAGTAAAACTATTCGTGGTGAGGAGATACAGATCGCCAGGTTGTATATATCCTGAGGCTGATTTTTCTCCTTCAATAATGCGTGCCAGCTGTTTATCGCGTTCTATGTATACTTGCCCATCTCCCACAGTCTTGATATACAGCACCTGATTATTCACCACTGCGGCAGTGAGTGAAAAACCTTCGGAGATATTAAAGTCTATAAGAATATTCTCAATAATCATCTCCAGCTGTTTAAGGTGTGTTATTTCATTACTCTGAAGCTGCTGCTTAAGCTCAGAAATAAGTTCATGGTGAGTGGTTTCATGAAGTTCCTCGGTCATCGCGATTGCGACATAGTAGGCATCGCCCACGATATGAGCTACCAATCTCTGTTTTTCTTTGCCTTCATATACTGCGTACTGAGGTTTTTGCATATATAGTTAGACGAATAAAAATGCCAAAGCGACAACTGCCAAGGCTACAAATATCTGTATAGTTGAAATAAGTAAAATAACCCCGTGGTTATTGGTATGCAATGTTCGTATCATAAGTTTAGTTTGCCGATGTGCGATTATAGTATAGAGTAAATAGAGTATGCTAAGCAAGACGGCAAATGCTTTGAAAAAAAGAGAGGTAAGATTCATATCGCCAATATGTATGAGTCTGTTTATGATTTCTTCTATGGTTGTATTCATGTCTGGAGCTGATTGATAATCTTTACGGCGTTTGTAGGATCTGGTACATCTATAAACTCAATATTTACCTCAGCGCCTGCTGTCTGGACAAAAACAGTGCCATAATTGAAGAGAGATCCAAAATAGCCACTCGTTTTTGAGGTAATGTCCTCGACACGATTGAGTCGTGTCTCAGAAACTTCTCGGTGAAGAATACTGTAGAAATCAATATCAAGCACACGTTTGTGTGTTATAACTCCGACATTGTAGTAGTAAAGAAGAAAGTTAAGCCATCCATAGCTTAGAAGGAACACGATCACCATAATATTTAACATAATCATTTGGTTTGGTCCTAGAAAGTTTGGAAGAATGAGGTCCAGTATCATGAGCATAATAAAGCCCACGAATATATTGAAAATCCATGGTATTTGTGTAACCGGATGTGCCCGTAGGACAAGTATTACAGGTTCATCAGCCTCCTGAGATTCGAATTTTATATTCGGCATCACATTAAAGGCGCCTAAAAAACGCTGTGCCGGTACCAATTTTGGTTCCATGTGCTAATATTATAGCATTTCTTTATAGTCAAGGAGAGAGGTAACCACCCCAACCCCTCCTTAGTAAAGGAGGGGCATAATAAGTGCACAACACAAACCCTTGAAATTTTCGACTCCATCATATATAATAAAATCTCTTGGTTATTGGAGCGACTTGGAACCACCCTTCCACATCCCGAACAAGGAAGTGAAACAGGTCAGCGCCTATGATACTCACTCCAAAGCGGAGTAGGGGACAGCGGGCCATAGCCAAGTTTTTTTTTGGCCTAATCGTCAGTATTGAGGCTAACAGAAGGAGTAGGAATAAGTTTGAACTTCACCGTTCCGGGGATAGCAAAAACCGAGTCTTTAATCTCAGTATTCTCACAGACAGGCTTGAGGTTACTATAATCGGTCTTCACCGTACTCTTCGTTTTATCATCAGTTGGCAAACTCGCGATTACTTTAACCAATGTGTCGGTAGTCAGCATGTTAAATTTTGCCATAGTCTCTGCCAACCCTATATATTGTGACATTCCGCAACTTTTCTTGCCGATAAATTTTTTCTGCTCCCATTGATATAAACAATCCCCGTTCACGAGGTAGTTTTGTATTGTCGAGGGTTTGGTAACTTCGGCGTATATATTTTTATTTTTTACATATGCGGAAACACTGAGTTGCTCATTTTGGGCGACACAGTGAGTCGGTCCTTCCAGGTTGAGAGGCATTCCTTTGGTCTCAGCGGCGGGCATATCCGTTGGAATAATGGCTGCCGATGTATTTTTTTTGCTCTGCGACGATATGGATGGTTTATTGATCTGGGTAACCAGAGCTATAAGTATAATAACGACGGGAATAATAATTACTACTTTTGATACAGTTTCAAAAAAACTGTGTGTTGAGGAAGATTCCATAGAATAATATTAGAACAATGTTTCGCCATCTTCAACAGAGTCTACAGCAGGAGAGTTTTCCGGCTCGAGCATCTCAAGAGCTTTTACTTCGACCAGCGCTTTTCCCATAATACTCTGAAGATCGCCGTGCATACCCAGAGTGTTATCGATAACGCGTCTAATATTTTTTTCTTCTTTTGCCCATTTTAAGGTAAACCATCTTTTTTCTTTTTCCAGCTCATCCTGCATCGAAGTAAACGCATCTATAATACCCTCAACTCTTTGTCTGAATTCCATACCAGCAAGATAGTTATAAAGGATCTCCATTTTTTCGTTCTTGCCTACCGACGCCATACGTACTCCTGTAACGTCGATCAGGTTGCTGCGGAGTGCAAGGGCGAGGCCTGCGATCGAATCAAAGTTACCTACCCAGATGCCATCCTTATTTCCGAAGTACTTTATGTCCGACGGAAGTACATTTGTTATGATCACTGCCACATGCGCCTTTACCTGTCTCTGGTCGTCCTTCAGCTTTGTGATCCATCCATCACTCCACGCTTTGGTGCGTTTCATCTCCCAAATAATTGTGCCACATTCTTTTCCATAGGTATCTTTTACTATCTGTAATACATCGGCTCCTCGGACGCCTTTGGCTACTGGCTGAATTTCATCATAAGGAAATTCGCGTTTAAGAATATTCTCTATTTCCAGCTCAAGTATTTCTCCCTGCATCTGTTGAGATCCCTGTTCCAGTTTTCGTTTTAGTTCATCGTTTGCCTTTACAACATCCTGGAATTTTTTTTCCTGTTCAAGTATTTTTAGCCTGTACTGTTCTTCTACACGTTTCTGTTCATTCTGCTTTATCTTTTCCTGCTCTTCAAAAAGCCTTTTTTCCATGTCGAGCTGTCGCTGTTCGGAGTCTGATTTCAGTTGTCGGTTTTGTTTTAGTATTTCCATCATTTGTTCATGGAGTTTTTTATTATTTTATTTGAGTTCTTCTGATTCATTTTTGAATTCCGCGAATCGTAGTTCCATCTCTTTATTTATTTTAAAACGGAGCTTATCTTCGGTTTCCTTTGACATCTTGAGTCGTTCCTCATCAAGTTTTTTATGATATGCCGCGAGCAGTTTTTTGCGGTCTTCCTCGAGGGTGCTCTTGAGTTGCTCCTGCATCTGATGAGATAACGCCTGGGTAAGCGGAATAGGTTTATTACAATGAGGGCATGTTATTTGATCTTGCATAGGACAGGCTATATTTTACACAAAAAGAATGAATTAGGTCAGGGATTCCAAAAACCAGCTGACTATCGATAACACGAGACTGAAGAGGAGTGCCCACCAAAAGTTGGCTACATCGAATCCATCTACAAGCGCGCTGGTAAGTAAAATCATGAGCGCGTTGATAACAAATGTAAATAGTCCAAGGGTGATAAGGGTTACGGGCAGCGTAAGCAGAAGAATAACCGGTTTGATGACCGTATTTATGATACCTAGTACAACAGCTACTATAAGTGCAGTCACAAAGCTGTCAACAATAACTCCTGGCAACAGATATGCAGTTATAAATACGGCTAATCCGCTTACAAGTAGTTTTATGATAAGTCCCATAAGCTAATTAATAGCAACTTTTATCTTTAAAATCAAGCGTTGTGAAGAGAATTCTGATACAATCAGATACTATGTTCTTTATAGCAGCCGCAGTATTTATACTTATTATTGCCGTCATCGTAATTTTTGCCTTCCCTCAGTTTTCTCCAATCCCGTATTTTCCTTCTAACATGCATGACATGCCTATTATCCTGCAGGCACTCCATCTTAACAATGGACAAACAGTATTTGATCTCGGTGCCGGAGACGGTGTAGTTATCTTCAAAGCAGCGCTTGCCGCAAAGGAGAAGAATCTAAACACGTATTTTGTCGCGGTTGAGATTAACCCCATACTCATATGCATACTCCATATACGGCGCATGCTACATCCCAACAGAGCCAATATTCGCATAGTATGGGGAGATCTGTTTAAGCTGGACTATAGCCGGTTTGTCTCAAAAAATAATAGTGTAACGGCATACCTCTATGTGACTCCGAGACTTATCCCGAGCATACTAGACGCGGTTCATACGAGTGTGGGACGTTTTACTGCAGTCAGTTACTACTATAGCCTGAGCAAAGAAATGAAGCCCACGTATAAAGGGATACACAGTGTTTTTGTTAAAGTAATGTAATTATTCATCAGCTGCAATAACTTTTCCTTCTTCTGTAACATTCGCATATTTCTTTAGTAATTCTAGGTTTCTGGTATTTGCTTTATATATAAAGTCCGATACATCTCCAAGAACAGGAATAGATCCGACGATAAAATCCAACGCAATATTTCTCAGCATCTGATTAATTATGTTCTGGGGAATCTTCATTTTGTAAGCTGCCCACACAAGGTAACATGATAAAAGCGCGGATATCGCGTCACCCAGCCATGGGACTAATCCAAGTAATGGATCAATTCCAAATTTTAGTCCAAATATTCGAAAGCGATTTTCCAGCAAGTTAGTAAGCATTTCCGCTATTTTCAGATAGTATGACATGAAGCTATGCTATCAAAGCGTTTATAGAAAATAATAAGTAACATGTAAGAATAAGGTAAATAAAATACTACTTGAGTATTTCTGAATGGCAGTCCATAATATAAAACAATGAAGGAAAAATTATTAGCGCAAAGTTTGCAGATAAGTGGCCAACCTATTCAAGGACCTCTGGACTCGAGTCTCAACAACCTTGGTGCTGTAATAAACAGAGTAGTCGGAAGCCTTCTTATTCCTGTTGCTGCCGTTATATTGTTCCTTATTTTCATCTGGGGCGGCTATGACTTTATGATGTCTGGGGGAGATCCTGCTCGAATAAAGTCAGCGCGGGCTAAGATAACCGCGGGCATTATCGGGTTTATACTTCTTATTGCCGCATACGTTATAGTAAGACTCATCTCATATATCTTCGGTCTTGGTGGTGGAATCTTCTAAGCACGGTGTTTGTGCTGATTTTATGAAGTAAACTCTTTTATAGCCTTTTCGTAGTTTTTTGGGTCTTCAACGTCATACCACTGTTCAGAAAACACAAAACCATTCGCCTGTCGTTCGTTTATGAGCTCTTCTATGACGTCTTCCAGCATGAAAGTTTTTTTGTTAGCAGGAAAGTAGCGAAAGATACTAGGATCACATACATATATCCCACAGTTAACAAGGTTACTTTGCACTTCTTTTGAGTCTGACTGCTGGTAAAACTTCATAAGCTTTGTGCCGTGAAGTTTTAACTGTCCAAACGCTGACGGGTGGTTAACGGTAGTAACCGCAACCGTAACCGGTGACTGTTCTGACATGTGGAATGCGACGAGATCGGAAAAAGATAGATTGGTGAGTATATCTCCATGGATTACAAGAAACGGGCTTTTAGATACATGATCCTTCACTTTAAGCAAAGCGCCGCCGGTCTGGAGTGTCTTTTTTTCTTCAGAGTAGGTAATATGCACACCAAACTGTTCTCCGTTTTTGAAATATTCTTTTATCTTGTCTCCAAGATAGCCTACGCATAAGATAATCTCGGTTATGCCATTTTTCTGTAGCCGTGTTATAAGGTATTCTAGGATGGGTTTACCTTTTACAGGAAGGAGAGACTTTGGTATTTCGTATGTATAGGGTCGCAGATTGGTTCCCTGCCCTCCCGCCAGAATAACTGCCGTACTGATTCGTGGCTTGGCGTGCTGGCTTAAAATATACTCAATTGCATGGGAACGGTTACGTATTGTGCGATGGTCAATTAGCTGGTCTACTCGGCTCAACACGTCTTGTGTAAGAGTGATAGTGATTCTGGATCTTCTCATTGAGCTACATTGTACTTCAAGGCTTGACTTTTGTCAAAAATGAAACTATAATTACCACAACATATGTGTAAGAAATATACATTTCTTAACAGCCAAATTACCATTTTTTGGTAGTAATCTATTTGAACCCCGCGGAAGCGGGTTTTTTTTTAGCCTATGCTATTTCAACATAAAGAACCTCCAACAATAATCTCGGTCGGTGGAGGATTAATTGTCCCCGAAGGTATTGATTCCGCTTTCTTGAATAAGTTAAACATCTTCATACGAGAACACGTGAAGAAGGGTAAACGATTTTTCCTTGTGGCCGGAGGAGGAAGGACCGCGCGTAACTATCGTGACGCGGGAAAGGCTGTTATTGGCAATCTTACCGAGGGAGATCAGGACTGGTTGGGCATTCACGCCACCCGTCTCAACGCTCATTTACTGAGAACAATCTTTCAGGATATTGCCCATCCCAGAATAATAGAGAACTACGACAAAAAACTATATAACTGGAAAGAGCCGGTTGTCATAGGTGCTGGCTGGAAGCCGGGATTCTCCAGTGATTATGACGCGGTAATCCTGGCAAAAGACTACAACGCCAACCTCATAATCAATTTATCTAATATCGACTGGGTATATGATAAAGATCCCCGTAAGTACCCCGACGCTCAGCCTATAAAACGCCTCACATGGGAAGAGATGGAGCTACTGGTAGGTACCAAATGGATCCCCGGTATGAACGCTCCCTTTGATCCCATCGCCGCGCAGCTGGCAAAAAGTATGGGTCTTACGGTAATCGTTGCCAATGGCAATGATTTTAAAAATATGGATAAGATAATTGAATGCGACGCGTTCAAAGGCACAGTGATTATGCCGTACCGTATAGATGCCAGTTATTATGATCGTGAATACTATCTCGGAAAGGGCGATAAGCTCTCCAAACGGGGAGAGACATTCTACTCTGCTTTCACACATTCCATCATAAGGTTCTATAGAGCGCTCATGATAAAACTTTTTATCAATCCAAGGACATGTCTCGACGTTGGGTGCGGAACCGGAGGCATGGTAAAGTGGCTTCGATTCTTTGGTGTCGATGCTCACGGAGTTGAGATTTCAAAGCAAGCTCTGGAGATGGCAGATGAGTCTATCAAACCTTATCTCCGGCAGGGAGATATAACCAGGTTGCCGATTGATGACAAAGCATATGATCTGGTGGTGACCTTTGATGTACTCGAACATGTAGAAAGAGGTAAGATAAAGAAAGCTGTAGAAGAATCTATACGTGTCGCAAAGAAATACGTCCTTCACAAGATTTATACTCGAGAGAATTTATGGATCGAATGGTTTCATGCAAGAGACTTTTCGCATGTATCTATTTTCTCCAGGCGTCATTGGGGACGGATATTTGGGGAAGTGGAAAAAGTAAAGATATCAGATCAGCCATTTTTCAGATTGCCGACTTTTTTTGAGTCAATTTTTCTACTCAAGAAATAAGAAGCTCATTACCTGTCCAAAATACGGGGTATTAGGTATATAATGGTAGCTCTGGTATGATCCTTTCTCATATTACTTTACAGCATTTCCGTAATTTTCCAAAAGCGTCTTGTAACGTCCATCCCAATATGACCATCATAATTGGAGAAAACGCACGGGGCAAGACCAATCTGCTTGAGTCTATATTTTTCTCCATGAACGGTGAAGGATTCCGCGAAACAAAAGAAGAGGAGTTGCTTGAATGGGGTGCCTCTGACGCATACGTCGAGACAGTGTGGACAGAAGGAGATCAGAAAAATTTATTCCAAATCCATCTGGCGCGGCGGGAAGAACGAACCGAAAAAAAGTTCTACGTTGATAAAACTCTGAAAAGCCATTTTCAGTACCGGCAGTATTTGGGTAAGGCGGTGCTCTTTGCGCCGGAACACATTGAGATTATCTCAGGTCCTCCTGATAAACGCAGAGACTATATCAATAAAATAATCTCTCTGTACAGTATTGAGTACAAGAAAACACTCCGCAACTATGAACACGCGCTGAGGAAACGGAATAAGGTTCTCGAACATCACCAAAATATAGCCTCTTTAAAACAAGAACTTAGCTTCTGGGATACCTACCTCATAGAACACGCTGAGTATATACGTAAGGAGCGTGAAGCATATGTCGCGTATATAAACAGCCATCCCGATCTGCAGGGGAACCATTTTCATCTGAAATATATGAAGAATGAGCTGAACAGGGCACGACTCGACCACTATTTTGATCTTGAGACTAAAACACGAAAAACTGTAGTAGGCCCTCAAAAAGATGACTTTCAGATTTCTCTGACAAAAGAAGAGGTGGAAAAAAATATTCACCACTTTGGCTCGCGCAGCGAACAGCGGCTGGGAGTATACTGGTTAAAGCTCAACGAAATACAGTACCTGGAAGAGTATTTTAAGAAGCGTCCTATCCTGCTTTTAGATGATATATTCTCGGAACTCGATATGAAGAACAAGAGACTTACTATGGAGCTGACTTCTAAGTATCAAACAGTGCTAACAACTACAGAGGCAGAGCTATTGCATCTATCCCATCTTCCCCAATCATCGATCGCGCTGTAAGCGGAGGGGAACAAAGGTGCGATACAGACTTACGCCAGTGTACAGAAGTATGTATCCCACAATAATCGCGTTAAGAGCTATATTCTGACGCGGATATATAAGCAATACTCCGACCGTTGCCACCCCCCATAACACAGAAGCAAGAAGCATAAGGCGGCGCAATAGTAACGACTTGCTGAGGTACTCCATCCGTGAAGGATAGACATATTTTATGGGTACAAAGACAAGAGCGATAAGTATTAGGGTTACAATGAGATTGATAGTCTGAGAGGTATTCCACAAATAGAGGTACATTACCAGTATGTTCCAGTAATCCGGGAATCCTTTAAAAAAATGGTCGTCAGTTTTCGCGTCTGCCTGCGCGAACTGATAGGAAGATGCAAGTGTCAGGAGAGCAGGAACAATAAGCCTCCACTGCGGCGCGAGCAGAGAGGATACCATGAAAAAAAATGCAGGAGCTATTACATATGTCACAAAGTCGATAATATTATCAAGAAGAGCTCCGTCAACACGAGCTGCGTTCTTTTTTGTATCAAACATACGCGCGAAGGTGCCATCGATCGAATCTACAAATATAGCCGCGAACATATAGATGAATGATTGTATATACCACTCGTTATGAATCGCGTATATCATGAGAAGTCCGAATACGGCTCCTGTTGCGGTAAGCAAATGTACACTATATGCGGCTATACGTTTCATAGTTATTGGTCAACTCCTGTAAATTTGTTAGAGAAATTTAAGAATATTTTGCTGAGCGGTCCTTTGCCGTGCGCAATGTCTGTGCCTATGGTATCCCAGTAAAGTCGGGTTGCCGCAGCTTTTACTTTTACCCAGCCTCCGGATGTCTGCAGGTTTGATATATAGCTTACCCACGAGGCATAATATGCCGATGACCGATAATCGAGACCTTTCTGTTTGCCGTACATGAATGTTTCGTCGATGAGGTTTTTTATTGTTGCTACTTTTACTCTATCTTTTGGTTTTAATCCGGAAGGCATCCGAAAATGATACGCGAGGTAATCTGCATAGGGATGCCGTACCGTGTAACGCAAACCATTTTCCAACTGAATATACCATTTTTCAAGCGATTTCCATGGAATTTTCTGTTTCACATTGTCAAAGATGAGGTAAATATTACCTGTGCCCCATTCTCCGTCTTTATCAATCAGGATAGATGTTACAAACTGAAACATTGTCTGAATTTTGCCCATCGAAGGATACACGGCGGCCTCCACCGAAATATGAGGAAATGTTTGTTTATCAGGAGCCTGGGCCCGAAGGGTTTTTATATACGTTTTCAGTTCTTTAATTTTTTGTTTGGAAGGGGTAAATACTATCAGGTCTATATCTCTTATCGTTCCGTCCTTGCGAAGTGCCTCGACTTTGTTATGGTTTTTGAAAGAAATAACTCTATTCTCGATGTCTATAGTACATTTGGTAGCCGCGTTTACGATACCTGTGTAGGAAACGCCACCGACAAACCGATGTTCGATAGAGTGTGCGTTACAGTATGTTTCTATATCCCGGATTATGGTGTACACGCTACAAGTATACACGACAGCACCATTGCTTTGGCTTTATTATGAGGAAAGCTTGCGGAGCGTATGACGGATTTCATCAATCTTGAACTGCGACGTCTGTTGGTCTTTCTTCATTGCATCAATAATTCCATCGGAAGGGGAGGCATCACTTCTAATACGTTGAAGCTCTTCCTGAAATACATGAAGATAGTTTTCAAGTGACTGATAGAGCTGAAGCTCTTTTTCGTATATTTTAACCCTGTGCTCCAGTTCAGATATGAGTACTGCGTTAAGTTTATCTTTTTTTACACCAGTATGAGCTATCTCGTTTATTTTCTTTACGATAACTACTTTATCGTCGTTTTCGAGATTAGAATCAAGGATGGTTTGTATTATGGTCCGAACGTCCATGTATATTTTTAGTTCTCATTTGAGCGGAGCTTAGCTATTAGTCCGCGTAATATACTAATACCGACCTCTAGGCGGGATTTTCTTTCCTGAACATGCGCCTGACTTTCTGCTATAGTACTGTCAGCTGCCTCGGTTGCCTTTTCTATAACATCTTTTTGTTTTTCAGTTTTACCGTAGCCATCTGAGAGTACCTCAGACTGTACTCTATCAATAATCTGTGACGCGATATTGAGAGCTATCCCGTCACGATGAATTGCTTCTAACTGGCTGCGTTCTAAAGGTTGCTGTGTCTCCTGGGCTTGTTCAAACTCTTCTTTTGCCATTTGTACAGTCTTTAAGCTATTGCCAGCTGAGTCAAGCAGGAGATCGGAGGATGAGTTACTGGACATAAATGAGCGCAGCATTTGTTTTGCCATTTCACGTTTGTCCGCGGGTACGTCTTCGTCTACCAGACGATCGATTATAGTCTGCATACGTTGATTTACGGTATCCATTCCCGGCTCAGTCGCGAACATTTTGAGAAGCAACTCATCGGCATTGGGCTGCTCCAGAAGTGTATTTATTGCTTCTCTTGCTATGACCACAGCCTTTTCTGCAGAGGCCTGTGTCATGGGGGCCATTACCTGATCACGAAACGCAAGAACATCAGGTGGATACTGAGACAGCCTACTGGCAAGTGTCTGTTCTACATGCCCAACAGGGCTGGCAATGATTTCATCTGAGGATGCACTCCAGCGTCTAGCCTCTTGTGCAACAGTTTCAGTCTGTGCATCAAGTGCGTGTATAAGGCGGTTTTTCCGTTCATGTGCAATATGTTCCAAAGGCTGGATATCTGTTTCAGTCGACATACGTTATATGGTACTTATATTTAAAGTCGAATTCAAATATTATTCCAGGTTTGCGGTTAGTCTATTTATTACAGGTACCGTCATAGACATAATGAAGAGGCTGAGAAAAAGAGCGAGACTTTCCAGTTCAAAGCTTAAGAACAGCCAATGAAGGGCTCCTATCACACCACCAAACAGCACTTTCCCTATCTGATTTTTGGGAGTTGTCCGGGGATCGGTAATCATAAAGAAGGTAAAGATGAGTAGTGAAGGGGAAAGGATAGAAAAGGGAAAGTTTGTAACTCCCTGAAACCAACCAAGTTCCCCGTTCAGGTTATAAACCAAGAAAAAAAACATTTCAGCGGCGAGAAAACTAAGTGCGATACCATATACTTTTGCCTTTATGATAAGTCGGGTACCTAAAAGTATTATGGGTGCTATCAATATATAGGAGGTCCGCCATTGTTCGGGGTTGATAGTCACCAGATTGGGGAGCGCTATAAGAAGAAGGACAATGGCAAAGTTAGAGGGATTGAAGACATGCCGTTTGTCAAATACTATGTAGTACTTAGATCCAATAGCAAGCACACCTGCAATAAAGTACACAATGTATTCATAATGGCCTTCTCTTACCTGCAATAAGAGAGCAAGACTTAAGCTGGAAATAAAACCGCTTGCGGGAAAGATAATAATTTTTCTGTGTATATAGGTGAGTAAAACATCGAGTATTACACTTGTCAGTACAACAATAAGGATCTGTAAGGCTGTTATCTCGAACTGGAAGACAAACTGACCGAGAAGCGTGACCGTGGTAAGTATGGTTATCTGTACAATCCGGGGATCTTTGAGCGTAGGATATGAAACGGTCATTTTATGTCCCCACAGCGTGATCTCTTTTGTTGATTCTTTCCACGTAGCACGGCGGGAAGGGTCAATAGCAGGAGCTTGCTTCTTTTCTGACATATGATAAGAAAGTATAGCAAGAATTCGTGAGGGGTGCGTACGGTTATTCTTGCCCTATACGATGCGCTTGCATATTGCCCATAGTATGATATAATGTAGCTAGAGTTAAGTAAATAAACCTGCTTAAATTTGTTTGGCTACTGTCATTTCTTCACAGATCTACGTACCCGAATCACTCACTCACAATTAAGATGGTCATGAACAATAGTTTCAAAAATGGGCCTATCCTAAGGAAAGCCGCGTAAATACCTATAGTTTTACCCGCGTAATCACCCAGCGAGAGAATTTGAGCAGATTTATATACTCATACTTTAATGTATAATAGTGCCTGTATGCAGCCTATCAATATACTCTTTACACTTTCATCACTTAACGTGCTGCTTGTTACGATAGAAAGGTTTTCATTCACAACCTCTGTAGTGCTCCAACCATTTAGCTATCTCAGGCTTCATGAGTTGGTACAGATGACTACACTCATCCTGTTCTCAGTTATTATTCCCCTGTTATTGCTGAAACAGCTTTCACATAACTTTGAAAGCCTCAGAACCCGTAATGGACAGATGTATCTGCTGCTTTTTGTAATCGGTGTATATTTTTACGCGACCGGCAACGGTCTGCATGAAGTGGCAAGCTTTCTGTTTAACCATTACTGTGACGTGAAGCATTTTAAAGATCCCCTATGTGGCAGCTTATACTTCAATAACTACTATACGGGCAATATTCTGTTTTTTATTGGCGGATACTGTATGAATCTGGCACTCGCATTATTTGAACGAATGAAGCCTGTTGTACATTTTAATAATAAAGATCTAACGATTCTTATCATTAATAGTCTCATATATGCCTTTGCCATCTTTGCCTACGCGGCGTTCGATCGGGTGCTGGTAGGAATAGCGTTTTCGGTTCTTACTATGATAACAATTGGGTTCCTACTGCCAAGCACACGTAAAGACTATCGCACACTTCCCTTTACGCTATACTGTGTCTTATCATATACCGCGGCAACCGTGGCCGCATTATTAGTAAGGTTTGTAATCCTATAACTATGTCAGAATATATGCCTGCACCTGAGCCGGAGTCCAAAGAGCCCCCTATTCTTGCCTTGTCACAAAAGATGGGGGCAGTATTTAGCGCAGAATCGAAGGCCGCCTTATCGTTCTTTAAACCACGGATGGAGGAAGAGGAAAAAATGATAGCATTTAGATTGCTTCATGATAGTCTTCAAGAAGCTGAAACCGAGCAGACTGAGCCCGAGGTACAAGTTCAGGTACGTCATGATATAGGGATAGTACTGGCTTTAGCTCATGCTCATTATGTGAGTGAGTCCACATGGCCTGAAATGTCAGAGGAGCTCTGGACCGCGTTTGATCTTGCCGATCAAAACGCTGAAAATTATCCAGAGTTTTTTGATACGAAGGAAGAAATATATGCGGTTATAAAAGACCTGGCGCAGAAGCAGCACAGAGTGTAGACTAACTACTTCACAATCTCCAGAATTACAAATAAAACGTAAATAGATATCATAATGAAGCCATTCTTACGTGAAATAAAGTTTTTCTCCAGAGAAAAATAATAAAACAGTGAGAGCGCAATAATAATAAATATAAATGTAACAAAAAAATTGTTGATAGTTATAATTTCTCCGTTACTCAGAACAGTGAAAAGGCCAAACAGAAATGTGCTTACTGCCGCGGCTCCTACATAATCACCCATAGCAATATCTTTATTCCCCGAAGCCACCGATCGTATCGCCAGCGACAACTCGGGCAGATCTGTGCCAAGCGCGACTATGATAAGGCTTATATAAAAAGCAGACACATGAAATGTGTTCGCAAAATAGATGGTTTTGTCTACAATCACGTTACTGGAGACGAACACAATAATAAGACCGACGAGGATATTAATAATATCTTTATACGAATACGCTTTCATATTGAGCATTTTCGTATTATGTTTATCAAAAATTCCGTGGTGTCTTTCCACAAAGAAAAGGAGTATTAAATATAACACTATCAGTACCGCGCCCTCAAACGAAGTCACTCTATTGTCCAGTACTACAATCGAAGGGGCTATTATTACGCCCATGGTTATGAGGAGCATTTTTTTGCTGAGCTCATGTTTCAGATTAATACCATTACCAAAGATAGCCAGGAGAGGAATTATTACAAGAAAGAGCACGACTATACCACCCAGCAGATTCCCAACAAATATGTTCGTGTCGTGGTTTATTACCGCCTGCAAACCTACGGAAAGTTCCGGAGTAGAAGTAAGAAGTCCCAGGAATATAAAGGAGAAAGCAAACGGTGAAATTTTTAGTTTTTTAGAAAACTTACTTGTGGAGGAAACTATAAGACCTGCGCCCAACCATATACATATAAAAGCAATTATATAGAGTATGAGGTGGACAACAATCATGCTTTCATTATAGTAAAAGGATCAACGATTAATCGTGAAATTTTTCTTCTTTTTCGAACATAGCGATAAACATCTTTATACGGTTTTCTCTGGTTTCCGGTGTTTTAGCGCTCTGAAGACGGAAGTACACCGCGTAGGTATTATGTTTATCAAGCGTCTGAAAAAAAGCGTATGCTTTTTCATTTTTTCGAAGCTCTGTCATAAAGTCATCAGGCGGTCTGCCTCTTGAGGACGATTGATAGGCTGCTTGCCACCTGCCGTCGGCCTTTGCTGCTTCAATCTGAGCCATGCCCGCGGCTGTCATTTTGCCGAGCTTTATGAGACGTTCAACATTCTGTGTATTTTTGTGCGACCAGATACTTCTTTTTCTCCGGGGAGTAAAACGCTGATACCACGACAGCTCATCGGCTTTTTTTACCTGTCCGTCAATCCAGCCAAAACAGAGAGCCTCATCGAGAGCTTCGGCATATGTTATAGACGCAATACCCGTGTCTTTTTTGTACATATGAAGCCAGATACCGTCCTGCTGCGCGTGATGTTTTTCCAGCCATTCACGCCATGCCTGAGGTGTCTTGAAACCGATTATGGGTAAATCCAGTTGATCTGTCATAAAGATTATTAGGGTATCTTATTATAGCATCTAAGTCTAGACTATTGTTACCATCCAATAGTCTTTGTCTGTCCTTCCGTATTCTTCAGCACTATAGAAGATTTAGTTACCGATATATCAATCCATTTGCCCACAGCTACCGGCGATAACTGTGTTTCAGTGTAACTTTTTCTTAACCGGGGATGTATGGTGAGTATAAGACCGTTTATAATGGCGTTATCCGATGTGATTTTTGCTTTGTTTAAACAAGATGTGAGAAACGTAAGAGGAATAGTTACATTTATATGTTCATCAGTTTCGGTAAACGATGTCAGCTGTTCAAGTTCGCACGCTTCTTTTGAGATAGTATAGGTATCAGGGCTTATATTGATAGTCGAGGCGAGTGTATAACTTCCCTGAGGCATATCAAGCAGTGAGAATCGTGCGGTAATGTTGGTGTTATCATACGTTATAGAATCTACGATCACTCTGTCTGATGTCCTGCTCAACTTAGAAACGTTTTGCTGACGGTGCTTTTCCTGTTGAGTAAGAAACAGAGGAATGAGAATAATAAACGTGACAACGATCAAGTTTGACAAGAGCAATTGTATAACAGGAAGGTACCATGCAATCGCTAGAGAGTTGTGTTTTATCCATGCAATAAGTTTTGTTAATGCAATACTAATGAGAATGACAGCTCCTGTACCGGCCGCAGAATACAATATGTAATTTCCCAGTATCGTTTTATCTCCGCCCCATGACCACATGACAAGCGCTAAAATGGTTAAGATTGATAAAAGAACTCCGTTGACTAACGTCATAAGAATATCCGGAAGCCGTTTAAGCATGGTTCCTGTGCGCAGAGATTGAATGATGAGAATAACGGGGAGTATAAAAAGTATGCCGCCAATGAGTTGTATCATGTACTAATAATACCGAAATTATAATCAGTTCTTATATCTTTCTATTATTTAGATCTTCCTGTAATGTATATTATTGCCAAGATAAGTGCCGAGAGCCATCCTGCTCCCAGAAATCCTCCAAATCCAATAAGCATTGAAAGAATAATTGCCGGCCATTGTACAAGTCGATTCTGAAAATGAGTAAGGGTAAGATAGGCAAGCGAGATAAAAAGTACAACGTATACTAACGGAATATAAGATTTCGTATATGAATAAACAAAAAACGTTGTGTATATAAGGTACATTGCCTCAAGAGCCAGAATTGCTGCGGCTACATATCGAGAATATTGTTTCATAGTATGATGATACTACACTGAAGTCATAGAATATTGGCGGATTTATCTGGCTGAACCGTCCGACTCGGACGGGAACCAATGGCGGACTGCCCCGCCTGGGTCTGGAACATCAGTAAGAACAGTACTTCCGTCACTGGGGGAGGGTATATAACTAAGAGATGGAATTAAAAAATATACACGTCCGGAGCATGCGCTTGTTAATTTGCTATAATTTCTTCTATATGACTTCACCGGCGGTATGTAAAATAAGTAACTGTGGAGTTCTCGCAATAGGCAGATGTGACTCCTGTAACCGTGCTTTTTGTGAATCACATCAGGGCTATCAAGCTTTACTGTCACCCTACATGTCTCATATTGGACAGCGCTACATTAACGAATGCAAGGAATGTACACTTCAAAGAAAAAAGGATATGGATACAAAGGCTCAAGTAGATGCGAAACATGCACCAGCATTACAGGAAAGAGTGATGTATATCGCGAAAAAATTGGCAGAAAAAAAGGTGCCTTTAGCAGAGCGCAGTAAAACAGAATTGAAAGAGAAACAAGTAGGCATCCTTTTTAAGAAATGGGTCCGCGAAGAAATAGTGACTGAGCTGGAGCCTGCTTGGCCTGTGGGCAATTACAAATTTGGCACCGGACTACTTTATTCATGGTCAACAGAACCCGACGCTACTCGACAATATCGCGATTGTGATTTAGGTGTTACAGTAAAAGGAGATATCGTTCCTATGGATAATAATCCCTATGGAGCCCGTCTGGTTGGCGGAGGCTTTTGGCCTGAAGACAAGATGAAGTATCCGACTGAATTAGAAAAAGCGTATGATGAAATAAGAATGACGCTTGAGAATCTGGCACAAAAAAATGGGATAAAACTGACAAAATGGGTGTGGCCGCCTGGGGATGCCCGGTAACTGGCGATTTTGCACATTACAGGCTATGTTTGGGGTACCTGCGTTTTTCTGCTCTTTTTTTAGCAATCCACATTAAGCTAATCGAGCATCGTTGATGGGTCTTGGAGCAACCGAAGACCTTATGCGGAGAGGGGGGGATTCGAACCCCCGATAACCTTGCGGCTATACTAGTTTTCGAGACTAGCCCGTTCAACCACTCCGGCACCTCTCCTATAGCTTCCTATTTTATCAGATTATCATGCGCTAATATAGAGAATCCACGGTGCGTTTACTGATATAATAGTAAGGTGACTGATAGGAGAAGTCGCATAGTGGCCGAGTGCAGCAGTTTACTAAACTGCCGTCCGCGCAAGCGGATCGTGGGTTCGAATCCCACCTTCTCCGCTTAGTGATACAATAACAATATGAAAAAATTTATCCGATACGCATTCATTGGCTTGTTCCTACTGCTGATCATTTTAATAGCAAACGAGCTTAGGTCGATCTTCTTTGATAACTGCGGACCAAATAATGCTTTTTGTAGATAAATCTGTTCAACTTCTTACAAAGCCTACAGATAGCTTTCCACGATACTTTACAAAACTCAGGACACAACATGCTTGCAAAAAGCAGATATACGAAAAGTAGGTAAAGAGTGTTGGAAGTGTTTGCCAGCGCCAGTTCCGTTGTGTGGAAAGAGTACTAATAGTAAACAGTGTAAACAACATTACCCCGATCAGGTCGTATATATTGTTTACAGAATGTGCACCGAGCGTTGCAAGTGTTTGTAATGTTCCTGTCATGGTGCCGCTCATAAAAAAGTACCGTACACTTTCTGCGGGATCGTGAAGTACAAGCAATGTAAGGGTTGTAAGAAATGTTGGTAGCATAACCAGTGAGTTTAAAAGCCACAACATAGTTGAGAAAAGGAGATAACACAGAATAAGCGCTTTTATAGTAAATAATTTTCTGTGTTTTATTGCGTTTTGTATCGCTCCATAGTTCCATCTCATCCGTTGATTTGCCAGGTCACGTATAGTGTTCATGGGTTCTGTATATGCCACGATATCGGGCAAAAAGACAGCTTTATAACCTTTGTCATAGAGCATATAACTTACATCAACATCTTCGGTTAGAGTATCGGCGCTAAAGAGTCCCATCTCGATCAAAGCTTTTCGTCGATAGCATACAACCGCTCCGCAAAACCATATCGGATACCCAAACAGAATTGTTGAACTTCGCAGAAGTAAGGTAATAAATGAATATTCAAGAGCCTGGTAGTGGGTGAGCCAGCCTTTCTGATAAGCTGGGTTAATGGCGAGTATGCCGAACGTATAGCCAACCGATGGATCGCTGAAGGGGGAGGTGATTTTGTTTAAAAACGACGAATCAATTGTGGTATCTGCATCTAGAGTAAAAACCAGCTCATGACGTGATGCTTGCACGCCTGCATTCAAAGCGTGTGCTTTTCCAACTGTATCGCGACGAATATATGTACCTGTTATTTTGTTCTGATATTTTTGTATGAAATCCTTCATGATGCGTCCTGTATTATCAGTTGAACCGTCGTCTATGCATATAACTTCTATATTGTTGCGTCCATGCGCTACCGCTGCGATAGAGGTGAGGCAGGCCATAATTTTAGATTCTTCATTATGCGCAGGCACAATAATTGATAGCGCCGGTGTTGATTCGGGATACTGACGTTTTTTGAGTACAGCCAATGACACAAACATGGCTATGACTCCAAGATTGCAGGCAGAAAGAATCCCTAGTATGAATATAATGCGGTCTATCACAGAAGTTATTGTATATCTAAGGTATATAATATTTCCATGGATATCAAAACACTCACTGAAGAAGTTGAAAAAATTTCGCAAAAATATACTACCTTATTCAAGATTAAGAGAGATGGTGACTGGTATGTACTGAAACTGCAGGAAGAGCTTGGAGAGTTGATACAGAGCTACCTTATGATTACAGAACGAGCGCGCACTAAAGAAAAGAGCAAAGAAGAGATGACAAAGGATTTTGAGAAAGAGCTCGCAGATGTATTCTGCCATGTTCTCCTTCTTTCAAAGTTTTATAAGATTGATTTAGAAAAAGCTGTGGAAGAAAAATGGTTGAGCTGGAATAAAAAGTAAAAGAATATATACCCCCGGGAGACCCGGGGGTATAGGTATGACATGCGCCATGGAACCTAGCGGTACACAGTCATCTTAAGATTTGCCGGAATGGCAGATCGCAAAAGAGTATTTCCAGGATGTTGAGCGACGGTGTCCACTCGAAATGAAGGTGCTCCTTCTGACTTACTGTGAGTCACGACGATAGGAATTATCCACTGCGTCCGGTCTGATCGGCTATAAAGCACGCCTGTTATATCGCCATCTGAGGTATTATCTACAGACAGTTCGATGTGGGCGACCAGGGTAATCCCTTCGATTTTAAAAGGAATGTCCTGGCTATATGGCCGATCTTCGGAAACGTCTCCGGCTCCTTGTAGTCCAGGATCGGCAAGCATCGTTGAGATGACACTCCATCCTTGACGTACTCGTACGAGAGTGATCGAGTCAAGCAGTGGTACTGCGGTCGCGACAGCTACAGGAATAGTAGTGGGGCGCGGCGTAGGCACTGGCTTTGGCGTTGGCGTTGCTGTTGGTACAGCGGTGGGTGTGGACGGAACCGGTGTTTCTGTAGGCGTTGGTGTGCTGCCCGAAGCAGCGCCGGTACCACAGGCTGTAAGCAAAAGTATTGCTGCAAGCCATATACATATGGATTTCATCTGTCCTCCTTCCATTGATTGCCTAGTGGGGCTAGGAGTGGCTCTGATTGAGAAGGTGCATTGTCAGACTGCAAGTATAATATTATCCTATAGCATTGTCAATACCACTTAGATATCTACGCTGCTGATAGATTATAATAAGATCACTATGGACGATCTAGTTAAAGCGACTGAGACTCATGTACGCAGCATATTTGAGGGGGAGGGAAGCGGCCATGACTGGTGGCATATAGATAGAGTGCGTAAAGTGGCATTAACTATAGCAAAAACCGAAAAAGCTGATCCAGTTATCGTGGAGCTGGGCGCGTTGCTTCATGATATTGCAGATCACAAATTCCATGGCGGAGATCATGACATCGGCCATAAAACAGCCCGCGTATGGTTGGAGAAAGTAGGTGTGGATGCGCACATAATAGAGCAGGTTTGTTATATCGTGCAAAACATTTCATATAGTGGAGGACGGGCAATGGAGAGCGTGGAAGGGAAGATTGTTCAGGACGCGGACAGACTTGACGCTCTGGGGGCAATAGGTATCGCGCGTTGTTTTGCGTACGGTGGGCATAGCGGGAGAGAGCTTTATAACCCCGAATCAAAAATAGCAGAAAAAAGTCCATCTATAAATCATTTCTATGAGAAATTACTTTTGCTAAAAGACCGTATGAATACAAAAACGGGCAAAAAGATGGCAATGGCCCGCCACGCATTTATTGAGTTATATCTTGACGAATTTTATAAAGAGTGGGAAGGAGAAAAATAATATGAATACAAAAAGAATTGATGACCTCGCGCAGATTCTCTGGAATTTTCAGAAAATAGACGATGAACTACAGAAATCGGATGTTATTATTGCCATGGGTAGTCACGATCTACGGGTCGCTGAACGTGCCGCCGAAATATATCTTAAAGGATATGCTCCTGCTCTTATCATGTCGGGAGGTTTTGGAAGGCTGACTGACAAACTATGGACTGTGCCGGAAGCGGAGATGTTTGCGCGCCGTGCCGAAGAGCTGGGAGTCGCGCGTGATCACATGCTTATCGAAGATGCTTCAACCAATACAGGAGAGAATATCGAGTTTTCTAAAGCATTGCTTGCAAAAAAAGGCATCCATGCAGAAAGTATTATCCTTGTACACAAACCATATATGGGCAAACGAGCGTATGCTTGTTTCAAGAAGATCTGGCCAGAGGCGAAACTACTCGTTACATCGCCTCAAATACCAATTGACAACTATCCAAACGAACATGTTCCTTATGAAGAGATGATTCACATACTTGTCGGTGATCTGCAGCGTATAAAAGAGTATCCGGCCAAAGGATTTGTTATACCACTTGAGATACCGGACCCGGTCTGGAGTGCTTATGAAGAACTCGTGGCTGCCGGATACACCCGGCATCTTATAAAAAAGTAATACGCTATAATCAATCTATGCCCTCATTATTGTGCGTAAACTGTCAGACGGAGATACAAGAAAAATGGTATTTTTGTCCCAACTGTGGAATGCAGCTTCAGGACAAGCCGCGTGCTCTTATTATTTCTCCCTCCAAGCAGGCAGTTATTTACGCGGTAAGTTTTTTTCTTGCTCCTCTTGGATTGGGATGGGGCATAAAGTATATACGCGACACTGATCCGAAGGTGAAACGAGTAGGCTGGATTGCTATTATTCTAACTATTGTTTCGATTGTTCTTATGGTTACTATTCTCCAGTCCTTCATGAATAAATACACGACACTCATGAACCAGATAATGAATGGTTCCTACGTAAGTTATTGACGACTATTTTTTGATCCAGATACTAATATCTTCTTTACTATAAATTTTTGAATATCGTTTTGAGGATTTTAACGAAGAAAGAAGTAACGAGCAACAACTATATGTTTCACTCAGTTTAGTATCTGTAATATATAGGTAGTTAAACGATAGGTTATTTTTTTTCATAGTTCGCTCTAAACAATCAATACTATCGTTATTACATTCTTTCATATGTCTGGTTAATTCATAGCGTTTGTTAAATAGGTTATCGGGTAACCATTCCATTCCCTGGATGGTCATGACACTTTTTCTTTCAGTAATTGCCGGAAACCATTCGGATACTTTGTCCTGAGCCCATGCATTGTAGGGAAGTGCAGAGACAATGAGGAATGATGACGATAGCTTAGTGTGCGCTCTCACCCATCTCATTGCTGAAATATCTGTACTGTTGAGTGACTGTAATGAAGAAGTTTTGGGAAGTATGAGTCCAATAAATAGAGATAGTATATATATCGTCACTATACCTATGGCATACTGCATAGCTCTTCTGCGATTACTCCGATCTAAAGATTGCAGTGTCGGAAGAATAAGGAATCTTAGTGCATTCATTGAGAGCAATCCTACAACAAGAGTTGCCATAGTAGACGCGCTGCGGTGATTAACTACGAAAATCATCGAAAGCCAGACAGGTAATAGGTACTCTTTTCTAAATAATGAAACCCATACTCCCAGTAAAGCCAGAACAGCAAATAAATTTATAAACGGTTCCTGTGTGAAGTTGAAAAATACTAATGGAAGGATCGCGCTGTATGACCAGAAGCCGGTCATAAATGCTCGCATAAACACCTGTATTCCATGAGTGTTTATTACGGGAATCCACCAAATAGAAGAAACGGTAATTCCTACAAAAACGGCTATACAATATATCTTCAACGTACGTTTCAGACCAGTTGTATAGGTAGTCAAAAGCAATACACTATAGAGCGCAAAAAGAGACATTTCGAGGTGACTCATGAATGTTAGTCCAAGGCAGATTCCTGTATATATTACATATTTTTGAGCAGAGTGGCGAGCATATACAAGGCAGGTAACAATAGACGCGAGTGCCCATACAAAACCCAGAGACCGCGTAAGTCCTCCACCCATAATCATCCATTCGTAACTCCGCGGTAGGATAGCGAAAACAATGGCAGCGCCTAGTCCAAAAAGAGATGATCGAAGAAGTATTTTGGCAATGCCGTAGACAAGCGGAATGGTGAGAACAGAAAAAAGAAGTGGAAGGAATCTGATGAGCGATATTACGGGAATATGCAAAGCGTATGATATAAACGCCGTAAGATAAAATCCCAAGAACGGATATGCATAGGGGATCCCACTATGATTGTAGGAAGCGTAATGCGGGAGTCTAAAGCCATTCGAAAGGATATCATTAACCATCGTGTAGAACATACCGCCGTCATTGAGAGGAAAATCTGCGCTCAGAACAAAGAATACGCGTATCCAGAAACCCAAAAGAATAATAAGAAAGAGAATACGCTGCGGAGTTAGATCGCGAACTATAAGAGTTAGCCTATCGCTTTTCATATGATAGTTCACATATTAAGATCCGTGAGACGCTAAATCAAGTCATAGTTACTATTTCCTGCAGTATCTGTGTTATCTGTTCCAGAGACCGTATCGATACCCGTTCATTAACCGTATGCTGATTCTCCACACCTGTACTTATAAGCACAGATTTAATCCCCGCATCATTCAGCAGGTTGGCGTTGGTCACCGCTTTATATACTTGGTAAACAGGATCGATCTGAACGTTTCTCATTGCAGTATCTACAAGTTTTACAAGTGGGTCGGCTCGATCTATCTTATATCCTCCAAAGTACTCAAGCATTCTTACCTGCGCTGTTGTTCCATATCGTTCGTTGACTCGATCTACTGTTTCATCCAGGGTGGTGAGAAATCTTTCAAACGATTCTTTGCTGAAACTGTAGCAGTTTCCTTTGAACACACAGTCCTCTGGAACCATGCTTGTCATGCGGCCTCCGGTTATGATACCTATATTTGTTGTGGTATATTCGTCAATGTCTCCTAGGGGTAATGCTTTAATCATTTCGACTGCGGCCATGATGGCGTGCTTGCCGTGCTTATAATGAGTTGGGGCGTATACTGCCTCGCCATGTATCGCGACTTCATAGACCTGTGCATAGGGAGCTTCTGTAATTATTTCACCAACAGGAGTTCCCCTGTCCGGGACTACACAGAGTTTGATATCCGACACGATATGTTGCGCTGTCGGAATTCCGACCTCTTCATTACAAGACAATGTAATAAGTACTGGCCGGTGAGTTCTACCTGATTCCTTAAGAATAGTGAGTACCTCGACCATTGCGGCTATCCCGGCTTTTGAGTCAGCGCCTAAGATGGTGGAACCATCACTGGTAATATATTCACCATGCACCCGCGGATTGATGCCATTACCCGGACTTACTGTGTCCATATGCGTATTAAGCATTATCCCATCACCCTTTCCATCGACGAACAGATACACATTTCCATACGCATCCTTCCATGACTTTGTACCTAGTATATTGCCAGTCTTCATCATAAAGTCAGCAAACTCAGACTCATTACTCGACTCAGAGTTGATGCGTACCATATTGACAAATGTTTGTATAAGACGGTTGCTATTCATAGTATTAATATCCAAAATTATCTGACGGGCGCATATCTATCCGTGGATCAGGGAAATATGTTAACCCCATGGGCATATATCCGATATCAGGGTTTGCCGGTCCGATAGCAGTATACGTGTCTCCCAGATTGCCGTCAATTCTCAGATCATGTGTCGCTGCCAGGCGAGAGCTATTGGCGATCGCGAGAGGAAACGATGTGTCACGGATGCTTTCATTAAATACAAGCATAGGCGAGCCATTATAAACGCTTATGTTTCCGCTCTGTCGTGTGAGCGCCTGCGTAGCCTGTCTTAAATGTGACGATAAACCATGGCGGCGATATTCTTCACCGGGATGGGTGAAGTATGTAGGTTCGACCAGCGCAATGTTGCCAAGAGTAAATCGGTCGTCACGCTCAAGATATGCGACCGAAGCAAGTTGTCTGCGATTATGATCGACTGCGATAAGTACAGGATTACGTTCCAATATCGCGCGAGCGCCTTCTGTGGTCTGTTGCGCAGGGTCATGAGGATACTCAAAGGCCAGTCGGTGAACGCCTGCTATGGCTTCGGCAAGAGTGTCTATATTTATATCAAGCTCTTGCCCCTCTAAGATATCAAACGCGCCACCGCGCGCAAACTCGACCGCATGGGTAGTGAACCCCGGAGGGAGCGCGCGTTCCACATACCGATTTTTCTTTTCTATACCTCTTTGTACTGCTTCGGTATGAGCTGATTGAGCCTGATACGCAGGTCTATCCGCAGACTCAATATGTACATAGTACAGTCCCATAGCCTCATCATTTAGCGTCAGTGGTATTCGTCCGGCAATGCGGGCATGCGCGCCTTCAGCCGCGGCAGCATCCTGTAACTCCTGTACCCGGGCAGCAAGTTCATCTTGGTCGGCGAGAGGCAACACGGCTCTTACCTGCACGAGCGGAGTAGCATATGTATCTTTGCCCGCTTCCCAGGCACCCCATGCATCTTCGGCTGCACCTATTGGTGATGACACGCTATCAAATCGCGCAAGCTTAACTCGCTGAGTTTCGGGATAAAAACTATACTCAGGAAATCTTTGAATCAGCGCTTCATCCTGCTCGCGATTATATTCATCATTTGTTTGACGTACCAATGCTGATGTTTCTGCCATAAAAGTAAAGTAACTTTAAATGCAATACAGTATTTAACCAGTATCGGAGCATAATGTAAAATTTTTGGTATAATTTAACAAATATTTACAATTTGTAATATTTAATACAAAATGATTAAAATATCAGATGCTGTGCAGGAAATCGTTGATCATGATGGTTTTGTGCAGGAAGCTATACACCAGGGCATTCTCAACATAAGCGCCTACGCCAAGATAATTCACCCTCTTGTCGAAGACAAAACCATGAAGCCTGTTCTGCGGGGTACTATCGTCGTGGCATTGTCCCGGTTAATTAAACATAAAAGTATATTTACTCCCTTATTACCTCATATACAGATAAGCAATCTCAGTGTGAAATCTTCATTATGTGAAGTAACCTATGAAAAGACCGAACGGAATCAGGAAAAACTGTCCGTACTGGAAACGTCTATTATCAGTAAAGAAGAGTTTTTTGCAGTAACCGAAGGGAGTTCAGAAATTACTATCATCTGTCCTGCCAATGTCCGTACTTTGTTACTTAAGCATTTTGACATCAAACCAAAGGCCGAGTATGCTGACCTTGTCGCTGTCACTGTACGTTTTTCTCCTGAGTATCTTGAGCTTCCTAACGCCATATATACCTTGGTAAACGCGCTTGCCGTGAAACATATCAATATTATAGAAGTAGTCTCAACGTATACAGAACTCTCATTTATTATCTTTAAGCGTGATATGGAGCAAACAATACAGGCGCTTAATGGATATTTTCAAACATAAGTTATAATCATGTTCATGAAGAATCCTCACAAGCAGATATATTTTATTATCGATTTTGATAGTACCCTGGTCAGACTTGAAGGGCTTGATGAACTTGCCAATATCGCACTACGCGGTAACAAGGATAAGGAGATAATTGTAAAAAAGATCAAGGAAATCACTGAAGAAGGAATGGCGGGGAAGATATCGTTTGGAGAATCTCTGCGAGCACGATTAGGGCTTTTTCAGGCAACTGACAAACATATAGAAAAACTTATCAGGATACTGAAAAAGAATATTACTCCTTCTATCCAGAGAAATAAGGAATTCTTTTCCTTATATCGTGACACAATCTATATCATTTCGGGAGGGTTCAAAGATTATATTGTGCCGCTTTTTGAAGAGTACAGTATAGACGCGTCCCACATACTGGCAAACGAGTTTATCTATGATGAGGCGGGTAACATTGCCGGAATTAATAAAGATAATTTTCTTGCTCAGGACAATGGAAAGGTAAAACAGATGACGGCTCTTCATCTGAATGGCACGGTATATGTATTGGGAGATGGGTATACTGATTTTCAGATAAAAGCATCCGGTCTCGCGAGTAAGTTTTTTGTTTTTTGTGAAAATATCCGACGTGAGAACGTTATCGCCAGGGCTGATTATATACTTCCTAACTTCGATGAGTTTTTGTATCTGCAGAAGCTGCCACGGGCATATTCATTTCCTAAAAACAGAATAAAAGTATTATTGCCAGAAAATTATGACAAAGCAGCCAGCAGTATTTTTGAGGAAGAAGGGTTTGATGTGAGTTATTACAAAGACACAATAACAGAAAAGCAGCTAACCGAGGCCGTACAGGGTATTCATGTGTTAGGTATCGGACCGACGGTGAGTATTTCACAAAATGTAATAAAAGCCGCGGATAAACTTCATGCTGTTGGCTTATTTGACGGAGCAAAAGCACATGTGGAAGTCTGTTCTCTAGCGGGTATCGCTATTTTTAAAGGAACTGAGGTATCAGTTGCGGAACACATAATTCTGTATATGAATACCGGTGATAGTACTGCCTCAGTAAATCTTCCCCCTCTCATGCTTCCGCGTTTGCCCAATACTCACCGTCTTATTCATATACATCAAAATATACCTGGAATGCTTGCGGGTATAGATCGTATCCTCTATGAGCATAATGTGAACGTTGAAGGACAGTATCTGAGAACAAAGTCAGGTATAGGATATGTTCTGACTGATATAAATAAGACGTATGAAGATAGTATCGTTGGTGCTTTACGTAGTATACCGGGAACAATTAAAGTACGGATTCTTTACTAACGCATTATACCGTGAGACCTACTACGTACATTCGATACAAGAGAACCATAATCCATATAAAACAGTAATACACCAGTTCTGAATGGAGTTTATGCATGATATATTTTTTGTGATGAATATTGCTATAGCCAAACTCAGATATTCTTCTTTTCAGTTCCTCCATTGAGACCTTCATACTTTTGCCTTTGCGCGCATAGGATACGTGTCCATTTTCTTCAGAAACCACGACAATCAACGCGTCGGTCTTACGTGAAAGCTCTATGGCCGCGTGATGACGTGTACCGTGTTTGTTGTTTGCCACCCGTTCCACAAGCGAAAAAACAACACCAACTGATTCAACTATATTGCGATTAATAATAACTCCGCCGTCATGGGTGGGTGACGATTTTTCAAATAAACTAATTAACAAAGGTTTAGATACAAGACCGTTCAACGGCACTTTTCTGAGACTGTAACGGTAGATAGACTCCTGGCCGGTAAAAATAATGAGAGCGCCAATATGCCGTGCAGACATATATTTGACTGCTTCGAGTATTTCGCCGAGTGTGTCGGTACTCTGGACAGGTATAAATACTTTTATGATATATGTGGGGAGAAGCTCAAGGTATTTCTTAATCTCTCTTTGAAAAATAATTACCCAGATGAGAAGAGATATATTGATAACATACTGAAATACTGTTCGTGTCATCGTAAGATTGAAAACATATGCGGTGAAATATAACGTAATGAGCAAGATCAGGCCAATTATGTGGTATGAGAGGTAGAATTTCCGTATCGAAAGAAATATCGTATAAATAATAAAGCTGATAATTGTTATGTCGGCAGCTATCCGAATATATTCAAATACGTTTATATGCATTAAGAGAGTATGAAGAAATAGTAACTGGCCAATTTTATTATACAACTTAGCTGCGGTTTATTTCATGCAAATTATCGTAATTGGAACAACACAATGCTTTAATTTGTTTTATATACTATATGCATATGAAACTCAGTCAATCGCAGATAGCAGAGTTCCGTAAGAAAATATATGACTACTATAAACAGCATAAGCGTCCCATGCCATGGAGAAACTGTGACAACCCTTACTATGTAGTTATATCTGAGCTCATGCTGCAGCAGACACAGGTTCCCCGAGTACTTCAGAAGTTTCCTGAGTTTATAACTGCGCTTCCTGATTTTAGTGCACTTGCACAAGCATCCATGAAAGATGTTATTACCCAGTGGCAGGGGATGGGGTATAACCGCAGGGCTAAGTACCTCAAACAGATTGCCGAAAAAGTAGTCGGTGAGTATGGTGGTATACTTCCCTCTGATCCTTCTATTCTTGAGACGTTTCCCGGCATCGGTCCGGCTACTGCGGGTTCAATAGCGGCATTTGCGTATGACACTCCGACCATATTCATTGAAACAAATATCAGACGCGTGCATCTTCATTTTTTCTTTCCGGACAGGAAAGATGTACATGATAAAGAAATAAAGCAGGTGGTAGAGCAGACTCTTGATACAAAGCAACCTAGAGAGTGGTATTACGCGCTTATGGATTATGGCACGATGATGATGAAATCGCTTGATAATCCCAATAAGCGCAGCAAGCACTATAGCCTTCAGTCACGGTTTGAAGGATCAGACCGACAGATACGGGGCAGAGTCCTCAAAGTGCTTGTATCTCAGCAGAACGCCACTAAGGACCAGTTCCTTCGTTTACTGCAGGATGAGGAAGAACGAGTGAGTCAGATACTAGACAAAATGGAACAGGAAGGGATGATAGTATGGGACAAAATCCGGTACAGGTTACCTGACTAAAAGGAATTGAGCTATAATAGCCTTATGAAAAAATCTGAGATGTATACTATGGATCAGAGGGTCGCGATAATTCTCAAAACTCTTAAAGAGTTATTCCCTCATCCCAAAATAGCCCTCAACTATACGACAGATTTTGAGTTGTTGGTTGCTGTGATTCTTTCGGCCCAGTGTACAGATAAGCTTGTAAATAAAGTAACTGAGCCGCTCTTTAAGAAATATACGTCGATTAATGATTACGTGGATGCGGATCCGGCGGAGTTTGAGCAAGATATTCATTCGGTAAATTTTTATCGTAATAAGGCAAAAAATATTCTCGCTACAGCAGACATAATAAAAGAAAAGTATGGCGGCAAGGTACCGGACACAATGGAGGATTTACTCAGTCTCCCGGGTGTCGCGCGCAAAACAGCAAACGTTGTGTTAGGTAATATTTATCATAAAATCGTGGGGATTGTGGTGGATACACATGTCAAGAGACTCTCGCAGTTATACGGCCTGACAAAAAATGACACACCGGAGAAGATAGAGCAAGACCTCATGAAAATAATTCCAAAAGAGGAGTGGTTTGAACTGTCATACAGGTTGATAGATTATGGTCGGGCGTACTGTACTGCCCGTCCTCACGATCATGCCAATTGCCCATTAACGAAAGTTCTGGGAGAATAACTATATGGACTATAAAAATAATCATATTGCGGTAGTCGGCGTTTCGGCAGACCCGCAAAAATACGGTCATAAAGTATTTCGTGATTTACTCGCCGGCAAGTACCAGGTTGCAGCGGTTAATCCCAAAGGCGGCACCATCCTTAACCAGCCTGTTTACACGACGCTCAGAAATATTCCTACGGTTCCGGACCTAGTGATAACGGTCGTTCCACCCGCAGTCACGGAGGCAATAGTAGAGGAATGTCATGAGCTGGGTATCCCCCATATTTGGATGCAGCCGGGGTCGAGCTCAGAAGAGGCGGTGAGGAAAGCAGAAGCATACGGCATGGAGGCTACTGAGGTATGCTTCATGACAGTAAATGGTATCTGGTAATGCATTCAAACAACGATTCTGGACTCCCTCCACTATACTTGACTAAAATCCGGTCGCCAGAATGACACACACTTGCATAATTCCGATTCCTTCCAAATCGGATGGCCAGAATAATACTTAGAGCGTCATTCTGGTAAGCGACCTTATACGTATGGTGAGCGCATCCAGAATCAATGACAACAATGCGTCATTCTGGTAAGCGACCTTATACGTATGGTGAGCGCATCCAGAATCGTTGTTTATACATGTTTGAGTAACATCGGATAAAGGTCTTTAAGAGTCGGGTTTAGCTTATAAATCATATTTATTTTCTCTCGTCTATTCATATCTTTAATCTGTTTTTCTCGTATAATTGCCAGTTCTATTGATGGACACAGTTCATAGTACACTAATTTGTGAAGGTTATATTTTGCTGTGAATCCAGCACATAAGTTATGTTTATGTTCATAGACTCTCCTCAGTAGATTATTAGTGACTCCTGTATAAAGAGTTGGACGAGTGTTTGCCATTATGTAAATAAATCCTTGTTTCATATTGTGTTATGACCAATGATTCTGGACTCTCTCCAGCATGTTTGACACAATTCGGTCGCCAGAATGACTACTCACGGTGGCTACATTCGTCATTCTGGTAAGTCCCGATTCTTAAGGACGCATCCAGAATCGTTGTTGAATTACTCAATACAACTCCTCTATCCCCTTTACATTTCCAAACGCGATACGGTCGAGTACCAGATCGTTCATTCCCAGCATTATGGCCGGGGTTATCACGAATTCTCCGTACCTGTCATTAATTTTATCCATGGCGTCTGAGACCTGGCGCCGTTTATCTACCGCAACATCAAAGAGTTCCATCTGCGGAGTTTTGCTGGCCATAAGGTCGAAGCAGCTCACTGCAAGTTTACGTATTACTTTCCGCTCCGGTTGCTGATTAAGCAACCACTGTGCTTTTCTATAAAGTTCGGGAGTTGTGTAAAGTTGTTGCTCAACTTTTTTACCCCGGTGCCAGTGAGTCATATCTTTGTAAAGGCAGGCGACATGAATTCCCTGAGCCGCAGAACCGGCCGATCGTAACCTTCTTCCCATTTTTTCACATAGTTTCATGAGAATCCGGGAAATTTCTTCCGGATCGTCGGTCTGTTTTCCCAGCGAATATTCCTGTCCGAAGCTTTTTCTATCCCAGTCTACCGCGTCTATCTCCCAGCCGCGTAGACGGAGATACCAGTAATACCCCATGATGCCTTTGAAGACGAGAGACCGTAAGGTATTCTCGGAAGCTTTAAAAAACTGGGTAGGGGTGAATATGCCGTTAATATTAAGCCGGGCTTCATTTTTAGTGTTTATGCCATGTAAATCTTTGAGTTTTATTTTTGCGTATATGCTCATCAGATTCTCATGAGTTATTACTACCATGCCATCAGGTTTCTTCAAACCGGCTCCCAGTTTTGCCAGAAAGCGGTTGGGGGCGATACCTATACTGCACCATATCCATTCACCTATCTCCTGTTTCATACGTTTTTTAATCTCATTGCCTATCTCGACTAGGCCTCGTTTGAGGTATGGCGTACCCGTAAAATCGATAATAGCTTCATCAATGGAACGCGGGCTTACGTTGGGTGAATAGTCGTTGAATATAGCTCGGAATTTCATATGCACATCTCGATATTTAGGAGGATCAGGAGTGCGCACTATAACGCCTTTACACAGAAGCCGCGCGTCCCGTACACTCATCCCTGTCTTTACTCCAAATCGTTTGACCTCGATGGAAGGGGAGAGGACACAGCCGTTTGGGGTAGCATAGGCCGCGACTACGAGAGGTTTGCCTCTCAAAAGAGGATTTGCCTGCTGTTCGATGGTCGCGAAGCAGGAGTCGAGATCGATGTGCATTATGGTGGGAGCGTTGTGGTTAATCGGTAAGTCCATCGCTTACCTCCTCTAGCATCCATTCCAATGTATCACTATTGAACTGAAGCTTGAGAGCCAGACTATCATCGCAGACCGAGAAGATATGCAGCATAGTTCTTCCCATCCGGACTTTATGATGATATCCTAACTTTTTTATATGATATATCCGTCCATGCCAGCGCACCTGAACAGGGAGAATTGAGTTTTTTATATGATTATAAACAGTGATGACACTGATTTTTTCGTTGACACGTTGGATCATAGTCCTATTGTAGTGAACGATAGTTCACTCTGTCAAGAGCAGAAAAAAGGCGATCACGATAGGTTTGAAAACCCGTATCGGATCGCCTTTGTTGGCACTAGTCTGTTAGAACAGCTCTAGTACCATAGTCCCGTAAACGACCTGTGCTTCTTTCTGTGTGCTAGAAGGCAGGCTACGTAGCCAAGCTGCGTAATCCTTTACCGTAGCGCGGACGGTAAGGAGATGGTTCAGGCCGGGCGCGAAAACAATAGAGTATCCTCTACGTTTAAGGAGCCCTATTATTTTTTCCAGACCATTGTGATGATCATGCATCTTCACTCTTTCCAGAAGCGCGGCCCCTGCCCACTCGACGTCTTTTACCGGTGAACCGTTTTCATACATAATAGACTGACCTTCTTTCCAGATGCTGACAATAAAGTCGATCTGGGTAGCCGAGCGGCCAATACGGTATATGAGAGACCGTTCGTGGTAGTTGGGTTCTACGGTGACGTACGGTATCTTGTCGAGGAACAGGCGTACCACCAGACGGCGGCAGACATCCAGAAGGCGCGCGTCTAAGGGTGTTACCTCCGCACGGACGATCTCATCTCCCTCTCGGATAAGATTCCCGTAGAGGAAGATCCGTTTGGTCAGTGGTTCATGCCTCAAGTCATCAGCGGTGACGAAGAGCAGATACGCGAGCGTATCCGGTTCGCCCAAGGTCTCGACCTCCATCCACAGACCGTCAAAGACAGTCGGGAGGAAGTGAGGTGCCGCATCCAACATACGTATCCCTAACGGAGATTGCAACATGCGTAAGACTCCTTTCAATAGTGTGCCGCGGGCGCGGAACATTCCACACGTGGTATACAGCATGGAATACAGGTTTAAAAGTGCAAGGAATAGCTTGTGGGGATATGCTAATTATACTTAATAGTAAGGGATAAAACAACGAGTGTAAGTAGTGACAATCGAGAGGATATATAGCTCCCCCACCTCGCGGTGGGGGAGCCTTGGGCCTTCAGGGGATCAGTGAGTTAGTCGACGAACCTTGCGATCGTCGCGCTCACGTCAACCGAAGCAGGAACACGAAGCTCGTACAGGTGCCCCATCACCTTGCTGGTGAGTTGGGAAATTTGCAGGGCGCCCATCCGGCTGCGTTTCCGCGCGATCTCGGTGTAAATGCCGAATACCACGTTGCTCGCCTCATTGTTGGCTGCGCTAGCGGTGGGCAGTTTACTGTCCAGGTCGCGGGCCATCTCCTGGATGCTCCGCTCATGAGCGGTGCCAACGCCGTGGGCAGTCCAGATATTCGAGTGGATGTGCCACCAGGCGTCCAGGATGCCGGTGAGGTACTCGCCCCAGTCCACGTCGTCGTAGGCTGAGTCGAGCGGCAGCTCGTCGAGCAGGATCTACAGGCGTTCGGTCAGCGTGACGAACTTATGACCGTTCGCCCCGCGGAGCTCTACTGAGAATCCTTCTTTTTCGCCAAAGACATGCAGTTCGAGCAGCTCTTGGTTGTCGGGTGACAACTTCAGAACCAGTCGTTTGCGCGTCTTGAGCAGCTCAGTCTGAAACTGATGAACCTGAAGCGGATCGGGCATGGTCAATCCCATACCAGCGATGAGCGGCCGTAGCTGTCGTGAGAGCTGTATTGGTCAGCAGGTGTTCAAGGTTTCCCATTGTTGTGCCTCCTTTAGCAGTCTGCCTCACCCGAAAGTGAGGCAGACCACCGATAATGTTACTTCGACGTCACATCGTACCGGGCCAGGATGTTTCCGACTTTGGCAAGTACGCTGAGACACTCTGCCAGGTGCCGTGAAGGCATGGCCTGGACAAAGTCCCCCAGCGTGACCTGCTTGGTCACGATCCGATAGACCTCGAAGGCCCATCGCGGCTGCATCACTCCTACAGCCCGTGCTATCTCCGTCAGCGTCTGGTCCATCGTGGGTTCACTGGCTTTCTTGCTGCCCTCGGTGTCGTAGCGATTAACGAGGCGCAGAAGGTACTGGCGCAACAACCCCTCGGGTATGATTTCTCCATTGCCGTACTTGATGGCAACGGCGTCATTGTCGAAATAATCGACTCTGAAGTCGTTGATGGAGCTATGGGGCAGGAAGAATTCATAGACCAATGCATGTATGACATGGTCTGCTCGCACCTGTACCCGAACTTTCATGAGTTCGGTGAACCGGTGGTCGCAGTCCTTGTGCTCCCAGGCGCAGTGGGCGCAGACGCCGCACTTAGCGCATCGGAGGGCATTGTGGGGAGGCATGGGGCGGGTCTCGATGTAGAGCTGTTGCCCCCGGTCGTCCAAAATGCCAACCTGAATGTTTGCAGGCCGCGCGGCCTCTTGCTGAAGGCGGGTTTTGAGAGCGGCGATCTGCGGCAAGCAGATTGTGTTGACTGTCGTAACCGCTTCGTCCACCCAGATCTGATACTGGGTCCAGGCTTCTTCGCGCGTAGAGAATTGGAAGAAGCGACGGTGTCCCACAAAACTCATCGCGTTCATGACGGTTTCCATGCCATGGGAATAAGCACTGCTGGCATGGCGGTCGAACATAAGCTCCGGCGCGTGAAACGCCAGATCTTCGATCATGAGTAGGCCCTCGGAAGCAGTATAAAGCGCGAGTATGAATTTCGCGCTGCTCATTCCACCCATCCGGAGCGGCCCCATCCATGTCTTCGAGGCGATGTAGTTGTAGTTGTCGCTGAACCGCTTCTGCGCCATGATCTGGGTAAGACGGGCACCGGCAACACAGCCGGCGTAGGTCGCCAGCTTCTGGGGCGTCTCGCTGTCGTTAAGGAACAGATCGAGTACGGTGAACTTGATGTCCGGAAGTGCCATATCTGGCCTCCTTTCGTAGTGAGTCACTCCCCCCGCCTTTTCGGCGGGGGGAGCACTCATGTGATTTGGGGTTTGGATTCATCCCGTTCTTGCCCGAATGGGCTTTAGGTACCATGAGATATCATGAAACCGGTTAAAACAGGACCAAGATCCTCCTTTCCCATACGCACAAAAAAAGCCTCATGACATACAGGCCCCCTACCAGACGGTAG
>JBDKFK010000004.1:0-85265 GCA_039798745.1 Candidatus Parcubacteria bacterium
TCTCACGGCGGTAAGCACGATTAGCGTACCCCTCGGAGATCTATCCACAACCCTCCCGACGGCCGTTCTGTTTGAAGTGATGCTGCCATACCAGCCGGCGGGCACCTACCTGGCCGGTCGGCTTCATCTCTCAAGCACCCTATCCAACGGACAGCCGGAGTCGGTTTCAGCCGATGTGGTCGTCACCTATGCCGACCAACCGAATCACAACGTTGTGCCAGAAGTGGCCAATATTGTGGAACGAGTCACGGCGCATCGTCTGCGCACCAGCGCAGAGCAAGATCTGGCGGCAGGTGAAATTGGCCGGGCTACGATGAAGCTGAAGAACGCAGCAACGCGTTTGCTGGATCTCGGCGAACTAGAGCTTGGTCAGGAGACACAGCAACTGGCGCTCGACGTTGAGCGTCTCGGTGGTGTCAGTGCCGCAGGCCAGATGGCCTTGAAACACGGAACCCGTAAGTTGACCGGAAAACTTACACTGTAAGGAAGGAGATAATCGCAGGTTTGTGAGGGGGTGGTGTAAACCACCCCCTCGCATTATTGCCACGCGTCGCAGATCATGCGGAACGGGCAGAAACTACACCATGGACCTACTTTAGCCAGAAATTCATTTTGTTTTATCATATCCGCAGACTCTAATATCTGCTGCTTTACTGTCATCAACTCTTCAGCCGTTCGTTTCATAGAGGTTTTTGACATGTCCTGAAGATAATAAAATGTCAACGTTACCTGACTTACTTCTTTTTTATACAACCCCTGGTCAGTAGCTGCCAATGCGTATATCGATAACTGGAGGCTTTTTTTAAGTTCTTTCTCATCAGGTTTTTTGCCCGTCTTATAGTCAATTATCTCTATTTCTCCGTTACCCTTATCGTCTACACGGTCTATCTTTCCTGTCACATATACATTATCTTCTATTTTTATCTTAAACAGCTTTTCAAGTGCGTGTACCTGCACGTGTTCATGATGAAAGGTCTGAAAGTACCTCGTGAGCATATTAATACCTTCCCGTTTCATCCGGTCAGCGTGGGCCTTGGATGTATACCCCAGTGGTATCCAGAGTTTATGAAAAAGCATTACCAGGTGAGGCAACCCTATACTATTATCATTTATATAGTCCATATAGAACTGTTGGAGTGACCTGTGGATACTATCTCCAAAAGAAGCTGCGTTTGAGGGCGGCGTAGGAATTTTCAGCAGGTACTGGTATTTATACTGCAGCGGGCACATATTAAAGCTTTCAAGCTGCGAGAATGAAAAGTTGGTGAGGTTCAGTTCCTGTTTTTTTTCACGTGTCACGTCTTCAGGCTTCTTAAAGTCAAAGATGGACAGCTGCAGTTTACTTTCTTTCTTTATAGACTGAAACTTGGCAACTTCTTCTTCTCCGAGTGTTTCTGTAACAAAAGGAGATATTTTACGTGCACGTTTTCCTTCACCGTATGCCTGTGACGCGGTAAGGAATGCCCGTTCTTTGGCACGGGTGAGAGCTACATAAAATAATCTTCGTTCCTCCTGTAGATGATAATCTCCTTGTGGCAGTACTTCCTTTATAAGCTGTTGAGGAATAGGTATAGGTTCTCGTTTTTCAGTAGTCGGGAAACGGCCTTTGCTTAAGCTCGGCAAGAATACTACCGGAAACTCCAGACCTTTTGAGGCATGCACGGTAAGCACATTAACTGCATCGTAGTTGGCTACCTCAGTATCTGCAATAATAGGCGACTCTCCCAGTTCCATACTCATATCTATGTAATCCACGGCAGCAAACACCGTTGCATCTTCTCTCTCCGACTCAAGAGCTTTCATGCGTTCAAAGAATTTGGAGATATTCATAACCCGTTTTTCGTCTTTTTCAGTCTTAAACGAAGTAAGCATTTTGAGAGAGTCAGAATCTTCGAGGAAGTAGTACAGTATCTGTCCTGCAGTTTCTTTTTTAACAAGCGCGAGGTGACGGGTTATCATTTCCATAATTTTCACTAGCTTTTCATTAGAATCATCTGAGAGCATCGGAACATATTTTTTATATGGCTCAAATGAGGGCTGGCTCCATTCTTCCTTATACGTCGACAGATATACGAGAAGAGCCTGATACAACGGAAGTGAAGTTTTTTTGGCAAAAGAAATAAGCAACGTTATATCAGAAATATTTAGTTTGAATACCTCCATGGTGAGCACACGGTATAACGAAACAGTATCCTCAACGTTATATAGCACCTTAAGATAGGCGATAAGATCTTTTATCTCAGGTTGTTTAAATAACATTCCCGGGCCAAAGAACCGATAGGGTATAGCATTACGGGCAAACGCGCCTAAGAAAGGTTCCGCATGACTGTTGGCTCTTACCAGGAGTGCAAAGTCGCTAAATGAGTACCCCTTTTTTTGTTTAAGAGTCATGATCTGTTCGGCTACATAGTCGGCTTCTTCCTCACCTCTGTCGGCAACATACAGACTTACGGCATCTGCGGTAACGCCGCTTGTTCCCGTGAGGCGTTTCGAGATTCCCAGTTGTGCTTCGAGTGTATCGGGGTTGTTATACTGGATCAGTTTATACGACGCGTCAAGGATACTTTGATTCGAGCGGTAGTTTTTGTTAAGCGTTATTTGGTGTGCATCAGAATAATCCTTCATGAAGTTGAGAATATTTGAGACTGATGCCCCTCTGAATTTGTAGATAGCCTGTGAATCGTCGCCGACTACGGTAAGCCGTGGCTTTATCTCGGGAGGGCAGAGCATCTTTATAAGCATATACTGTGCAATATTTGTGTCCTGGAACTCATCAACCAGCGTATACTGAAACATGCTCTTATAGCGCATGAGTATATTGGGTCTCTTTCTAAATAACTCCAATGTATAGAAAATAAGATCAGAAAAATCAAAAAAACCCTCTTTTATCTTCAACTGCTGATATGTTTCATATGCTTCGGCTAGTTCCATATACTTTGCTTTCTCTTCTTCAGGCATTTCATTGTCATCCTGCATCCTGCCTGCCCAGTCCAGATACTGTTCAGGGCTTATATCCTCATCTCTCAAGCGGGAAAAATGCTGCACTAATGACTCCAGAAACTTATAGGGATTTCCTAAGGGGCGAAAGTATTTGAGCTGAAATAAGAAAAGCCGTTCCTTAAGAAAAATAATTGTTTCTGCCTGAGTCATGAGTTTATATCCCGGATTCAACCCTATTTGTGAGATTTCATTGCGAAGAATCTGATCAGAAAAGGAATGAAATGTGGCTATCCACATCTGAAAATAACCGTACGGCATCATTCTGTCTACTCTTTCCTCCATCTCAAACGCGGCCTTTTCTGTAAACGTAAGGGCAAGTATTGACTCGGGTTTGGCGTCTTTTTCCTGTATTAAATATCGGATTTTTTCCACAATCACCGATGTTTTACCGGTTCCGGCGCCTGCAACAATCAGCAGTGGTCCATCAGAATAAGCAACTGCTTGTTGTTGTTCTTCGTTCAGTTTCATAGAGGATGGAATTTTCATGGCATTACATTGTAGCACGGTTTCACAGTGAGAAAAATAGAAGTGGGGTGGCTAACTTAGGTTGTAGGAGGATCTATATAATATTCGTATACCGCAGTATTTGTAAAAATCATGAGAAGCACAATAAAGGTAAAGGGTAGTCTCAGAAGAGGTGCATCAAAAAGTACGATAAAAGATATGAGCAGTATGGGCATAGTCAACGCGTGGAAACTAAGCTGGAGGATACGTCTAAAGGATATTTTTTTATTTACATGCTGTGGAAATATATTCCAGCAAGCAAATGTAAGCAATGAGACAAATACGCAGTATACAAAATTCACAAGGACAAAAAGTAATGGAAACAAAAATAAGCTAAATAATACTATTACTATTTTGCAGATGCCGTATAGACTATCAAGAGTTTTACCGGTCTTGATCATCGTATCCTTATTTATGCTCAGCTCCTGCTTTCCATAAGGCACTGAAACATAGCGCGCGCCATTGTAAAAGGTAAAGCTATTTGAGGTAAGTAAGGTAAGCGATCCATACATTTTTATTTTTTCCGGCGAACCTGTTTCGTCAACTACGGCAAGAAGATGCTGTTTGTCACCTTCAGGCACCCACATAAAATAAGGTTTGGAATAGCTGCTCATGAGCCTTCCATCCTTAATATTTATAGTCAGATCATCCGGGTATGCTCGAACCTTAAGGATAAGATTATTTATAAACGCACGTTTTTCAGAGAAAAAATTTGTTTTAGCTATACTAAGCAGAAGAAAAAGAACGTATGTGGCGTATACTACAAAAAAAAGGTACTTAACCGAGAAGGAGAATGGTACTCTGGAAAGTTTATGGTAGTATTGATCTTCGGGGATAACACTGTTAATGTAGGTATATAAAAATCTCTTGACTTTCAGCATGATAAGAATTATGATAAGGAGATAAAGAAAAAAAATCAACAGGATTTAATTCAGGCTACATTGCTATTGCAATTGTTTTTTCTTTAACTTATAATGCCCACGTTCAATTAATAATTTATTAATTTATTTTTTATATGGCAACAGGAGTATTTCAACGAAACAAGCCGCATTTGAATATCGGTACGATTGGACACGTCGATCATGGAAAGACAACCACAACGTCCGCTATTCATTATGTATTATCAAAAAAAGGACAAGCAGAGTTCCTTAAATATGAGGATATTGATAAGGCTCCAGAAGAGAAGGCAAGAGGAGTCACCATCAATATTCATCACTCAGAATACGAAACAGACAAAAGACACTATGCTCACATTGATGCCCCAGGTCATGCAGATTACATCAAAAACATGATCACAGGAGCAGCTCAGATGGACGGAGCCATATTGGTAGTATCAGCTCCCGATGGCCCAATGCCTCAGACAAGAGAACACATTCTTTTAGCTCGACAGGTAAACGTTCCTGCAATCGTTGTCTACCTTAATAAAGTAGATATGGTCCAGGATGCAGAAATAGTTGAACTTGTCGAAATGGAAGTCCGTGATCTGTTGAAGAAATACGGATACCCAGGTGATGAAGTTCCTGTAATCAAGGGTTCTTCACTCAAAGCTCTTGCTGATGATCCAGATTCAATAAAAGCTATAGAAGACCTTATGAAAGCAGTCGATGACTATATCCCAGAACCTGTACGACCGACTGATAAACCATTCCTTATGCCTGTTGAAGATGTATTTACCATTCAGGGACGAGGAACTGTTGTTACAGGTCGTGTAGAACGCGGTATCCTGAAAGTAAACGAAGAAGTAGAGATCGTCGGTGTAAAGGCTTCCAAAAAGACAGTCGTAACCGGAGTAGAAATGTTCCGTAAGACACTTGATGAAGCAAGAGCCGGGGATAACGTAGGTCTTCTTATAAGAGGCATCGAAAAAGATGATGTCGAAAGAGGACAGGTACTTGCAAAACCAGGAAGTGTAACACCCCATACAGAATTTGAAGCAGAAATTTATGTTCTGACCAAAGAAGAAGGTGGTAGACATACTCCGTTCTTTAACGGATATCGTCCACAGTTCTACATCAGAACAACAGACGTAACAGGAGAAGTAGCACTTGCAGCTGGTGTTGAAATGGTTATGCCAGGAGACAACGTCAAAGTAACAGGCAAACTTATCTATCCAATTGCTATGGAAGAGGGTTTGAAGTTCGCTATCCGTGAAGGTGGACATACCGTCGGAGCAGGCGTAGTAACCAAAGTTATCAAGTAATAGTAATTTAATGTTAATAATCATCCGCCTCTCTTGAAAAAAGAGAGGCGAGATGGTATAATACCTGTTAGTGTTTAGCAGGTATAAATTAAGCACTTTTCAAATATGCCAAAAGGAAGAATCAGAATCCGGCTCAAAGCGTACGACCATAGATTAGTAGATGAAACATGTCAGAAGATAGTTGATACAGCTATCAAGACTGGAGCATCTATAAAAGGTCCTATTCCGTTACCTACACGGAAGGAAGTTTATGTCGTCAACAAATCGCCCTTCACCGATAAAGATGCCCGGGATCACTTTGGCTTGAAAATTCATAAAAGACTTCTGGATATAATGAATCCTACCAATCAGACAATTGATTCTCTCATGCATCTTGAACTGCCTGCTGGTGTGGAAGTAGAAGTGAAGATGTAATAACCGCTCACGCACTTCTATCCTCTTCATCCTCATCAAAGACCTCATATTGTTCATTACAACACATGTGTCATGTATATATACGTATATAATATATTTATGTTCTATTGCAACGCGTATAAAAACAGTTATAATAGAGTAAATGTAGATGCTGCATAGTACGTTATATAACTGCTCTATGATGAGGCTACATTACATTCACTATAATTCATACAGTACTTTTTCATAATTAGTTGTATATAATGTGTAAATTCTCCTTGACCGAATGAATTTCATATTATATAATGCTCATTACATTGAATATTTTCCTGTGGTCGGAGATATTTCGTAATTAGTTAGACCATTCTGACAGAAGGCCCAAGCCTCGTCTGGGTCTATTTTTTTTGTTATTTTTTGTCAGAAAGAAATTGATAGCTATGACAGGTTTTATACTCGCAACAAAATCTAAACAGTCGCAAATGTTTGACGATAAAGGAATAAGAATTCCCACTACTTATTTACTTACCTCTCCCTGTTATCTTATTGACATTAAAATGCCAGAGAATGATGGCTACTTTGCCGTCAAACTGGGATTCGGCATCACAAAAAATGCCAGAAAATCAGTCCAGGGACAGATACTTAAGGCGGGGATAGAAACCCCGCTTCGTTTTTTAAGAGAAATAAGACTTGACGGATATGAAGTACAGACAATAGAAGAAGAGGGAAAAAAAGGAATCTCAATAAATGAATCCAAAATTTTTATCGGAGACGAAATAAAACCATCACAGATATTTAAGCCAGGAGAGTTAGTTGATGTCTCTGGCACATCAAAAGGTAAAGGATTCCAGGGAGTAGTAAAAAGACATAACTTTAGAGGCGGACCTAAAACTCACGGTCAATCAGATCGTTTGAGAGCGCCTGGATCGATGGGACAAACAACAACTCCTGGAAGAATATATAAAGGAAAAAGAATGGCAGGAAGAATGGGAAATGACAGAGTTACTATTCAGAATCTGCCGATAGTTCAGGTAGATGATACAGGTATGCTTGTTAAAGGACTCGTACCTGGAGCAACTACAGGACTGCTCGAAGTTAAAAATCACAAGAAATAATTTATTTACTAATTACTTAAGACAGCATGACAGACGAACAAAAGAAAAAACAAGACACTAAAGCAAAGACACCTAAGAAACAGATATCTGCCAAGAAAGCTGCTGCTGAGATGTCAATGGAGATTCCAGTCTATGGTGTTGATGGAAAAGAATCAAAGAAAATAGAACTTTCCAAAGAACTTTTTACTTCAGAGGCAAGTCCAAAAGTAATAGGTCAGTATATAAGAGTATATCTTGCAAATCAGAGACAGGGTAATGCATCAACAAAACTAAGAAGTGAAGTAATAGGGACAACCGCCAAAGTATATCGTCAAAAAGGCACAGGACGCGCAAGACACGGTAGTAAGAAAGCTAATCTTTTTGTCGGCGGAGGAGTAACCTTCGGACCGAAACCAAAAGATTTCTCATTGAGAATGAATAAGAAACAGAAACGCCAGGCTTTAATATACGTCTTGGCAATGAAGTTGCAGGAAGGTGCTGTAGCAGCACTAGCCGACGAAGTACTGTCTATGAAACCAAAGACAAAAACAGTAGCTTCAATGATAAAGAATATGAAGATGACCGATACAAAGACATTGATTGTAGTCCCGACTATGGAAACAAGAGGTTTGCTTTTGGCCGCAAGAAATTTGTCACAGGTAAAACTTATCGCAGCAACAACAATTAATCCTTACTTGATTCTCGGGAACGACAAGATAGTCTTTGTCGAGAAGGCCTTAGAAGTTATGAACACTCATTTCAAAACACTAAAATGAATATAGAACATGTTGTAATAAAGCCGATACTGACAGAAAAGTCGACAAACCTTACAAAGAATAATGTATATACCTTTGAAGTAGCACTGAAAGCAAACAAACATTCAGTAGCATCAGCACTCGAAAAGGTATACAAAGTAAAAGTCGGAACGGTACGTATGTTACAGAGAATGGGAAAAATGAAAAAAGCAGGCAAAATGATGAGATTAAAAAAATTACCGGATACGAAAATCGCTTATGTAACATTGACTGAGGGAAAGATTGATTTATTCCCCCAATCATAATTTAAATTATTGAATTAAAGATATTAACACTTATGGCAGCTATTAAAATACCAACCAGCTTACGGCCTGAAAAGAGTCTCATCGAGATCCTCAAAAAGCACTCAGGTAGAGATTCATCTGGTACTATTTCCGTAAGACATCAGGGTGGTAGACATAAAAGATATTATCGTATCATCGATTTCCGTAGAGATAAAAGAGATGCTGAAGCAACAGTACTGACAATTGAGTATGATCCAAATAGAAATGCACATATAGCACTTGTTCAGTATGCTGATGGAGAAAAGCGATATATACTTCACCCAAAAGATCTTAAAATAGGCGATAAAATAATGGCTGGTGTAGAAGCAGATATAAAAACGGGAAACGCATTGCCCTTAAAGAAGATTCCCGTAGGCATAGAAGTACATAATATAGAGTTATATCCCGGCAAAGGTGGTAAGATGATCCGTGGTGCAGGTACTTTCGCAGTAGTAAACGCAAAAGATGCAGGATATGTACACGTAAAACTAACCTCCGGTGAAGTAAGAAAAATGGGAGAAGAATGTTATGCTACTATTGGACGAGTTGGCAATGTAGGTCACAAAGATGAAGAAATCGGATCAGCAGGAAGAAGTAGACATATGGGAATACGACCCACAGTTAGAGGTACCGCACAGAGTCCTCGCAGTCATCCTCACGGAGGAGGAGAAGGCCGCTCAGGAGAAGGTATGCATCCGAAAACTCCATGGGGTAAACCAGCTCGGGGCGTACGCACACGAAATAAAACTAAATGGAGTAATAAATTTATTATAAAACGAAGAGGCTAATATGGAATCAGTAACATATTTAAAAAACATAAAAATAGCACCTAAAAAACTTAGGTTCTATGTTCCCAACATTAAAAAAATGTCACCGGGAGAAGCATTGAAAGTATTGCTTTATATGCATGAACGACCGGGAAGAATTTTTTATCAGGCGATTAAGTCCGCTGTAGCCAATGCGAAGAATGCTTTAAAAGTGCAGGATGATCTGCTACAATTTAAAGCTTTGATGATAGAAGAAGGACAGAAGCTTAAAAGATTTCATCCAGGCAGTAGAGGAAGTGCGAAACCTTACAAAAAAAGATTTTCTCATATTAAGATCATAATGATTGCTGCGACTCCGGTAGTTCCCGTCGAAAAGGTAGAGGAAAAGAAGGAAGTAAAGAAAACCGCATCAAAAGCTAAAGAGAAATCTGTAAAAGAAGCAACAGTAAAAGCACCAAAAAAGAAGACGTTAAAAGTATCCGAAACAAAAAGTTAATATGGGACAAAAAGTAAATCCTAAAGGACTCAGACTTGGAGTAATCTATAACTGGGACTCGAGATGGTTTTTCTCCAATAAGAGAGCATTTAGAGACGCGTTAATTTCGGATATTAAGATGAGAGAGAATCTGATGAAGAAATTTAGTTTTGCAGGTATCACACAGGTTGATATAGAACGAGCAATAAATAAGATAACTGTCATTATTTACTCAGTCAAGCCAGGAATGATTATCGGACGCGGAGGAAAAGGCCTTGAAGAAGTAAAGAAATATGTGATTGAAGAGATGAAGCATATAAAGAAACATAAAGAAATAAAGATTGATCTTAAGATAGAACCGGTAAAGAAACCATATATTAATGCATATTATGTAGCTCAGAACATTGCTGAGAAGTTGGTACGCAGTTTTCCACACCGCGCTGTAGTACACAACACTATGTCACGGGTAATGGAAGCGGGAGCCAAAGGAATTAAAGTGCAGCTTGGTGGAAGAATAGCAGGTGCTGAAATTTCACGAAGAGAAAAATATTTTGAAGGAACGGTCCCCGTTTCAACGATTCGTGAAGATGTTAATTATGCAAAATATCCTGCACTCACAAAGTCCGGATATGTAGGTGTAAAAGTTTGGATCTGTAGATAAAGATATGTTATCACCAAAAAGACAGAAGTATAGAAAACAATTTAGAGGCTCATGGCGAAAAATGGCCATCAAAGGCGCAGATCTTAACTTTGGTGCATTTGGACTTAAAACTCTTGAGGTAGGTTGGATTAAGGACCGAGAGATAGAATCAGCAAGAATTGTTCTTGCCAGAGCAACAAGAAAAGTAGGCAAGTTCTGGATACGTATTTTTCCTGACAAACCTTATACAAAGAAACCACCCGAAGTTACGATGGGAGCCGGTAAAGGAGACGTGGCATACTTTGTTGCCTCAGTCAGTCCGGGAAGAGTGTTGTTTGAAATCGACGGATTAAGTGAAAGTGACGCAAAGGCAGTGCTACACAATGTAGCAGCAAAACTATCAGTGAATACAAAATTTGTAAACAAAAATATATGAGAAAGTTAACAGCAGAATTATCCAAGATAAAGTCCACAGATATGAACAAGCAGATAATCTCAGTAAGAGAGGAAATAGCAAAACTTAAGTTGGAGGAAAAAGTAAATCCTCAGAAGGATACGAATCTTATAGCAAAAAAGAAAAAAAGATTAGCAGTATTATTAACATTATTTAGTCAGACAAAAGAACCCGTTCAGACACAAAAAGACTGATTAGCAATTAAGCTAAATGATCTATGAGTAAATTATTTACCGGAACAGTGATATCAACAAAAATGATGAATACAGTCGTTGTTGAGATAGAAAAGAAGTTTAGACATCCCATGTATCGCAAGGTAATAGTGAAGCATAATAAATATAAAGCTCATTATGAAGGAAATGATATTAAAGTGGGAGATGTTGTCTCAATCCGGGAAACTAAACCAATCTCGAAAACAAAGCATTTTATTGTAGTTAAAGACGTGGTTATGCTTGAAAAGCCCGTAAAAGTTGAAGAGAAGCCAGTAGTGGTAAAAGCGACAAAGAAAACCAAAGCAGCAAAACCGAAGAAAACTATTAAGAAATCTAAATTAAAAAGTTCATAAGATTGACATTATGTTACAGCTAAGATCAATGATTAATGTTGCCGACAACACAGGTGCGAAGATAGTACAGATGATCGGCATTCCCATGAAGGGTTCCCGTAAACTGGGATATCTTGGCGAGGTAATCACAGGAGTTGTAAAACAGGCAATGCCGTTTGGTACGGTAAAAAAAGGCGAAGTTGTATATGCCGTTATAGTGCGTACAAGGAAAGAATGCAGAAGACCAGATGGTAGTTATATACGTTTCGATGATAACGCATGTGTGGTATTACAGACAAAAGAAGGAAAAGATCCCAAAGGAACACGTATATTCGGTCCTATTGCAAAAGAGATAAAAGATAACGGATTCAACAAAATTGCGAGTTTAGCAGAAGAAATATATTAATTTTTCACACCTATGAAACTCAAAAAAGGTGATAAAGTAAAAGTCATCGCTGGAAAAGACAAAGAACGCGAAGGTACAATCGAAAAAGTATACGCGACATCAAACAAGATTGTAGTGCCTCAGATAAACATGTACAAAAAGCATGTTAAGAAAAATGAACAGATGCCTCAGGGTGGTGTAGTTGAACTACCCCGTCCCCTTGATGCTTCGAAGGTAATGCTTATCTGTCCTAAGTGTAATAAAGTAACAAGAACAGGATATGAAGTAAAAGGAGATAAAAAAACACGCATTTGTAAAAAGTGTAAAAGCTCGATATAAGCGATTTAACAGTATACATATCATTACATAATTGTATTAAATATATGACTTTTCAAGAATTTTGCAACACAGAGGCAAAAGAAAAACTGGCTAAGGAACTCGGGATCAAGAATCCTATGGCTTTACCGAGAATCACAAAGATTGTGGTAAACGTGGGCGCTGGTGAAGCAGTGGTGAATAAGAACGTAATAGAAAAGATAGTAGAACAATTGAGTATAATAACAGGACAGAAGCCGGTGATTACCTTAGCTCGAAAGTCTATATCAGCATTTAAGATAAGAAAAGGTATGCCGTTGGGAGTGAAAGTAACGTTAAGAAGTGAGAGAATGTATCATTTCCTTGAAAAAGTAATAAAAATAGTTATACCTCGTATACGTGATTTCAAAGGAATCAATGATTCCGCTGTTGATGGACATGGAAATCTAAATCTTGGTTTTACAGAGCAAACATTATTCTCAGAGATAGAATTCGATAAAGTTGATAAAATAAGAGGTCTTGAAGTTACCGTGGTGACCAACGCTAAAGATAGAGTAAAAGGAAAGAAGTTGTTTGAAGTGTTAGGAGTTCCGTTTAAATCATAATATGGCAAAAACATCAGACATAATAAAATTTCAGAAGCCGCAGAAGTATTCGACGCGCAACGTTAATCGCTGCTCGCTATGTGGAAGATCACGGGCGTATCTACGAAGATTCGGATTATGCAGAATATGTTTCCGCGAACGTGCATTACAGGGACAGATACCTGGAGTTAGAAAAATTTCTTGGTAATTATGAGCAGATCACTAAAAAAAGGACCCTATATAGATCACAATTTGTTAGAGAAAATAATGAAACAGAAAGGTTCTAATGAAAGAACCCCCATTAAAACATGGGCAAGAGCAAGTCAGATTTCACCTGAGTTCGTTGGACATCGAATAGCAGTACACAATGGACATAAACATATGGAAGTATTGATATCCGAAACAATGGTCGGACACAGACTTGGAGAATTTGCATTATCAAGAACATTTAGAGGACACGGAAAAGTTACGAAGAGAGTTACAGAGAAAACATAATAATTTATATTTAAACCTATGGTTTCATATCCAGTCGGAGATCTAATAATAAGAATAAAGAACGGCTATCAAGCACGCCGTGAACATATCACGTCTTCGTATTCTAAATACAGAGGCGAGGTACTTAAAAAATTAAAGGAGCTTAAATACATAAAAGATTATCATGTAGAGGGCGATAAGATAAAGAATGTAACAATAGATCTGAAATATGATGAGGCAGGTGCTCCAGCATTGACCGGAGTAAAAATTTATAGCACACCTGGAAGAAGATGGTATTCCCAGGCGAGTGAATTAAAGCCTATATTAGGAGGACTTGGATGTTCACTCATCTCGACACCTCAGGGTATTCTCGACAACAAACAAGCTAGAAAAAAGAAATTGGGCGGAGAGTTATTATTTGCTATCTGGTAATATGTCAAAAATAGGTCAAAAATCAATTCAGGTTCCGGCGTCTGTTCAGGTCGTCGTAACCGACAAAGTACTCAGCGTAAAGGGAAGTAAAGGCGAACTAACGGTAGCATTGCCCGAACAGATAACTATACGTCGAGAAGCAGATATTATGCATGTCGAGCGAGATGGAGACAATAAGAGAGCTAAGTCATTTCACGGACTTTTTAGATCCATCATCGCAAATGCAGTAGCAGGTGTTGAAACACATTGGACAAAGAGACTGGAAATAGTTGGTACCGGATACAATGTAAAATTACAGGGACAGGATTTATTACTGAAAGTAGGATATTCACATCCTGTTATATTTACAAAACCCGAGGGAATTACATTCCAGGTTGAAGGAAGTAACAAGATAGTAGTTATGGGTAGTGATAAGCAGCTGGTTGGGCAGGTAGCCAATCAGATCAAGACAGTCAAGAAACCCGACGCCTACAAAGGAAAAGGCATACGATTTGAAGGAGAAAAAATAAGAATTAAGCCTGGTAAGAAAGCAAAAACCGGCTAACATATAATCCTATGGCAAACACAAAAAATGCACGATTAATGAGAAGAAAAAAAAGAGTAAGTAGCAACATAGTTGGTACTGCGGAGCGTCCACGTATTGCAGTGCACAGATCTAATAAATATATCTATGCGCAGGCGATAGATGATGTTTCTCAAAAGACTATTGCATCTTATTCGAGCTTTCAGCTTATAAAAACTGAAAAAAAAGAACTTAAAAAATCTGAAGAAGCAAAGATTGTAGGAGAAAGAATCGCCAAAGCACTCAAAGAGAAGAAAGTAAGTGCTGGAGTGTTTGATAGAGGTAGATTTACCTATAACGGGAGAGTAAAAGCATTAGCTGAAGGATTAAGAGAAGGTGGATTGACTATATAAATTATTAATTTCCGATTCATTTATGGCAGAGGTTAAACGAGACGACAACGGAGAAAAATTAGAAGAGCGTGTACTATTGATCAAGCGTGTTTCCAAGAAAACAACAGGAGGCAATTACGTCACATTTTCTGCACTTGTTGTAGTAGGAGACAGAAAAGGCAAGGTGGGTATTGGTGTCGGACGTGGTCTTGAAGTCCCTCCTTCCATTCAGAAAGCCTTAGCACGTGCAAGAAAATCAATGATTGAAGTGCCTATCTACAAATCATCGTTGCCGCATGAAATAACATTGAAGTATAAATCATCACTTATTATGTTGAAACCGGCACCTGAAGGTACAGGTCTGAAGGTTGGAAGCGTAATAAGAGTGATTCTGGATCTTGCAGGTGTCTACAATGCGTCTGGCAAGATTATTGGTTCTAGAAATCAGCTTCTTAATACATACGCAGTTATGGAAGCTCTGAAGAAGTTAAAAAAGAGAAACGTTACATAATTATTGATACACAAGTATGAAAATTTCATTATCACAGCTACCACAAACAGTAGAGAAGAAGAAAAAACGCTTAGGTCGTGGTCTTGGAAGCGGTAAAGGTGCAAAATCCGGCCGTGGCACAACCCGACATCAGAAAGCCCGTGAAAATGTGCCATTAAGTTTTGAAGGTGGACAAGGTAAAATGATTAAGAGATTCCCATTACTTCGCGGTAAGGGAAAGAACAAATCTATACAGACAAAACCTGTTATAGTAGATGTAAGCGACTTAAATGTATTCAGTGATGGTGATACCATCGATATACAGGCATTAATGGATAAAAAAGTGATTAAAGAAAATTATAAAGGGATGACTGTCAAGATACTGGGTAATGGTAAACTGGAGAAGAAAGTAACCGTTACATTGCCTGTTTCTGAATCAGTCCGTTCGATGATTGAAAAGGTTGGTGGACAAGTTAAATCTGTATGAAAGACGCTCTCGATAAAATAAAATCATTGTTTAAAGATCCGGAGTTGCGAAGGAAAACCCTTTTTACTCTATTCATCTTTACGGCATTCAGATTTTTCGCGTTTTTGCCTGTTCCTTCTATAGATTTATCCCGTCTGCAGGCTCTATTTTCACAGAATCAGTTTTTATCGCTCCTTGACATATTCTCAGGTGGTACATTGATTAATTTTTCAGTAATGTCACTGGGACTTAATCCATATATCAATGCCTCTATCATAATACAGCTTCTGATGGTTGTATTTCCTCAGCTGGAACAGATGGCTAAGGAAGGCGAGTACGGTAGACACAAAATCAACCAATATACGCGTATGCTTACGGTTCCTTTGACGATCGTTCAGGCGATCGGTATATATGTACTCCTTAAGAACCAGAATATAGTAGGTTATATGACACCGTTGCAGTTTTTCTCCTTTGTATTTACTTTACTGGCCGGTACATTCATTTTAGTCTGGTTTGGTGAACTTATCTCTGAACTGGGTTTGGGAAACGGTATCTCCCTGCTTATCTTTGCCGGCATCGTGGGAAGATTACCCGTGCTTGTCGGAAGAGCATTCTCGGTAGTTAATCAGGAATTGTTTATAAATATCATTATCTTTGCAGTTCTGTCGGTTATCGTAATTGCGTCTGTTGTCTTTGTGAACCAGGCAGTAAGAAAAATTAGAGTAGTGTATGCCAAGCGGATTCAGGGGAATAGAATGTATCAGGGTGCTTCGACATATTTACCATTAAAGCTTAACCAGGCCGGCGTGATTCCAATTATTTTTGCAGTTTCGTTTGTATTATTTCCACAGCTCATTGGTAACTTTTTGCAGTATTCAAAACAGCCGATCATAGCAGGAATAGCCTCATTCCTGGCACAAACATTTAACCCGGCTGGATTTTTTTACAATTTCTTTTATTTTATCTTAGTTATCGGATTTACCTTTTTTTACACAATTATTGTTTTCAATCCGGGAAAGATTGCTGAAGAGATTCAGAAACACGGAGGTTTTATACAAGGTATACGGCCTGGTACAGAAACAAAGAAATATCTTGAGAGAGTTTTGTACAGAATAACAACAGTTGGCGCGGTTTTCTTAGGTCTTATCGCGGTCATGCCAGCTATAGTATCGTCACTAACAGGATTAAGTAATCTTGTTATCGGAGGAACCGGAATACTTATCGTTGTATCGGTAATTCTGGAAACATTTAAGACAGTAGAGTCGCAGCTTGTAATGCGAAGCTATGATAAGTTTGTAAAATGATTATTAGAAATTGAACACATAGAACTATGGCTAAAAAATCAGCAAGAGTACTTATAGGTCTTACCTGTGAAGTATGCAATAAACAAAATTACGTGAACGAAAAGAGCAAACTGAATACTGCCGAAGCAATTAAAATAAAGAAATATTGTAACCAGTGCAAAAAACACACAGCTCATAAGGAAAAGAAGAAGCTCGGTTAATGAAACAAAGCTTGAAGAATAACATATGAAGCTCCTCGAGCTTTTTTTTGTTTACTTTTTAGCTTTTATATTTCAAGTTTGATAGTATAGATTCATATGAAACTTGTTTTAACAGGAATTCAGGGATCAGGCAAATCAACTCAGGGTAATTTATTATCACGGCAGCTTAATATACCCTACTTATCGACTGGGCATATATTCCGCGAAATCGCTAAAGAGAAGACCACACTGGGAAAGAATGTTAAGGTGCTCATAGCATCCGGAGTACTTATTCCCGATGATTCGACAATTGAGATTGTTAATAGCTATCTTTCAAGACCTGAGTATAAGAATGGATATATATTAGATGGTTTCCCTAGAACAATTGAGCAGGCTAAGAAATTTAAAAATAATGTTGATAAAGTAGTTTATTTAGAGATCCCAGATAAAGAAGCCTTATGGAGACTAGCATATAGAAAAGACGAGGATAGAGATGATAATACGATACAGGCATTGCGCAAACGAATTGAGATGTTTCACAATCACACAGAGCCTGTAATTCAGTACTATGACAAACAGGGTAAACTTGCGGTAATTGACGGAACTCAGTCTATTGAAGTAGTAAATGAGGAAATACTGAAGAGTCTTGGCAAACAAATGATAAAAAATCAGCTTCATACGTGGGAGCAAAAGCATAAAGCTATTATTGCCATTGTTGGTTTACCTGGAGCCGGAAAGACAGAAGCTTCAGATTTTTTTGAAAAAAAAGGACTTCCTGTTATTTCATTCGGGAAAGTCATAAATGATTATATTGACAAGCATGGCTTACACCACACAGAAGATGTTCATAAAAAAATACGAACAGAAATAAGAGAAAAATATGGGAAAGAAGCAATGGCGGTTCTCAATGAAACGAAAATAAAAAAAGCACTCAAGAAAAATATGATAGTAGTGATTGATGGTATGCGTTCATGGGAAGAGTACCTGTTCCTTAAAAAAAATATGCCTGATGTCCAGATTAGAATACTATGTTTATTCGCCGATAAAACCTTGAGATATAAACGCATTTCAGGACGCAAATATCGAGCGACACTATTTGGAGAGTTGAGAGATACTGACGAACTTACTGGTACAAACATGGGTAATACTCTGGCATTCGCTGATTATCTAGTGAAGAATAATTTTTCAGTTGAAGAGCTGCATGACAAGCTAGAAGAAGTGCATCGAGCAGTATATTTTTCAGAATGATACATCTAAAGACACCGGCGGAGATCAAAATAATGCAAGAAGGGGGAGCAATACTGAGAAAGGTTGTAGATGAATTAATGCCCATGGTTAAACCAGGCATTACGACTGAATACATTGACAAAAAGGCGGTTGAACTTATCACCAAATGCGGAGGCGAAGTATCTTTTAATAAGGTTCCCGGTTATAAGTGGGCTACATGTGTTCCAGTAAACGAGCAGATCGTGCATACCCCACCCTCAAAAAAAGTATTAAAAGAAGAAGATGTCCTGACGGTAGATATAGGTGTTTTTTATAAAGGATTTCATACTGATTACGCAGATACTGTTGTAGTTGGAGGTACTGAAAATAAGGAAGTTCTTACCTTTCTTGAAGTTGGCAAAAAAACATTAGATCTGGCTATCGCTAAGGCAATAAATGGTCACTATATAGGAGAAATATCGGAGATTATAGAAAAGGAAATATATGGTCACAAGTATCATATATTGCGGGAGTTAACGGGTCATGGTGTAGGTCACGATCTACACGAGGATCCATTTGTTCCCGGATTTCTAGACCGGCCGGTTCATAAGACGTATAAAATGAGGCCTGGACTAGTAATCGCGATCGAAATTATTTATTCTATGGGAACCGAAGATATCGCGTACGAAAGCTCTAATCGATGGTCCATTGTAACCAAAGATCGTAGTCTTTCAGCCTGTTTTGAGAAGACAGTTGCAATTACTAATGAAAATACATGTATTTTGACATAATTTTATGTTAAAATATAGAGTTTATGAAAACTGATGCCATTATAGTTGAAGGAGAGGTTATCGAGAATTTGCCAAATACACTTTTCAGAGTGAAATTGCATCAGAGTGAAAAAATACTATTATGCTATCTTTCCGGTAAGATGAGAAAGAATTATATTAAGATTCTGCCGGGAGATAAAGTACGAATAGAGATTACGCCCTATGATCCGGATCGGGGAAGAATAATTTATAGAAATTAATTACTATGCATATACAATCATCGATAAAAAAAATTTGTAGAATTTGTAAGATAGTAAAACGCAAAGGTAGATTATATATTACGTGTACAAATCCTAAACACAAACAACGTCAGGGATAATCATTAATTAGCATTTTTTATAAGTACTTATGGCTCGACTTTTTGGAATAGTTTTACCGGATGACAAACGCATTGAATATGCCTTAACACTGTTTTATGGTATTGGCTGGACAACTTCCAAGAAAATACTTGATCAGACAGGTATAAGTACTCATAAAAGAATGGGAGAGCTTACAGAAGAAGACATGAAGAAGCTACAGGGCGTAATTGAAAAGAATTATAAGATTGAGGGCGACCTTCGTGAAGAAGTAACTGATAATATTAAAAGATTGCGGGAAATAGGCTCATACAGAGGCACCCGACATCTTAGAGGATTACCGTCACGAGGTCAGAGAACAAAATCAAACGCGAGAACAAAGAGAGGTAAGAGAAAGACCGTCGGAGCATTGAAGAAAGAAGTTTGGGCAAAGATGGAGCAGCAGAAAACAGCAGCAAAATAATATCTATTAATTTTTCCAACGAAGTATGAAAAAGAAAGCAGCAGTCAGAATTATCGAGAAAGGACGTATATATATAACGTCAACTTTTAACAACACACTCATCACCATAACAGATGAATCTGGTAAACCAGTTGTAGTTAACTCGTGTGGAATGTTTGGTTTCGCGGGCACAAGAAAATCCACCCCGTACGCAGCTACAGTAACAGCCGATTCAGCATTGAAGAAAGCAATGAACGATCACGGACTAAGAAGAGTAGATGTATATGTAAAGGGTATTGGACCAGGTAGAGAAGCAGCTTTAAGAGTTATAAAGGGTTCACAGGTAGACATTGAGAGAATTATAGATGTCACACCTATCCCCCACAACGGTGTTAGACCGCCAAAAATTAGAAGAGTATAACCATTATTATCCAGTTTATATAGCACGATATGCGTTACACAGGACCAAAAAACAGATTGTCACGAAGAGAAGGACTCGATCTGGGACATAAAACTCCCGGTGCAAAGTCACATGCGAGTTTGCTGAAAAAATTAAATGTATTTCCGGGACAGCACGGAACCAAGGGAAGAAGAAAAGTATCAGACACAGGTAAGCAGCTTAGAGAGAAGCAGAAACTTAGGTTTATGTGGGGTATCTCAGAGAGTCAGCTTAAGAGATATTTTCAGCAGGCCAAGAGAAAAACGGGTAACACAGGATTGCACTTGAGTGCATATCTTGAACGTAGACTTGATAATGCTGTATACAGACTCGGTTTAGCTCCGACACGCGCTTCAGCACGACAGCTGGTGTCACATAAGCATTTTAAGGTAAATGATAAAATAGTTAACGTTGCGTCCTATAGTTTAAGAGTGGGAGACGTAATAACTTTTGCTAAGGATAAAACAACCAAACTTCCTCCCGTGGAAGCAGTGCTTGCAAAAAAAGATACAGCTATTCCTGAATGGTTTGAACGTATGGGACCTGCAGGTAAAGTAATAAGCGAACCATCCTCAGCACTGATAGAAAAAATGATCAATTTACGATTAGTAATTGAGTTTTATTCTCGATAATTTAAAAGTTTCCTATTTAGTTATGTTAGAACCAACATTTTATACCAAAGTTGAAGACGCGTCAGAAAATTTTGCGCGCTTTGTTCTGGAACCTCTTAATCCGAGTTTCGGTCAGAGTATGGGCAATGCGCTTCGTAGAACACTCCTTTCATCATTGAGAGGTGCTGCTATCGGTTATGTGAAGGTTGAAGGAGCTTCTCATTTCTTTACAACCATAAAAGGCGTAAAGGAATCAGTACTTGATATCGTCCTTAACCTTAAACAGTTACATTTTCAGGTGCCTGGCGAAGGAACATATCGTATGTATCTCAACGTCAAAGGCGCAGGAAAAGTATATGGTAAGGATATGGAAGGTGAAGCCACAGTTGTAAACGGTGATGTATACCTTGGCGAAGTAACCGATGATAAGGCAAAACTTAATATTGAAGTAATTGTTGAATCAGGTTATGGATTTCTCGCGGCTGAAGAGAAAGAAAATACAGAAACAGGATTCACCGCTATTGATTCATCTTTTACACCAGTTAAGAAAGTAAATTTCAAAGTAGAAGAAGCTCGTGTAGGTAGAAAATCAAACTTTGAAAGACTTATTCTGGAAGTTACCACTGATGGAAGCATATCTCCGGATAATGCTCTCAAGGATTCAGTCAAAATTTTGGCATCATATTTTAGTCATACTCTCTCAGGAGATGATATGCCTAAAACACAGGATCAGGTAGTGATTGACGAAAAGAAAAAAGATGAAGCTAATTCTAAACTTGACGATATTATCATCGACGAGCTGAATCTTCCTTCACGCGTGATCAACGCCTTGTTAAGAGAGAATATTGAAACAGTCGCTGATCTTGTTAAACGTGGTCGAGAGAAACTGGTTGGATTGAAGGGTGTTGGAAGAAAGTCCATAGATCTTATCGACGACGAGTTGAAAAAAATGGGAATTGAGTTACAATAATAATTCCTGAAGAGCACACAATTATGAAACACAGAGCCAATAAAATAAAATTTAAAGACGGAATCGACGCAAATAGAATGCTTATGAGAAAGCTGTTTATAAACTTTGTATCTCATGGACATTTAACCACCACTGAGAAAAAAGCAAAAGTGCTTAAATCATACATAGAAAAGCTGGTTGAAAAGACAAAGAAACAGACAGAAGCAGATAAGAATTATTTGCTCACTAAGGTCGCATCATCAAAGATTGTCGAGACACTCTTTAAACAAATAGGAGCGCAGATTGAGAATAGAATAGGCGGTTACGCACGTGTAGAGAAGCTTCATGCACGGGTTTCAGACGGTGCTCCTATGGCTAAGGTTTCATGGTCAGTTCCTATGGTAAAAGAAGAACCAAAAGCAAAAGAAGTAAAAACCACAAAAAAACCAGTTAAAGACACAAAAGAAGTGGCACAGGTCCCCGCTGAAAAATAATTTATTCATTTGACATTATGGCACAAATAAAGCAATCAACTAAACCAGTTTCATCCAAGAGCATTAACAGAGAATGGCATATCATTGATATGAAAGATCAGGTACTAGGCCGCAGTGCAAATGAAATCGCTCAGCTTCTGCAGGGAAAACATAAAACCAATTATGTAACCTACCTCGATATGGGAGACAACGTGGTAGTAATAAATGCCAAACTTTTGAAAGTAACAGGTAGCAAAACTGACGATAAAATTTATACCTATTACTCAGGGTATCCGGGTGGTTTGAAGGAAGTGCCTTTAAAAACTCTTCTTGACCGAAAACCAAGTGAAGTAATTCGTCACGCGGTATCTGGTATGTTACCAAAGAATAAACTTCGCGATAGAAGATTGGCACGGTTACATGTGTATGCAGATGAAAAACATCCACACGGTGACAAAATTACCAAGTAATTAATAATTTAAGTTAGTGAGTATTTGAATATGGCTAAAAAATCAAAAGATCTCCAATATTACGAAGCAGTTGGAAGACGCAAAACATCGGTAGCACGCGTACGACTTTATATTGCCGGTAAAGATAAGGCTGCCTCAGTAAAAGGCAAAAAATATACTGCCGGACAATTTATTGTTAACGGAAAACTTGCTACTGAAGTATTTCCATCCCCATTTGAAACAAAGAAATATAGCCATCCTTTTGAACTGACAAATACTCAGGATAGATTTATTGTATCTGTTGTTACCAAAGGCGGAGGCAAGAACGGTCAGCTTGAAGCTATTATTCATGGCATATCCCGAGCGTTACTTATCGCTGAAACAGAATCAAGACCGGTATTAAAGCAGAACGGACTTCTTACACGAGATCCACGCGCCCGAGAACGAAGAATGGTCGGTACCGGTGGAAAATCAAGAAAGCAGAAGCAGTCTCCAAAGCGCTAATCGCATTATGCCGTCAGCTATCTCGTCAGTCATATATAATATATGCTATGAAAGATCTGTCGGTCATAATAGTTTCATATAACACCAAAGACATTACAAAGGATTGTCTTGATTCTTTGTTTGCCTCCTTTCATTCGATTGAGAAACATAATCCTTTTACCGCAGAAGTCATTGTTGTGGATAACGGATCACAGGATGGCTCACAGGACATGCTCACGGCCTATAAACACAGTTCCCGTTCCTTTACCTACTCATCTATTCTTCAAAAAAATAATACAGGTTTCTCAAAAGCGAATAATGTGGGGCTATCAAAAGCAAACGGTAAATATATCTTATATCTTAACTCCGACGTAATCGTAAATAGTGTTAACTTTGCCGAGCTTGTAAAATACATGGACCACGACACTCTCATAGGCGCACTCACCGTACGGGTAAACCTTACGCATGGCGGTATAGATCCGGCGTCACATCGAGGGTTTCCTACAGCATGGCGGGCATTTTGCTACTACGCAAGACTTGAAAAAATATTTGGATCGATACCCGTGTTTAATCGTATATTTGGAGGCTATCACCTTACCTATTTAAATCTGGATACAGTACATCAGATAGACTCATGTACTGGCGCTTTCTTTATGGCGAGAGCATCTCTGTTACACGAAGTAAAGGGGTTTGACGAAACGTTTTTTATGTACGGTGAAGATCTTGATCTAGCTTACAGAATTAAGGAACGAGGATATAAAGTGCTTTATTATCCGCTGTATATAGTTACCCATCTTAAACACAAGAGCGGACTAAGCTCATCCAGCATCTCTACTGCCGGTAAAACAAAAGACTATTTCTACGACTCTATGAAGCTTTTTTACCGAAAACATTACGCGAAAGAAAGTCCTGCGTTTATCAATATGCTCATGTATTTCTTTATTGATCTCAAAAAAAAACTATCATGAAAAAAATCGGCATTGACGCACGGCTATATTCTAAAACAGGGGTAGGCGTGTATATTCGTAATCTTCTGCATCATCTTAGCCGTCAAAATCTGAGTGGTTTCCAGTACTATGTGTATTGCCTCAAGAGTGATCTGAGTGCTATTCAGTTGCCGAAAGACAAATTCATTATAAGACCAGTCCCTTATCTATGGCATACATTTGGGGAGCAACTGGGATTTTGTCGCGCGTTAATGGCTGACAATCTTGATCTCATGCATTTTACATACTTCAGTTATCCGATACTCTATACTCGAAAATTTATCTCTACTATCCACGATATGATTTTGCTCCAGCATAAAACAGGGAAAGCCTCTATGCATAGTAACGCCTATTACGAGCTGAAACATATGGTATTTAGACATGTTTTCGCCACGCAAGTCAAACGTTCATTGGGTATTATAACACCAACAAATACTGTTAAAGATCAAATAATATCAACGTTTGGAGATCAGTATAAAAATAAAATCAACACAATCTATGAGGGTCTTGACTATAAATTAACCGAAGCTAAACCTAATCAAAAACTCAGAGCATTATACAAAAAACCATTTTTTATGTATGTGGGTAATTTCTATCCGCACAAAAATATTGAACAACTTGTGAGGGCATTTGAGAGTATAGACAATCAATACGATCTCATTCTCATAGGTCCGGATGATTATTTTTCTCATCATACCGCGCGTATTGTGAAGCAACTGTCACTCTCTGACCGAGTTCATATGGTTCATAATGTATCTGAAGAAGATCTGGTATTTTATTATAAAAATGCAGAAGCTCTCGTCCATCCCTCTCTCTCGGAAGGGTTTGGTTTACCTCTTGTAGAAGCCGCTTATTTTGATCTTCCCGTAATTGCTTCGAACATACCCGTATTCCGAGAACTACTGGGCAATCAGTATCTTCGTTTTGATCCGCATGATAGCGCCTCTATTACAAAGACAATGAATCAACATTTGCACAAACCATTGCATCCGTCATATGATGAAATACTGAAAAAATGTTCATTTGACAAGATGACGAAAGATATTAGCAAGTTATACGGGTCTTATTCAGCATAATTTATGGATTTTACATTGTATTTAGTGAGGCATGGCCAATACGACAATCCGGAAAACATATATCCATTCCTTCTTCCGGTAACACTTTCTCGAGCAGGACGAGAGCATATAGGGAGAGTAGCACACTGGTTCTCACGCAATACGGTACCCAAAACGCAGATTATTACCAGCCCTGTCGTAAGAACCGTCCAGACGGCTGAAATTATAGCTGCGAGCTTACATTCTATGGTTACCGTAGATAGTAGACTTATAGAAACACAGTATTCGCAGCTGCAAGGAGTAACAATGCCGGAACATGATCCCTTTGGTACCTTTTATGAACAAGCGAAGATGGAGAGTTATGCGTCTATGCAACAACGAATGGTTGCAATATGGGAAGAAAAAAAATCTATGGGACGTGACTGCATTCTTATATCACATGGCGATCCCTTAACACTCCTCTACTATCACATAACGCAAAAAGTTCTTCCTTCCAGCATACGAAATGTTGAGGATAGCGTTCAGAAAGGGGAAGTAATAGTAGTACATTATATAAACAACACCCTTCATACGGTGAAACGAATATAACTCGATATGAAAAAAACTTCTAGTACTCATAAGATGGCGATTGTATATGACTGGATGGATAAGTGGGGAGGTGTTGAGAGGGTTTTACAGGTACTTCATGAAATGTATCCGCATGCCGTTTTTTACACATCTTACTATGACAGAGATAAGGCTCCCTGGGCACGATCATGGAATATACAAACTTCATTTATAGATAGACTGCCTTCTTTTATTAAGCACAGTAGAGTATTATCATTGGGACTGTACCCTTACGCGTTTGAGTCGTTTGACTTTTCCGCATATGATACGGTATTGTCTGTCACCTCGTCATTTGCAAAAGGCATTATTACCCGGCCAGGTACTCGGCATATATCTTATCTCCTCACTCCTACGCGATATCTCTGGGTATATCCCGAAGTATATTTTGGAACGGGAGTAAAAAAAGCGATAGGGATGAGTATGGCGGAGTCGCTGCGAGGCTGGGATTATGTTGCAGCTCAGCGTCCTGATGCTATTATCTCGCTATCAAATAAAGTCGCTGAACGTTGCCTAAAGTACTATAGAAGGTCTTCAGAAGTTATATATCCGCCATTTGATATGAACCACTGGGCAGGGCTTGCCGCGGCTCATACGCCACGCGAAGACTATTATCTGGTGGTATCCAGGCTCGAGCCGTATAAGAAGGTAGAGCTTGTCATTGAGGCCTTTAACAATACTCCTGACCGCAGACTTGTGGTAGTAGGTAAGGGGACACGCGAAGATGCACTAAAAACCATGGCTGGTAGCAATATAAGCTTTCTCAAAGATCTCACCGATAAAGAACTCGCAACTCATTATAAGCAAGCACGGGCGGTTATAATGATGCAGGAGGAGGATTTTGGCTATGTAAGCCTCGAAGCGCAGATGTTTGGGTGCCCTGTTATTACCTATAAAAATAGTGGGGTCACGGAAACAATTGTGTCGGGTAAAACAGGCTTTCTTGTAGAGGATCAAACTGTATCATCGCTATCAGATACACTTGAAATATTTCATACTATATCATACAATTATAGAATTCCTAAGGCAGATAAGCTCAAAATTGAGCCTGAGCATTTTGCAAAGGAAGTATTTATGGATAAGATTGATAAGGTTGTTAATAATTATTAATATACAATTAACATATGAAAGCAGTTATTTTTGCCGGAGGAGTAGGAACAAGACTATGGCCTTTGTCACGAAAAAAATCCCCAAAACAGTTTGAAAGAATTGTTGGAGATAAGTCTACGTTGCAGTTGGCAGTTGAACGACTGTTACCAGAATTCAAACCTGAAGATATTTATATTTCCACAGGTAAGGGTTACGTTGATCTGGTTGCGTCTCAGCTAAACTTTATACCCAAAGAAAACATCATTGGCGAACCGTGTAAAAAAGATAACGGTCCTGCTGTTGGCTTTATGATGGGTTATCTTGCTAAAAAATTTCCGGAAGAACCTGTTATTATCCTCTGGAGCGATCATATAGTAAAGCATATAGAAAAATTCAAAAAGATCATTCTTACCGCAGGTAATATTGTCAGCGTAGAGAAGGACAGAATTGTTTTTATAGGTCAAAAACCAAGATTCGCTTCCGAGAATCTGGGTTGGATTGAGACAGGTGTGGAAGTGAAGGAAAAAGATAAAGTTTCATTCCGTAGCTTTACAGGCTTTAAATATAAACCAAATCATGATCTGGCTCAAAAGTATTATAGTGATTCTAAGTATTGTTGGAATCTCGGCTACTTTGTGAGTACACCCCGATTTATATACTCACTTTTTAAGAGATTTGCCCCTAAAGTGTACGAATTAAGTGAACATATTCTTGCCGAAAAAGATGCAGACTCATTTACCCGCGCCTTTGAAGAGTTCTATGCTCAGATGCCTGAGATCAACTTTGACAACGCGGTGCTGGAACAACTCGACAATAGTTACGCGTATGTGGTGATGGATGATATCGGATGGTCTGACGTAGGCGCGTGGGAAGCTCTTAAAGAAGCCCTCGAGGAAAAACGTGAAGATAATATTACAAAAGGACGTGTTATGCTTGAAGACTCGTCAGACAGCCTGGTGTACAACTTTGAAGATAATAAGATGGTTGTAGGTGTTGATCTGGAAGATCTGCTCGTTGTGAATACTGGTGACGCGCTTTTGGTTGCGAAGAAGACCTCTGTTTCTAAAATTAAGAAACTTGTAGAGAGTTTTGCCGGTACAGAACACGAGAAGTTAACTTAATGGCGGCGCGTAATGGCTATACCATTACAAAATTTGATACAATATAATTCATGTCCGAAACAAAGTCTCCGTTTTCCGGGAGAATGTACTATACATATGTCAAACGGTTAGTAGATATAATACTCGCATTTATATTGATTATTATCTTCTTTCCTATTTGTCTTGTTGCTGCTGTCGCAATAAAACTCAACTCAAAAGGACCAGTATTTGCTGATGTGCCGGAAAGAGTTGGACAGAGTGGTAAAACGTTCCGGATGTATAAATTCAGATCAATGATTGAGAACGCGCACCATATTCTACGAACCGACTCACGATTTCAACAGCTCTTTGATGAGTATAAGAAAGGAAGCTACAAGCTAAAGGAAGATCCTCGTATTACGCAGGTCGGAAAATTTATAAGAAAACATTCAATAGATGAGATTCCCCAGTTTATTAACGTGCTGAAAGGGGATATGAGTATTGTAGGACCGCGCGCATATTATCCAGACGAGCTTGAAAATCAGCAAAAAAAGTACCCTCAAACCAAGAGAATGGTAGCAAAAGTACTGTCTATAAAACCTGGCGTCACAGGGCTATGGCAAGTTTCAGGGCGCTCTGAGATAAATTTTGATAAAAGAATTGCTATTGACGCTCGCTATGTAGATACGATATCATTATGGCAGGATTTAGAAATAATTCTAAAAACTCCCACCATAATGCTCACCGGAAGAGGAGCAGTATAATAACTTGTTAACACAATTGTAAATTCAATCTAATAATGATTAAACCACTCTATAGAACTCAACCAAAGAAAGCAAAAAAAAATAAACTTAAGCTGCTCGTCATTCCTCTTCTTGTAGTCTTACTTTTCGCATATTTTTTTGTGTACCGACCTTACACTAACATTAAAGCAAAAGGACTCGTACTGGTAGCCTCCGCGAAGCAATTAAAAGATGTGTTTAAGAAGAACGATATTGATCTCGTTAAGAAACAAATGGCAGATGTAAATGCAAAATATACTGATTTCGAAAAAGCATCAAAATCTGTATACTGGGCGGCATTTATACCATACGTGGGTGATTTTAAGAATGGTGTAGAGGCGGGAAATTATGTACTAAAGGCTGGTTCAGAAGCAGTGGAAGCAATATATCCATATGCGGATCTTATAGGTTTTAAAAAAGGACAAACGTCATTTGTAGAGAAATCTTCGGAAGATAGATTGCAGACAGCAGTGCTTACCCTTGACAAGGTTCTGGGCAAACTTGATTCTATATCAGCCAACATAGATGAGGCAGAAAAACGTATAGCCAAGATAAATCCTAGCCGGTATCCCGAAAAACTTGGAAAGACCGAGGTGCGGGCAAGAATAATCAACATAAAGGATCAGTTCCAGGGAGTAGCTTCACTGTTTGTGGATGCTAAACCATTTGTAAAAAACTTGCCAAATATTCTTGGCAAGGACAAAGAAAAAACATATCTCATTATTTTTCAGAATGACAAGGAACGGAGAGCTACCGGAGGCTTCCTTACCGCTTACGCTGTGTTCAAGATAAAGAACGGAAAGATGAAGATTGAGAAATCAGCCGATATCTACAGTCTGGATGACAGTATCGCCGTGCATCCTCCAGCTCCTGCGCAGATTCTGACCTATCATAAGGGTGTTTCTAAGTTTTTTATACGTGATAGTAACCTTTCTCCTGATTTCGTGAAGTCTATAGAGCTATTTAACTCTCTTTACAAAAATAGTGGTGAGAAAGTAAATTACGACGGTATTATTTCTCTGGATTCTAAAGTGCTTGTAGATATGTTAACCATATTTGGAGATACAGAGGCTGATGGGATTGTTTTCTCAGCAAAAATAGATCAGCGTTGTGACTGCCCTGAAGTAATTTACAAGCTGTTCGATATGGTTGACCGTCCTGTAGGATATGTTAAAACGAACAGAAAAGGTATATTAGGCGATCTTATGTATGCGTTGTTCTACAAAGCCATAGGTTTCTCACCTTCAAAGTACTGGGGCACACTTGCGCAGACAATGTTCAAGAACATGGATGAAAAGCATATATTGTTGTACTTCACCGATCCACAGATTGAACTAGCCGTTGATAAACTCAACTACGCAGGCCGTATACGAAGCTTTGATGGAGACTATTTACACGTAAATAATGTAAATTTTGCAGGAGCAAAGTCGAATCTCTTCGTCAATGAAACAATCACTTCTAAAACTGATGGTAAAGACAGAGAAGTAAAGGTAGTATATCGCAATCCATATCCTCATTCCGACTGTAGCCTTGAAAGAGGAGGGCTATGTCTCAATGCCACACTAAGAAACTGGGTACGTGTGTATGTACCCAAGGGTTCCAAACTTAAGGAGTTTAAGGGGTCACTCATGAAGGTCAAGACATATGATGATCTCGATAAGACTGTCTTTGAGGGCTTCCTACAGGTAGTCCCGTTGGGTAAGGCAGAGATCAACGTTACGTATACTCTGCCAGAATCAGTTAATTCTGATAATCTTATGATCCAGAAGCAGGCAGGCGTGCAGGGACAGAAATATACAGTGACCGTTGATGGAGACAAAGTGTATGACGGAGTGATGGAGAAAGACCAAGTGTTTAAGAAGTAATACAGACTCTGATTATGTCACATAGTCTCAAGACAGATGCATTCGTGATGCGTAAGCGGGAGCTGTTGCAGAAGGATATCCTTATAAGTCTTTTTACCAAGGAACTTGGCAAAGTTACGGTGATTGCGAAAGGAATTAAGTCCATGACAAGTCGCCGTGGGCCACACCTACAGACGGGAAATCTTATTAAGGTCATAATGAATGTAAAGAACGACTATAAATACCTTCAGCAAACAGAGCTTATCTCCGGTTTTTCTAATATAAAAGACGATGCTAAGAAAACAGAGTATCTCTATCTGTATTTTTTCATTATCGATCGGCTCTTACCCGACGGCCAGCAGGAGAACGACATATTCCGTCTGACGCGTGCGTTTCTCAGTGAACTGTCAAGATCTGAGCAGTTTGGCCCCGAGGAGATATCAAAATATCTCAATATGATGCTAAGAATGCTGGGATATGCGCATGAGGAAAAGAGACTCATAGATCTTATACTTCTTATTGAGGAGACAATCCACGAAAAAATACCGTTTCATATTATATAATTGACATATTAATGTATAGGCGACTGGAATGCGTCTTTTTGTAATAAATTATGGAAGAGATAGTATCACTGGCAAAGCGGAGAGGATTTTTCTTCCCATCATCGGAAATATATGGAGGGATGGCAAATACCTGGGATTTTGGGCATTACGGCACCCTTTTGAAGAATAACCTTCGTGATCTATGGTGGAAGCGCTTCGTCCTGCAACGCGATAATATGGTTGGAATTGACGCAAGCATATTTTTAAATCCTAAAGTCTGGGAAGCGTCGGGTCACGTGGCTGGTTTTACTGACGCGATGGTTGATTGCCGTAACTGTCATAACAGGACCCGGGCAGATCATCTTATTGAAGATCGCATTAAGGGAATGAAGGTGGAGGGTCTGCCGGTGGAGAAGCTCACCGAGATAATACGGGAACATAAGCTTACCTGCCCCAAATGTGGCTCAGCAGATTTCACCGATGTGCGGACATTTAACCTTCTCTTTCAGACACATATTGGCATAGTTGAAGAGAAAAAATCACTCGCGTATCTACGAGGGGAAATCGCGCAAGGAATTTTCCTTAATTTTAAGAATACACTTAACTCAATGCGAGTACGCGTACCCTTTGGAATAGCTCAGCAGGGTAAAGCCTTCAGAAACGAAATAACCATGGGACAGTCTGTATTCCGCACTCTGGAATTTGATTTAATGGAGTTTGAATACTTTATACATCCCTCTACATGGGAAGAGACCTTTGAATACTGGAGTCGCGAAATGTGGCAGTTTGCAGTTGACCTGGGTATTGATGAAAAGAATCTCCGGTGGAGAGAACACGAAGAATTTGAGCGTTCTCATTATTCAAAACGTACTAAGGATATAGAATATAAGTTTTCTTTTGGATGGAAAGAAATGTGGGGACTCGCGTACAGAACTGATTTTGATCTTAGTAATCACGCAAAGAACTCGGGTAAAGATCTTACATATACCGACCCAAAGTCAGGAGAAAAGTATATCCCACACGTAATCGAACCGACCTTTGGTTTATCACGTCTCACAGGAATAATCCTTAATGATGCGTATAGAGAAGAAGAAGTGAATGGTAAGCCACGCATATTCCTAAAACTGGCTCCGCATATAGCACCTATTAAAGTAGCCGTATTTCCTCTTCAGAAAGATGAAAAATTAGGTATTATCGCAAAGTCGCACTATGATTTGCTTAAAAAACATATGACTGCAGAGTTTGACGACAATGGCAATATAGGTAAGATGTATCGCCGACAGGACGAAATAGGGACTCCATTTTGTGTAACCATAGATTATCAAACAGTTGAAGATGGCTCTGTAACGATACGAGAGAGAGATACAATGAAGCAAGATAGAATTTCGGGAGAAACTCTATTACAATTTATAAGTGAAAGGGTGACGTTATAATTTACATTCATTATGGATAATACTGTCGCTCAGAAAAAATCGGGAAACACGCATCTTATTATCATCGGTGTGGCAATTGTGGTACTGGTGGGTATTGGTTTTATTATGATGAACGGATCCAAGAAAACAGCTCAGCAATCACCTACAAAGAAATTAGATAATACCGAACTCATCCCCACTGTGGATGCCTCTGTTAAGGTTGATATAAAGCCTACAAACGGGAGCAAGGAACTCGTTATCAGCGTAAAGAGTATGCCCAATGGCACAGAAACAGTTGATTACGAACTATCATACCAGACTGAGGGACAGGGACTTCAGGGTATCATAGGCACAGTAACGCCTAAAGAAGATGCCTCTAGTTTTACAGAATTTGAGAAGAAAGTAACGTTGGGCACATGTTCGTCAGGAACGTGCGTCTATCATAAGATCACCGGACCGATAAAAGTAAGTCTAAAGTTTGGAGGCTCTTATGGAGAGCGTCTGTATGAGAAAGACTATACATTATAGTTAAGAATTTCTACGTAAGCTAACTGCTACGTTTATATATTCGAAATTATTATATATTAAATGGTAAATAAGGGGAAAGGAGGTGTGTAATATGCCAAACATTAAATCAGCAAAGAAAAAAATGAGACAGGATGTGAAAAGAGAGACTGCAAATACGACCTATAGGAAATCGGTAAAACAATCTGTCAAAAATTTGAGTAAAATCAAAACAGGCAAGTCTAAGGAGGAATTAAGTAAAGCTTATTCCGTTATTGATAAAGCCGTGAAACGGAAAGTACTGCACAAGAACAAGGCAGCTAGACTTAAAAGCCGAATTAGCAAGTCATAATTAAGAAGATGAGATATCAAATCAATCTATTTCCACCTAAGGAACAGACGATTGTAGATAAAATAATTTACTTCTCATTTCATCACTTGCGTTATATCCTCGTTATAACCCAACTAGTAATCATTGGGGTGTTCTTTTATCGCTTTAAAATCGATCAGGAGATTGTGGATCTGAAAGATAGTCTTAAACAGAAGGAAGAAATAATTACGGTTTCCAGCCCCCTTATACGTGATGTCCGGCTTATAGATACTCGATCTAATGCTATTAACTCCATATTGACAGAACAAATTGGAATCAATAGTATGTTGACATACATTCTAAGCCGCTTTCCCAAGGATCTTTCTCTTAATAAGATGGACATATCAAATAAAGGGGTAAGGTTTGAAGGCGTAACTTTCCGACCACACACGGTTCAATTGTTCTATAATCAGTTAAAGAGTGATAGTAAGTTCGGCATCATTAAGCTTGATACGTTGCGCAAGACCGATGTCGGCTTTCAGTTTTCGTTCACTCTCACCAATTACGTTGCTCTAAAAAATGAACCGATCAAAAATCGTCGATAATCTGACTAATAAAAGGGTAAAAGACTATAGTTTTACTATAGCGTTTTTTCTTATATTCTCATTCTTTATCCTTTTCGCTATACGGCCTAATCTGGTTACGGTTTTTAGCCTCCAAAAAGAGCTGAATGACCTTCGTGTCCTGGACAACAACTACGAGAACGCTATTTTGAATATCGTACAACTTCAATCAATGGTTGAGGCTAATCGCAATAATCTTTTTCTTCTGGATCAATCCTTGCCTCAGATACCTCAGGTTAACAAAGTTATTGATGATCTTAATAAAGCAGCCTCAGATTCTGGTGTCCTCATAAAGAAGGTAGATATAGGCGAAGTAAACCTTAAAGTTGACAAAAGTAGTCGCGATACAAAGACATTTGCTGTAGATATAGAAACGGAGTCTGATTTTACTCAGGTACGTCGTTTTATTGATGTGTTTATGTCTCAACGGCGATTGAAGACAATGACTAACTTGAGTATTATAAAAGAAGTAGGTGGGTTTGGAGATAGTTTTGGATCTAGCGAATCTGCAATTCTCAAAATAAAGTTAGAAGTAGACGGACATTATCTATGAACCAACGTGAATTACTGATCCTGTCCGTGGGTATTTTTCTGACGATAGTTGCATGGATGATTATTGATCTCTATCATGTAAAGACTAATAACTCCTTTGATACCGCACTCAGACCTGTAACTATTCCACACTATAGCATTAACAGTAAAGTATTTAATAGTTTAAACGAAATGTCGGAATAATGATTTTGTACCGTACGTATGTATAGTGATTTGTATTTTCGTCCTAAAAGACAGACTTCTGTTGTTCTTATTGTAATGGCCGCGGCTGCGGTTTCTCTTTTTGTGTTCTTCTTAAGCATGGGACCCACGAGTATTCCAACACGAGCTTCAAAGAAAACATTGGGGCGTCATGATGTAGTAAATTATTCAGCCCATCAAATAGGTGTTTTCTGGAAAACAGAAAAAGCCGAGGTGGGTTGGATCGCCTACGGAACAACGCCTCAGAACCTAAATCAGATAGCTCTAGATGAACGCGATGTTGAGGCAAAAAAAAATACGGTAATGAACCATTTTGTGCTTCTGAAAAATCTAACGGAAAATACTACGTACTACTATAAAATAGTTACAAATGATGGACTTATTGGGCAAGGATCTGCGGCTCAGGCCTTTAGTTTTAAAACACTGCCTAACATAAGCAATCCATCATCTGCAAAGCCTGCGTATGGCAAAGTGGTTCTGCCAAATGGTCAACCCGCTCAGGAATCGTTCGTAATTATTACAAAAGATGATACCTATCCACTTGTTACAATGACTAAAATTACCGGAGAGTGGCTTATACCGCTTCAGTATGGTATTCAAAAGAGCACAGGTAAGGTAATAAGTTTTCAGCCGAGTGATGCTGTTTCTATAGAAATAGTTGCAGATAATCAGGTCTCGGCACAGATAGACGCGATCATTAAAAATACGACACCGTTACCTCAGACTGTAGTGATGGGAAGGAATTACACATTCATGAGTGATAGTAATGTACTGCCGGCATCTACGAGTGTAAACGGGACAGGCTCTAAACATACGGTAAGTGTGTTGTATCCAAAGGAAGGAGCGGTTGTACCGGGTTTCCGACCTCTGATTAAAGGCACGGCTGTTCCGGGAAAACAGGTGAAAATAAGTATTAACTCCAACCCTGGCTATGTATTTCAGCTTACTGCAGACGCAAAAGGAGAGTGGAATATATCATCGCCTATAACTATAGGAGCCGGTTCCTATATAATTACTTTGAAGACCATAGACGATTTTAACAGAGATGTTACATTGACAAGGAGATTTGTTATAGGCAAAAGTGGTGAGGCAGTTCTGGGTGATGCAACACCGTCGGGTACGATTACCACAACTCCTGAGATCAGTCCATCGGTAACACCCGGAGGAACTACGGTAACGATAGAGCCGTCAGCTACAGAAACGCCAACAGCAAGCGTATCCGGGTCACTCTCACCAACGCCTACTCTTGTTGCAGGATTCAACAGTAATTTATTCCTCTATGGTAGCGCGGCTCTTATTATAATTGGTGCTGGAGTCATGTTTATATTCTGATATGGACTTATTTGGTTACTTATCATCGATAAATAAAATAAGCATACTAGCGTTTATTGCCACGCTGGGATACCTTATTTATGAGGTAAGACTGCTTAAGAAGGAAAAACAAAAAAATGTTAAGCCGGTTATCCCTCAATTTGACCAGGCAGCTACGCCTATCCCGATCGAAACACAGCAGATAGTTACTGACGAGATTGCTTCAAAGAAAAGTAATTATCATAAGATTATGCTTACCGTACTTGTTGTAATGCTCGGATTTTTTGGTCTCACAACGATTCTTGGTTTTATAAATGCAGGCAAGGAAAAGGATAATACTGCCGCCAAGTCACAGGTAGTTGTTCAGGAAGTAAGATCGCAGGGTATTAAGGTATATGATTCTAAATGGGCTGAATTTAAGGATGACACGGTAACAGCAATCAATCCGGGAGATATTCTTTATATTGGTGTGTCTAATATACGTGGTACCGATGTAGATAAGGCGCGTATACGAGTTAATAAGGGACAGTGGACTCCGGAAACGATCACTGAAAAATATGATCAGCCACATAATGTATATTATGTGGAACATACCGTTGGTACAGGTGAGGCACAGTTGCAAATTGAGGCACAGCTGCACTCAAAGACTGATGGATGGCTGAGCGAATAATATGGTAAGTACAAAAATGTTTATACAACGTTTGAAAAATTTGGATCGCAAGAAGTCATCGACCTATATAATCCTGGGATCCATACTATTACTGGTACTTATAATTATGAGCTTTAGCATGTTGCTGAGAGGCGACTCTGCATCAACCCCGCTCATTACCACTAAGCTGCGGGCTGCACTGTTGACATATAAACGGACGATAATCATTAAGGGCGCTACACCCACACCAATAGGTTCAGGAGGTTTGCCGGGAGAAGTGGGGGAGCTTACTCCGACGGGTCAGAAAACATTGCCGACAAGTATTCCTCTTGCTACCCGCACACCGGACTCAGCGACAAACGCACCCTCAGCGGGTAATGTAACTCCCACTGACACTGTTATATTTGATGAAAATAATCCTGAAGATTCAGTAGCCCTGGAAGATCCCACAGAAACTCCGGCTGATTTGTTGGCTGAAGCGGCGACAGAAACTCCCGCAGAAGAAATAACAGAAGAAGAAAGTCCGACACAGGCAGCTACATTACCCGAGACAGGCTCAGTTCAGTATCCGATCATTTTGTTTATCAGTGCTACTGTGTTCTTATTTATCTCGTTCCTCTTTTAATTGCGCGAACATGCATCGCCTGATGTATTAAGAAGACAATATACCAGCTCATGGAATGCATCCCAGTCATTATTAGGGGGAATGAGCACGTACTGGCCATTATAATCGACACTCGAAGGTACTTCAAAATAATCGGCCGGCAATGTCACATTTTTCAGTAAAAAGTTCTTTGCCGTTCCTATATCTTTCGTGATTATAGCAAGCTGCTGATTGTTTATATCCCGCTCTACGAGTTTATTAAGTATTTCATATAAGCCAGTTAGTTCATTCAGATTCCTTTTTTTTAGAATGGTCAGAATATTGTTTTTTATGGCTGTAATCACTAACTGTTGTCGTTTACTACGTGCAAAATCGCTTCCTTCAGAGCCTATGGCATGACGTGAACGTACAAAGATGAGCGCGGTTTCTCCATCCATTTTAGTTGGTCCTTTTTCAAAGGTAACTGTTTTATAGCGACATCTATACTCAGGATCGCCGTTACACTCGTCGTTTTCTTTTCCCTCAATAGGATATTCTTTGTCTGTAAATGCATGTTCTACCTGTACCTCAATCCCCCCCATATAGTCTATAAGATCATTGAAGGTGCGGAAGCTTATTACAACACCATACTCTATGGGAATTCCAAGGATTCCTCCAACTTCTGCTTTGGCCAGTTTAAGGCCGCCGTTTTTTTGTTTTGCTTCCCCTATGGCATATGCTGTATTTATTTTCTGTTTTAATGTACTACTCCATACATCTCGGGGTAAGCCAATCGTTGATAGTTTATTTGTTTCAAAGTCGTAATGTATTACCATTATCGAGTCTGAGAGGTTTGGTCCTTCATGGTCACCTCCGGCTATACCAAGCAGAAGAATATTTATTTTGTTATCGACTGTTTCAACGGTATTGCCAGGAAAGAACGTCTTCCATATGGAAATATCAAGAGTACGGGTGACGAAAGTATAATATGGTTTTACCGTAACGTAGATAGTGCCAATAAACAATATTACAAACGCGAGTATACCGATCTTAAATTTTGCGTTCATATGACGGTTATGCCTGAGTACTAATGGAGTAAAACGCGTCGGGATCAAGAGAAGCTGTACCAATAAGGAGGCCATCAATATCCGGATGTTGCAGATACTCAGCGCATGTATCTGGATTTACGCTTCCGCCGTATATAAATACTTTAGGTTGTTTTATCCCCAGGGCATCTTTTACCTGAAGAACTAGCTGAGCAGACGCATTTTTACCGGTACCTATAGCTTCAACTGGTTCATAAGCTATGTACTGGGAAAGTTCATGGACTTTATCATTTATGCCTCTTATGCATTGAATAGGTTGAATAACATGTTTTGAAGCGTTCATTATTTTGGCTGCTATATCGTCTTCTGATTCGTTATACCATGAGCGGCGTTCGCTGTGGCCGATGATAACATACCTGACCAGACCTGCCAATGTGTTGGCCGCTACTTCGCCGGTATAGTTACCGCCATCATATCTTGATACATCCTGGGCTGCTATATATATATTTTTTGTCTGTGGAAGTGATTGTTTTACAATAGGGATGAGGGGAAACGGTGGAGCGATTATTATACATACTTTATTTTCCGCAAGTGAAGCTTGTAGTTTGTTTCCATTGGATAATTTTTCGGAGAATTTGTTGCACCAGTTTGTGGCGTCGTCAGAGGTGAAATGTGCTTTCCAGTTAGCAATAATATATTTCATAGTTGTATTGTATCATTATAGTCTATGGATAATACCATATTCAAACATTTAAATACAAAACAGAAAGATGCAGTGCTTCATGCCGATGGACCGTCAATCATTCTTGCAGGAGCTGGTTCAGGCAAGACGAGGGTACTCATACATAAAGTATTGCATCTCATCAATAACAACAAGGTCGCGCCTGACTCAATTCTCATGATTACGTTCACAAACAAGGCTGCAAATGAGATGAAGGAGCGCATTGCTCATGCGCTCGTTTCACAGAAATATAATGGCATAGGATACGTAGGAACCTTTCATTCTTTCTGTGCTATGGTTCTCCGTCGTCAGTCTCAACATTTGGGTATAGATAATAAATTTTCTATATACGATGGAGATGACCAGTCTACCGTTATACGCAGAATTCTTAGAGATCTTGATATTAAAAAATTTACTCCTTCATATTTTCTTAACAGAATTTCTTCTGCCAAAAATCAACTGATACCGCCCGAAAGATACCTGAGTATATTTGCCGACTACGGCGCTCCTCTGGCATCTCAGGTGTATGATCAGTACGAGAAAGATCTTCGTAAAAATAACGCCTTAGATTTTGATGACCTCATCATGAAGACAATCGAAATATTTATAAAAAACCAGCAGGTGCTCGATATGTATCAGGATAGATATCGGTATATCATGGTTGATGAGTTCCAGGATACAAATGTGGCACAGTACAATCTCGCCAGATTGTTGGGGTCAAAGTACAAAAACATTACGGTAGTAGGAGATTTTTCACAGAGTATATATTCATGGCGAGGCGCCGACATCAGAAATCTGGAGAAGTTCAATGAAGATTTCCCGGGAACAGCAACATACCATTTAGAGCAGAATTACAGAAGTTCTCAGAAAATTCTTGACTTTGCGTATGACGTAATCTCCAAGAATCAGACACATCCTGTGCTTCATCTCTTCACAGAAAATGAATCAGGAAAAGACGTTATTATTAATCAGTCTGAAAATGAACAGGATGAAGCAATCTATGTAGTACGGGAGATAGAAAGTCTGAAGAATTCTTCCACCCCTTTTTCTTCATTTGCAGTGCTGTATAGAACAAATGCGCAATCCCGTGTGTTGGAAGAAGCATTTCTCCACTACGGAATTCCCTATATGCTCATCGGAGGTACAAGATTTTATGAACGTAAGGAGATCAAAGATATTCTTTCATATCTAAGACTATTTATAAATCCAAACGATGAAATTGCCTCAGAAAGAATAAAGAAGCTGGGTAAGAGAAAATGGGATGCTTTCAGAGCACTGTATCAGGAAATAGGCCTCAGCGAAGCGTATAAGGATATAAGTACTGTGGAGATTATGGAAAAAATATTTGAGAAAACAGGTTATCTTGAAATGTACGATATCCATGATGAGGAAGATTATGCGCGGTTGGAAAATATAAAAGAACTTAAGTCAGTAGCTGTTAAGTTTTCTGACATAGTGACGTTTCTTGAGCAGGTGGCACTTGTTGAATCTGAATATTTTGAGGGGGAGAAAAAAGGCGGTGCACGGGAAGGGGTGCGATTAATGACGCTCCATCAGGCCAAGGGCCTTGAGTTTCCTTTTGTATTTATTGTCGGACTTGAGGAAGGAATACTGCCGCACTCCCGATCCGTTGACGATATCTTCGAGCTTGAAGAGGAGAGACGTCTGTTTTATGTTGGTATCACGCGGGCAAGGGAAAAATTATATATTACCTTCACAAAGAGAAGATTTATCTTCGGGAGAAGAAATGAGGCAATGAGATCGCGTTTTTTGGGTCAGGAGGATAAAGATCCAACCGACATATGGTGATGCGTTATGCTATAAAAAAGAGTATACTCAATGTATTATATTTAAGTTAACTCTTTATCTGTATGAACCATTATAAAGGTTTGATAAGCTTGCTCTTCGTATTTTTTCTTTCATTTTTTATATTTGTTCGGCCAGCTTCTGCCATTACCTTAAAAGCCGATAAATCAGTTCATATAGAGCAAGATACAGTGGTTGATGGAAGCTTGTTTATAGCAGGCTCCACTATAACGGTTGACGCAAATATTAATGGTGATGTTATCTGCGCGGGTCAGAATGTAACTCTTAATGGAGATGTAGAGGGTGATATTATCTGTGCGGCTCAGTCATTGACTATAAACGGACACGTAAATGGTGATATCCGTACTGCGGTCCAGACACTTGAACTAAATAGCGTTGTAGAACATAACGTTTCGCTGTTTGGGCAAAAAGTAATGGTAAGTCGGGATGCTGTGGTAAGAGGAGAAATGTTTCTGGGATCACAGCAGGCAGTAATCGAAGGTTCAGTTGAGCGTGATGTAATGGGCGGCGCTGAGACGGTAGATCTACGCGGTCACGTAGGCAAAAATGTAAATCTGGATGTTGATGAGTTGATTGTGCACGAAGGGGCGAGTATATCGGGTAACCTTACATACACAAGTGACCATAAAGCTCAGATCAATCAGGGAATAGTCGCTGGAAATGTACGACAGGAAATTCCGACCAGACCTGAAAAAAGAGAAAAATCTCCCCAACAGAAAACAGCGGGGTGGTTGGTTGGTAAGATTCTTGGAATACTATCATTCTCACTGTTAGGCCTGTTGCTCGTATATCTCTGGCCAAAAAAACTAAAAACTCTCTATGGAGAGATGGTTGATAATAAGGGAAGGTATATGCTGCACGGAGCCGTGGTTATGTTTCTTACGCCGATACTTGCGATCATAGTGGCCATTACAGTAATTGGCTTGCCTCTCGCGTTCGTTATAATGCTTCTCTGGTTGGTTGCCCTTGTTGTAAGTAGAGTTCTGGTAGGGTTTGTTGTAGGGGAGTATATACTGCGTCAATATTCCAAAAAATATAAAGAAAATGTATGGATAATAACGCTCCTTGGGATGACCGTAATCACGCTCGCCTTTGAAATACCATTCCTTGGATGGTTACTATCGCTTGTCGCATTCTGGTGGGGCACAGGAGCTCTTGTCAATATGTTTAAGCCGGGAGAACATAAATCAAAATAATTTGGGTACAACAACCAACAAAATATATAGGTTATACTAGCATTATGGCAGACTGGAAAAAGTGGTACGATCATCTTAAAAAACCGAGCTGGACGCCCAAGCCGGACACTATCAGTACCGTTTGGATGATTCTGTATCCTGTTATTTTTATAAGCTTCGGCATAGTTTTCTATCAGGCTTTTACAGGCGAAATATCGTGGATGTTAACGGTGCCATTTTTTCTTAATCTCCTCTTTAATATCCTATTTACTCCATTATTCTTTGTGTTTGAAGACGTGTGGTTGGCTACGATAGACATATACCTTGTACTGTTGACTATAATCTGGGCTATGATCACCATACTTCCGTATAATCCCCCTGTAGCATTCTCACAACTCCCTTACCTGGTCTGGATATGTATTGCTGCAACTCTGCAGACCTATATCTGGAAAGAGAATAGATAATTACTGCTATAATAATCTAGCATATGTTAAATAAACAGTTTAGAAGTATCATAGAACGTTTGAATACTTTCAGAGATGAACGTGACTGGGATCAGTTTCATCATCCAAAAGATCTTGCTGAGGGGTTGGTTATAGAGGCTGGCGAAGTATTGGAGCATTTCTTATGGAAAAATAATGTGGAGCTGGAAGAGCATTTCAAAAATAAAGAAAACAAAGCTGAGTTAGCCGCAGAGCTAGCTGATACATTACATTTTATTCTTCTCCTGGCCGAAAAGTTGCAGATTGATCTTGATGAGGCTACAAAGGCAAAACTTGTAGAAAGTGGTAATAAATATCCTATTGAAAAATCCAAAGGGCGTGCGGTGAAATATACTAAGCTGACATAGTCTGTTCCTATACTATTGAGTTGCTCTTCGTAATTAATTATACTGATATTATAGTTTCTTATATTTATGGCAGAACAAAAAACGCCCGGATTTCTCGAGCAGTTACAACTAAAAAATAGATTAGAGCAGGTTACAGGAGGCCCTCCAGAAAAATCCAAAGTTGAACAAGCAGTGGTGGGAGAACAAGGCGAGGCTGAGGGCAAAACTACATTTCAGAAAACGTTGCAGAGAATGCAAGAAATCGCAAACAAAATAATCGCTGATGAGGCAGAACAAGCTAAGATTGCCAAGAGAAAAGCTGCTGAGCAACAGAGTGCAGTAAGCGATCAGGTACAGTATGATTCGGTACTTGCAATGATCAATCGATCTCTTGCAGCTGGAGGGAGAGTTGACGCTGTTACCCCTCAGCCTGCAGCTGCAGATCAAGATAACATAAAGGTTTCTCCGGCAAATCAGGCTTTTCTTGAAGGCCGGGGACAAATAAAGTAAACGGACAGATGCAATAAATGCTAGAATGATAGTATGAACCGACCTTTGTTGTTAGCTACGCTTAGTATTGTTGCTGTGAGCCTTTTGCTGCCCCTATTCGCTTTTTTTCCTTATCATTATTTATATCTGGAGCACTTGCCCGAGGTAGAGGCGCGCAAGACGTATTTTGGTTACAGCAATGGTGTTACTGTGGAACATGGATGTCCTCATATCTGTATGCGAGCAAATATTTTGAGCGATATTGATTATGTGGAACTCTATAAAGACAGCATAAAGTTCTTTAGAATCGAGTATGACGCGCTTACAAACGATCAAGACGCGGACTATATTCGATATGTATTTACTAACAGCGACGCTTCTACTGTAGTGGTGGATGATTCTGTAGATAAACCTTCATGGTGGGGACATCTAAAAACAGGTCAATGGATTCCCTTGCCCGGATCGATAAGTCTGCAGAATAGACATAAGTTTGACCTTCAGATTTTCTTAAGCCTTACCCAGGTACAAAAGGCCGAACGGATAGGTATAGATGACACCCGCAAATCGAACGGAACGATTGGTATTAAGGTTGAACCGATTCCGGATGTATCGTATACCAATCAGTCTAAAGTTATAGGATTTCAACAGAAAATTCCATGGAAAATAACAGCACGAACGGACAAAGGTGTTGTAAATGTAGCTGATGAAATAGCCATACAGGATTCACATTTTTCCATCGGATCATGGCAAAAAGATTGAGTAACCTGCTATACTTCATTCAATGAGGAAATCAGTGGCATTTTTTATCTACAATATAGCCATATGTATTACAGTCTTATTATTCTCCGCTGTAGTATCGGAAGCCGCAACCTTACAGTTGAAAAGATCTGGCATGAAAGATATATCTAAAGGAAGTACGTTTTCGCTACCAGTGACAATTGATACAAAAAATGAATCTATAACCGGCGCGGACGCCATTATATTATATGATCCTGAGATGCTTACATTTGTCTCCGCGGATGATGATAAATTTTTCCCTTTTTTTACCTATAAACACGAGTCCGGTTCTATTAGAGCGTCTGGAGTGATAACTGATATAAAAGAACTCAAGACCGGGTCGGGAGGTATGACCACTCTCAAGTTTAAGGCGATAAAAAGTGGTCAGACTAAGGTTCAGATATTCTGTGATACTTCAACAAATGATACTTCAAAAATAATACTTTCCGATCTTGACGCCACTAATATTATTAACTGTAAAGATATAGACGACCAAACATTACATATCGTTTCTGAAGGTTTTGTTGCTACGGTTACCAAATTTCTTTTTGGTTGGTGGAAGTGATTATGAAACGTTCATTTATACTCAAACACAGAAAAATTGTAGCCTGGACTCTCGTTTCTACAGGTGTTATTGTTGCTCTCGTTAAGAGTGACATTGCAAATCTTACAGTATATCGAGCGCTTGATAATTTTTGGCCTTTCTTCCTTACAACGTTGGGGTTTTATCTCCTTTGGGCAAAGCACGATAAAACATAAAAAATATGTACTTTTATTAACAAATAGTATATAATTTCTACATACTTATCGTCTTCGGATTCTGCATTCCGATTGAGTGGTGAGTCGATCATTTACATTAATGAAAGCGCTTCCTATTGCTCCTTTACTATGTAAAAGACGCCAGACTTGAATATGCTCTCTGGATGTGTTCATGTCCGGCGTCTTTTATAATGAAAGGAGTGCCCCCTCTATGGTTCTACGCCGAAAACCTGCCGGCCTGTCAATGTGTCTGCTCCTCTTGCTGACAGTATTGACGGGAATGACCGCACACCCCGTTCGGGCGCAACAGTTTTCACCAAGCGTTCACCTACAGCCTGCGGGAATCCAATCGGACCCATCAACCGCTTCGTCGGGAACTATCACCGTTTCATCTCCCTGGGATGGCCAGGCAATATATCTCCCACCCGGACAGAGCACAGCCCTATGGATAACGGGGACTGCCTCTGTGAGTGATGGTGAGATAGCGGTACAGATCAAGATAGACAACGAAGCAGGTGGTCGCAACGCTGAGGTCGACGCAACCGGAAACTGGAGCTATCAGTGGTCAGTTCCTGCCGACACGTCGTTAGGCCCTCACACCATTATGGCAACCCTCAACAACGGTTTGGCAGCGGTTGAAGTCCACTTTCGGTTTATCAATACGCCGCCAGGTGATATTGCTCTGACTGCTCCTCTACCGGGTACAGTATACCGCGTACCTGACAAGGGCAGCATCAATATCCGCGTTACTGGAACTGCCACCTCCAGTAGCACCCCTATCGGAGTATCCCTATATTTCGATGGGGATCCAACTCCACATCCTGCTAGCATAGTTGGCGATACGTGGAGCTATACCTGGACAGTGAATTCATCAACTCGACTCGGTCGTCGTACGATTCGGGTCGTGTTAAACAATGGTGAAGCATATGTGCAGGTAGAGGTACGGCTTGTCCGGCAGCTCTTTATACCTCTGATAGAGAGATAACGGATATCCGAAGCGCTTTCATCGACAGACGCCGAGCTTTAGCTCGGCGTCTGTCTCACATTCGATCGCAGTTTACGCATTTTTGCCACAAAAAATCCCTCCATTGTAGCACTGGGAGTTATTCTTAACGTATGTTTCAAATCCTCGCCAAGTTTTTTATGCTTCCATTCGGTAATGCCGGAGGAAAAGGGTAGTGAAGGCAGATCAACTGAGAGTATTTCTAAATTCCCTTTTTCTTTTGTCATAATCCATTCAATCGCTTCTTCATTTTCTTCGGGAGCAAGCGTACATGTAGAATATACAATAATGCCTCCTGGTTTTGTAGCGCTTACCGCTGAACGAAGCATCCATTTCTGCTGCTGAGCTAATCGTTTAATCTGCTTTAGAGACCAGTTGGCATAGGTTGAAGCATCATGTACGTTAAATGTTCCTTCCATACTACATGGCGCATCGAGTAAGGTGCGATCAAAATATTCAATATAATGCTTCCACGCAACCTCTGCAGGATACGATTTGACGTGAGTATTTGTAATACCATAACGATCAAGGTTTGCCTGAAGTTTGTATAGACGTGTCCTGCTTATGTCGTTTGCAACTATCTCACCGGTATTTTCCATAAGGGCTGCTATCTGTGTTGTCTTACTTCCCGGTGCTGAGGTAAGGTCAAGGATGCGTTCATTTTTTTGTGGATCTAGAACAAGTGGTGGGATCATGCTGGAAAGGTTTTGTATATAAAAGTATCCTTTTTCATACTCAGGTAGTTCAGTTAATGTTCTTGCCGATGAACCATGCACTATTAACGCATCATTCCACCATGGCACAGGCTCAGCTGTAATCTGTTCACGACGTAGCATAGTCTGGATCTCACTCATTGTTGATTTAATCGTATTAACACGAAGTGAAACAGGTCGGTTGTAGCTGAATTTTTCGGCTACCTGTTGTTGATCGTGGAGGGAGAGTATTTTTTGAGCACGAGAAAGGAAATCTTCAGATATATTGAGATCATTCATAATCTATTATTCTTCGTTCGCAATAATTCCAAGTTTGGGGAATATCAATGATGACTTGGGACGATATATTTCACCGTCGGTAATATGATACACGATATAAGGGAGAGTTAGTGTTCCTGATTCCGCATTGGCGTCAAAATATACTGATTGTTCAGTATAGTCAGAGGCTGATATATAGGTTTGTTTATACGATTCCGCTTCCGGGTATATACTCCGTAACATATTCTGATACTCAGGACTATTATTTGAGTCCTGATTAAGGTACATAAAGCCCGGAGGTATCATATCGTAGAGCTGAAATTCAGTATAGCTGAGATCATCTGGCTCATAGATATGTGTCACCGGATTAATGGCAAGAAGCTCTATAATGCCGGAACTGCCTGTTTCTATCCGTTTTATACGCTTACCATCATCGAGCGACCGATAGGAACGAACAAAACCAGTAATTACATGTTTTGCGGCAGTTGTTTTTTTTGTTCGGCTCCCTAACTCAACAGTTGATAGAGATGTGTATATAGGCAACCCTTCGTTATGCTTCATCTCTACTGTTATTTTATCGTTGGAGAAGTTGATGGCATGATAATCTGCGCTAAAACCGCCATTGTACTGATCATCAGATGTTCGCTCATATATTTTTTTATCATTAAGATACAGTGTGGCAACAGGAGTATCAAAATCAAGATTTCGCCTTAGAGCGTGTCTCACGCCAGCGACAAGAGCAAGATAGGGGTTATTGCTGTAGTATGACATATACTGATAACTGAGCCCTTTCACTGCTTTATCCGCATCTTCAGGAGATCCGTATAAGATCATTGCCAATGCCGGCAATGAACGAGTATATTGAGAGGGTGTTGACCAAAAATATCTATCGTCACTTGAAGGGACTGTAAGCGATCTCAACGATTCAAGTGCTTTTTTATCTCCTCTCATAGCTTTTGACGCGTAACAGCTTGATATGTATGCGTTCGTACAATCATTGCCATCGCCATAGCCCAAAAGCCATCGCTTAATAACGGATTCTTCATCAGTTTTAAAAAACGCGACTTCGTTGTTTGCTACTGAGGTTGATATTTTTTTTACTATATCAGAAGCGTTTAATATTTCATCCAGAACACCGTTGGATAGAGCTTCTTTCAAACCTATTCCTATCATTGTGGTATATAAGCCATCTGATTCTTTTGCATATGTATCAGGATGTGTCCACCATATGTTTTTTTGCGTTGTTTCGAGACGTTTTTCTAGGATATCCGCAATTTTAGTGCGTAAACTATTTTTTACATGAGCATATTTATACAATGACGGAGCTATATATCCATTTTTTGTCTGAGCCAATATTATTGAGGATGCATAGATACGTAACGCGTCTGATGTTGAACCGTAGTAAAACGGAGATGAGAGATCATTATAGCTTGTCTGAGAGAGCATGGTTGCAACATGGGGTGCCACACGTACCGACAGGGTGTTTACATCTAATCCCGGATGTTTTGCGTTATATGTATAGGTATAACCGTTTTCATATTGCATCCAATCAGTGACTATATCTTCACGAGGAAGAAGAGGTTGCTTTACTAGGACTGAGTCGAGTATGTTGCCTGAGGCTGTATCTTTGAGTTCGTATGTAATACTAACTTCATTTTTGTTGCTATTCAGCGCCACGGGCAGAAGTACTGTTTCAAAATCATTGTTAGCTATCTTTATTGATTTTTCGACACTCCCTTTAAGTTCTTTTACGCTCAGCTTCATGGTGGCCTGTATCTCGCGGCCGGAATTATTCTGTACAAGTGCCGTCATAACCGGCTTGTCGTTCTGGTAATAGTATTTGGAAAGCGCGGGTATAATAACAACATCCTTCTTTGAGATGAACTCGGCGATGCTCTGTCCGAACTGTGACTGTTTAGTTGACGCAACTACCTGAGAGGTAAAGGTAGTTGTATTGTCTGGCAGTTTAAAGCTTACTGAAGCAATACCCTGTTCGTTTGTCTTCACGTGAGGATTCCAATAAGCGGTATCAACAAAGTTATGTCGAGGGTCCATGCCTTTTTCATTGTGGACGTAAATACCCTCAGCTATAAATGTATGTGTAGTCGCTGTGGTTAGATTGTAAACAACATACTGCCCTGTATGATGGGTTATAGAATCTATTACAACAGCTTCTCCGTCTTTGTTAATGAGTTTATCACCTATGCGTGCCTGAGAGGCAGTCTGCCAGGTCCCATTTAGATAGATGCGGTGAATAGGCGTAACATTGAGCGAGCCGTTAATCGTAAGATATTCATCAACAACATGCCGGAATGTTCTGGTTACTTTGTCATTGATGAGCCGTCCATTCTGAGGGTTTTCAAAGGTTGAAATAACATCGCCCACCATAACATCTTCAATAGATTTGAGTGTCCCATCAGCCATAAGGATAGTCGTTCCTGCGACAAAACATCCACCACCTCCGCCTCCGCTCTGTTTGTAAATACCTGTTAATGAATCGAAATGAGAAACATATAAGTAATAGTTATTCTGGTTGTAAAATGATCCGAAGATATTTCCGAGATCGCCCGCAATTTGCAGCACTGCGCTGTCTATTACAGACAGGGAGGTATCTGCAGATACAGGCTTGTCCTCTGAATTTTTGGTACTTATTGTCGCTTTGACGGTATCTCCAGGTTTATACTCCGATTTATCAAATGCTACCGATGTTTTGAGTTTGTACAGCTCTGGGTCTACCGAAACAATAGCCTGGGACTGGACTATTTTACCCTCATGCACCGAAAATAAGTTTATACCTATAGATCCCGCCGATGTCGGACTGATAGGAATTTTGATCTCAAATGAATTAGGGTTCTGTTTTGATATTCGAAAGGTATCTATTGAGGTAGTATATCCGGGCGCTGTGGTAATAATTGTGGCGGTATCTGAGAGATCAAAGTCTGCTCGTACATTGACTGTTGCTTCCTCGCCCGGTTGGTATGTGCTCTTTTGTGTGGTCATCTTAATAGATGCGGTTGGTTGTTGTACTACATACTCCTGTTTGTTCCCTATATAAACGGTGTGGCTTGCAGTTACTGTATTTCCACGTTCATCCGTTCCTTTTGCCGTAATTTCGTAGCTTCCGGTATCTTTATACGGCAAATCAAGGGGTATCGTGCCTTCGGCGCTTACGCTCGCTGACTTGGATGTAATAAGTGTTTTATTACTGTAATCAATTATTTTGTGAAGCGTTATATCCAGAGTTGTTTTTGTATAGGGTTCTCGTTCTTTTTTGTGATCAAGAACATGTATTGTTCCTTTGATCCCATCTTCGACATTGCTTTCAACTTTATCAAAGAATAAAGCAAACTCTCCTCTATGGACAAGTTTAATGAGTTTTCCTATCGAAGGAGCCGCTCCTATTTTGGGTGTTACCTCGAGCGTAATGTACTGACTCTGGTCAAATTTTAGAAGATCTGTTGAAAATGATATCTGAGCTTTACCTTTAGCATCAAATGTGCCGCTGCCGGTTGTCAACTCTTCTCCATAACCATAAGATGAAAAGTTTTCACCCGGAAGTTGCTCATGGTTTCGGTCCCGTTCTTCATAATAGCTATTAGCTAGTACACGGTATGTAAACGCCGCATTGGTAAGCGGCTGTCCATACAAAGTACGCGCAGATACAGTGATATGGGCTGTATCTTTGCTTATGTATTCTTTTTCAGATGTAGTCGCGGTAATTTCTAAGTCAGGTTTATGGTAAGACTCTATAAGAAGTTCCTGAGTATGAATCTGAGTATATGTATCTTTCTGTTTTCTGTAATAAATAATGCGAGGAAATCCGTGAATCTCTTTTGGCAAATCAATATCGGCAGATATGGTACCGTTTTCATCAAGCTGTGTTTCAGTATACTGGGTGTGGTCGGTATCTTTTACGGAAGAGCTGCTATCAAGATACTGATAATAGATTGCGCCTTCCGGGATTTTGTATTCACCCTTTTCACGAAGCCTTACTATAGTTTTTGTATGTACGGTATCACCAGGTTTATATACAGGCCTATCAGTATATGAGTATATAGAATAGTGATTGTTTACCAGCTCATAATAACGATCGGTGTAGGAGATGGCGAAGTTATTGTTACTACCCGTTATTACAAAATCGATACTGGTGTCATTATTCCTTTTATATATGCCATCCTTATCGGTAGTGCCCTGTCCTATAAGCTTAGGTGTGTTGTTAAGAGCATAGTAACTAACAGGTAATCCAGGCAGAGATTTTCCCTGCATATCCGTAGTCCATACGATCGAGCTGTCGTTATCCATAAATACCTGATTTACATGGTCAGTCACATTAATTATAAGATCTTCGGTGTTGTGTGGACTGGTTAGTTTGACGTAGTATAGACCTGATTGTTGGAACGCGGGAATATCTATGGAAATTCGCTCACTTGAGCCGTTACTGGCATTGGGTTGAGCATCAAAAGAGAGAATCTCATGTTGCTCAGGTTTCTGTTCGAAATAATACATAAGCTCCCATCTGTAGTCGTTTTTATACTGGAAGTAATTTACTACCTGGGATACCTCTGCAGGGAATACGGATACATGAATTGGCTGAGTATTATCGCTATATGTTGTGCCACTTCCATAGTTTGCATAATACAGTTCCAGATTGCTTGGTTCGTTCACTCGTACGTTCAGCAGTTTATAATTGCTGTTCAGAGCTTGTGCATCTTTGGATACTGTTCTAAACAGAATAACCTTATTTGAATTAATTGACTCACCTGATGCTGAAGTTATACCTTTATTGATGGTAATTTTATATACCGTATCATACATAAACTGTTGTGGAAAGGAGTTTTGCTGAGTTTTGCCGGAGGTGAATGAGATGACTTGTTTATTTGGTTCCAGACGCCAGCTTCCTTTTATAGACGGAGAGATACTGAAGTATTTTGTTATATCTTTTTCAGATATATTCAGTGGCTTGGAAAAAACAAACGTAGGCTCACCATTTACGGGAAACGATGTCGACTGATCGTCTGGGGAGCTTTCGACTAACTCAAATTTAATATCCTTTTTGAGTAGTTTATCTGAAGGTCTTCGTGGTGTTGAAGACTTATTTATATAGAGCCCCACTGCAAGAGCACCGATTATGAGTAGGAACGGTACTACAAAGCGGAATATATGATGACCTTTGTTGTGCGGGCCTTCGGCAATCAACAATAAATCATCCTCATCAGTCTGCATATATTCATTGTAGTGATATGCTGCGACATGTCAAGATCCAGGATTTACTGTTCGAATGCCGGAAAGTCTTCATCTCCGTTGGCAGACTTGGCATTGTCGTTAAGCCATTCAACATGTGTACATCCAGTTGCTTCTTTTTTCACACGGTCCCAGCCGGCTGTACTACATTTTTTCATGCGTTTACCGTTGGCTGTTGTTACGAGAAGCAGTGGTTGTCCGCATTCGGGACATTCTTCTTTCAATGTTTCTTTGGTGCCGTTAAACCACTCAACATAATCACAACCCGTTGCTTTTTTTGCGTCACGATCCCAACCTGAAGTGCTGCATTTTTTTAGTTTTTTTCCGTTCCTGGTGGTCATCATTACTAAAGGATTTCCACATTTGGGACATTTTTCATCCAGCTCTTCGGGCGTTGCTTCAATCCATTTAACATAGTCACAGCCCTCGACCTGACGGGTTTCTCTATTCCAGGATCCTGCTGAGCATCTCTGGAGTTTTTTTCCTGACGGAGTCTCGGTAACAGGTGACAGGGGAGATCCGCATTTTGGACAAGTATCTGGGTTAGTGGTTTTAGATTCTTTTTTCATAGTGATTAATAAGTGTATAGACTCTTCAAGTATTTTGCAATCGCATATACTCTTCAATTAGAATTCATTTTGTTGAACTCTACACGTTTTGGGTACGTATGTGTAGCTCCATTTTGATAATTTTTCCAGTGGACAGTTTACCTCAAATGCGTTACGGAACACCCGCGACTGAAAGACAAAATACGTGCGCATATCATAGAGAATGGAAAAGAGTACAAGGCATGCTATACATATAAATACTGGTTTTTGAAATCCGGTGATTTTTATCTGAGAGAGCATGATTACTCCGTTGCCAATAAAGTAAATTATGCCCGGTAGTGCGGTAAATGTTCTTAACATATTAGGGTTATCAGATAAAGGTGTAAGTAGAGTGGGTATAATCGCTATAGCTATATAGAAAAGAAAGAGAAGAGAGTATCGGTCACGCTTTATATAGAATATCCGGATCAATCCCGAAATAAAAAAAAGGCTCATCACTATATTCAGAGCGGGCTTACCCGGATAGTTATGTCTGCCATTCATATCCCCTTTGGTAAATAACATCTGAGCCGATTTAAGTGTATTTTGGCCAACAATAGACACTTTGCCTAAACTGTTTATACGATTATTTGTAAGGACCGATACCTGAGACATACGTACATCAGGATGACGGGTAAAATAAATTACTAAGGGCGCTATAATTATTGTTAATACAACAACATACATTGCAAATGTTTTTCGCCGCATGAAAAAGATATACGAAAGAGGCACAAGGAAAAAAATCCTTCCCGGCAAGTACGAATAAAACGCGAGTCCGGCGAACACTGCACTTATAACTGCATATATTCGATTACTGTGCTTTGAGTTTTCAAACATAAAGTAGATTGAAAAAAGCTCAAGAGTAAGTAAAAAAGTCGCCTCAAAAGAAAAGCGGCTAAAGTTGAGGTACCACCGAGTTGTGATAAGGAGCAGCGCGAATATAAAAGCAATATAGTTTGTTTTGAAAATAAGCTTTATTATCAAGAAGAAAACTGCAATGTTGATAATGCCAAATAAGGCCGCAGGTAAGCGTAGCGCAAACACTGTGGTGTCGAACAGTTTGAACGACGCAAGTATAAGATAGTAGTAAGGAGTTGCATGTCCAGTCGCGAGCGGACTATACAAAGTAAAAGGATGAGTGCCCAGATATGTTGCAAGCTGTGTAGAGTCAACTTCGTCAAATGCAAGGTTTTGGGGGATAGAAGAAAATTTGTAGAAAACGAGAACAGCTGAGATGAGCATGAGCAGACTTATATACACCCAGGCTGGGATAGCTTCAATCTTTTTCAGATTCATGCTCTTAGTTTATCATGAACTAATGTGAATAGAATTGACTATGAATTCATGAGAGTGTTATGATGAAATATTCTGTAATTTCTATGTTAACACCACAGACAATAGCCTATTTGAAGCAATGTAAAATGCTTCTCAAAACATACGAGGAAGTTGAGACGGAACTTCGCATGCATAATTGGGACGATCATTCGTTGGAGGAGGTACGACAGTGGTATTATGAGCCATTCAATGAAATACACGATGCGCACACCCACGGGCATAATGTGCGTTTATGGAAAATTCTTATCATTGGTTCAGCGCTCACGGTATGGTCGGTGATCAGCATACTCCTTTTATTAGTGGCATATGAAAAGATATCCACGGGTAGAGAAAACATTGATCGGACGATATCTAATTTTATTGTAGGACTGCCCTTCATGCCAAAGACTGTCAGGTATGTTCTTGAACACTCAATTGCAAAAAGCAGCGCGGCAAAAAAAGCTACTCTCGATGTATCTGTAGCTCTTGATTACGATGGGCTGAACGGTCTTACCGGACTCACGTCATTTGACGCTGCGGTAAACGGACCATTTGATTTTACAAATGTTAAAAAGCCGCAAATGTCATTTAACATTTCCATAACAAAAGATTTTAATATGGATCTGCGATTAAAGAATTCGATGACCTACTTCAAGGTTAATAAACTGCCGATCTATGTAACCGCGTTATTAGGATCACAGGCAGAGATAGTAGAAAAATATAAGAGCCGATGGATTTCGTATGACACAACACCACTGGAAACCGAGGCACGTAAAAGTATGGATACCCTATCTCCGCAAAAATCACCAACCGAAAAACTGAATGAGGCCATTTATACGCGACTTATAAAAAAACAAATACTTCCAAGAATAAAAATGGAAAAGCTGAAGGAAGCAGACACCAAACTATACAAGTTGCATCTTGATATAACCAAGGATTTGGTAAATACTATCGAAGATGAACTTACAAAGACAAACAAAAACAACGTAAAGGACGATATACCCACCTATGGTACAAAATTTAAAACAGCAGATTACATTGATACATCGTATGTTGATATGTGGATTAATGCCAACGACTACTATATTTCCAAGATCGTATTTTCGGTAAAAACCAAAGAGCTAGGGGATACATCATCTTCTAGCAGCAATTCCCTGGGATATATTCCAGGCGTTGAATCTTCAGGAGGCACTGTGTCCATGGTTCTTGCAATAGCTTATTCTGATTACGGTAAAGATGTTACCATCGAAGTCCCCTCGGATGCCATAACATTTGAAGATTTTTACAAGGAGATTACAAATGACTACATTAATAAGCAAAACGCGATCGCTATGGCTGCACGGGTAAAATATGATATATCGACTATTCAGTATGCTGCTATCCGTTATTACACGCGCACCGGTTTATATCCAGAAACAATAGCCCAACTTGTTAACGAAGGGGAGTTAACAGCAGAGTTTGAGGCTGTGGCCGGCACAGAGCGAATTTATCTCAAAGCTCTGGGTCCTGACAAGATAGTAATATACTCACTTGTTGAGGATCCTTCCAATACTGCAGCTCCGTATGCGGCAATAGTAGTGAGTTCAGAGGATGGCACAAACATGCCTTATGTAAGAAATTACACGAAGATTGAACTGAGTGGACTTATCGGAATGCCTATACAATGATCATACATATTCAGTTCCAACGGCGATCCTCTTCATTTTGTTGAATATAGTCTAGGACTGCCGACTTGTTTACAACAAAATTGTCTCCTGTTGCTGCCATTGAAACAAGTCCCATTTCATGGAGTTGTTTCATAATTCTTACTGATTTGGCATGTTCACAGTTAAGGTAATGCTGCATTTGCTGTATAGTGACCTGATCAACAGAGTTAAGTATGGCCACAGCTTTTGGGATAGCTCCCTGGTCGTTTCCTTCTATTCCGGTTACAACCTCTTCATCTGCTTCAGCCGTAACGTACAAATCTTCCTCTATCTGAGAGATGCGTTCTTCCAGATCATTAATTTTTTTGAGAATTTCCTTCAGAAGATCTTCCATAATACTACAATGATACTACGTTTTGTTCTATTTGACAATCTAAAACATAAGTTTACCTTCTGCGGTGATTGATTATCTTCAGGAGTATTACTGTTACCATATGCACCGCTATAGTGATAAACAACATAGTATCAATTCGTTCGATATAGGGGTTTGCTGCTGAAAGAAGAGAGAGCGGAGAGAGTCTACCGCCGCCGAGCAATGAAAGAGGGTTGATTTTAAATATAAAGAACAGTCCCGCAATGATAATTATTATTGGCAGTATATAAACGAAATCAATAAGGTCCTGGCGTGAGGAAAACATCATCGTTGATACAACCAGAAGTATGTATACAGATGCTATATTAACCCAGATGTTTGGAGAGGGGAATATACGAAAAGCAGAAAACACAAGAAAGAACACTACTCCTGCTATTACAGGCGCAACACCCACAAGGATTCCTCTGAAGAAATCTTTTCGTATATATATTACCTTACCCAGTTTCAACTCATTGCCTTTCCATTCAGGCAGAAGATGGAGAGATTTTACTTCCAGCAAGAGAAGTATTGCCGCTCCGTAGTGAGCCAGTTCGTGCAGGAGAGTTCCGGGAAAAAAAAAGAACGCGATAAGTATATATACGTGGCGATCTTTGTAAAATGTCCTTTGAAGGAGACGAAACAAACCATTGAGCGTGAATCTTGATAATATATAGAGAAGAACAATGCTTCCAATCATGATAAGCAATGGTTGTGCCGGGTGCATGTATACATTGTAGCGTATAGAGCGGTCCACTATGCTATCATATATCTATATGAATAATGTATGCTTGATAGATAAACATTGTAAGCCATGCGAGGGAGGCGTTCCTCCTCTGAGCCAGGAAGAAGTAACGCGCCTTTCTTCGGAACTGAAACTTGAGTGGAACGTGACGGAAGGTAAAAAAATATCACACCTATTTAAGTTTAAAGATTTTGTACAGGCTATAGCATTTGTTAATGCTATCGTCCCGCTCGCCGAGCAGGAAGGTCATCATCCTGATATCCAGATCTCTTATAATAAGGTAACTATCGATTTATGGACGCATGCTATAGGCGGGCTCTCAGAAAATGACTTTATATTAGCATCTAAAATAGAAGCTCTTGATTTAGCAAAAGCCTGATGCTATTATCTTGATAATATGTCTAAATATCTGATAGAGTTTTTGGGAGCATTCTTTTTGGTTCTTACAATTGCACTCTCTGCAAATCCGCTCGCGATTGGCGTGGTACTTGTGGCAATGGTTTATATGGGTGGATATATCTCTGGAGCTCACTATAATCCTGCTGTAACTCTTGCCGTATATCTTCGTGGAAAAATAGAGCTCGTCCCTGCGCTGCTTTATATGCTGTTTCAGATTCTCGGAGGATTTGTTGCGGCCTTAGTGGTGGGGTATGTGAGCGGTAAAATGTTTACACCTGCCCCGGGACCGGAAGTTACCGGACAAGCAGTTTTTCTCATAGAGGCGCTCTACACCTTTGCGTTGGCTACGGTGGTTCTTCATGTCGCAACATCGGTGGGAACTGAGGATAATGAATATTATGGGTTAGCGATAGGATTTACTGTTATGGCTGCCGCATTCGCTGGAGGTCCTGTTTCGGGTGGTGTATATAATCCCGCCGTCGCTATAGGACCTATGCTGCTGGATACCGCAAACATAGGAGCGAATACTTCACATTTATTGCTATATATCCTTGGACCTTTGACCGGCGGAGCGCTCGCAGGGCTTACATACAACGCGATGACGGGGTCAAAGATTAGAGGAAAATAACTGAGTGTAAAAACCCTCAATATGTGATACAATATATATCACAATAGGCAGGCTTACTGGCCTGTCTTTCTTATTACTAAATATTAGTGCCGAATACTGCTACGTATCAGTTATTCTGCCGGTTTATATATCATTATGGAAATTCGTAATATCGCTATTATTGCGCACGTAGATCACGGTAAGACTACACTGGTCGACGCTTTATTAAAACAGACTCACACATTCAGAGATAATCAACGCGAGATGACTCAGGATCTTATTATGGATTCCAACGATCTGGAACGCGAAAAGGGCATTACTATACTTGCAAAAAATACCTCGGTTTTTTATAAAGACGTTAAGATCAATATTATTGATACTCCCGGCCATGCAGACTTTGGTGGTGAGGTTGAGCGTGTTATTAACATGGCAAGTGGCGCGATTCTTCTTGTAGACGCAGCCGAAGGACCGTTACCTCAAACCAAGTTTGTACTTAAAAAAGCTTTGGAAGCTAAGCTTAAGGTAATACTTATTATTAATAAAATCGACAAAAAGGATGCTCGCCCCATGGAAGTGATTCGACTGGTAGAAGATCTGTTCCTTGAGTTGGCACAGGATGATGACGCTCTGCACTTTCCCATACTTTATGCAGTCGGGAGAGACGGCAAGGCATTTTTAGAGTTACCTGAAAATTATACAAGCGACACACCAGGAGATCTCTCACCGTTATTTGATACTATTCTAAAAGAACTTCCTAACAGCGCAATAAATGAAAATGAGCCATATCAGATGGTTGTTTCTACTCTAGATTACGATAATTACGTGGGTAAATTATGTATCGGAAAAGTAACCCGTGGAACTCTAGAAAAAGGTAAATCTATAGTACTGGTGAACGAAAAAGGAATTATCGGCACATACAAAGCTTCAAAACTCTATACAAGCATGGGCTTGCAGAGACTGGAAGTAGATAAGGTAACCTCAGGAGACATCATTGCTATTGCAGGTATTCCAGAGATGACCATAGGACAGACCGTAACTGACCCTGCAACACCAGAAGCGTTGCCAAGTATAAATGTTGAAGACCCAACAATCAAAATAAGTTTGGGACCGAATACCAGTCCATTTGCCGGTAAAGAAGGTAAATTTTCTACCTCCCGCCAGATACGTGAAAGACTTATGAAGGAAAAAGAGACCAATCTGGGTCTGAGAATTGAAGATGAAGAAGAGGGTGTTGGCTTTACCGTGCATGGTAGAGGAGAGTTACATTTAGCTGTTCTTATTGAGACAATGCGCCGTGAAGGATTTGAAATGCAGGTGTCTAAACCGCACGTAATCTACAAAACTATCGATGGACAGGTATGCGAGCCATTTGAAGAAGTAACTATAGACGTTCATCAGGATTTTGTCGGTATCGTATCGGAGGAAATGGGAAAACGTAAGGCTATAATGCAGGATATGGTAAAAGATCACAACGACAATACACGTCTTACCTATAAAATATCTAGTCAGAATCTTATCGGTATTCGTAATACCTTACTTACTAAAACAAGAGGTACCGCCATTCTTAATACATATCTGCTGGGATACGAACCCAAAGGTACTAAAATGGAAAATATTAGAAACGGTGCTCTTATCGCAGTAAAGCCGGGAACAACGTTGGGATATGGTATCGCGAATGCTCAGGATCGTGGTACATTGTTTATAGGTACCGGAGTTGATGTGTATGAAGGGATGATAGTTGGAGTAGCCAGTAAAGTACAAGATATTGAGGTTAATGTCTGTAAAGAAAAACAACTTACCAATAACCGTTCATCCGGTGAAGGGGTAAATATACAGCTTACTCCGCCCACACCTATGAGTCTCGAGCAGAGTCTGGATTTCATCAATGATGACGAACTTCTGGAAGTAACGCCTCTCAATCTGCGTATGAGAAAACGTGGACTTACGGCGTCTGCGAGACGGGTACAAAAAAGACAAGACTAAACGAGGGTGTATAATAAGGGTATGTCAGGAGAACGTGGTTCTGCATATTCGCCGGAACTATCAGAGCGTGAGTTAGCAGATGCTGCTAAGCGCGCTGATGAAATGAGAGAGCTTGTTACTTCACGTGCCGATCTTCGCCAACTCGAAGAAAATATAGCTAATATATTTTCTGCTGTTGAGCTGGGTATTATTCCTTGGGATATCGCGATACGTGTACTTCATGGGCTATCTACCGTGAGTTTTGACGAAACCTAAAAATGTGGTAGTTTTCTATCTTCTTTATGTATTGGAGGTTTTTATAAAATGTGGGCGCGCGAATTTTATAGTCTTCAATCTGAGGATCTACCAGCGATACAAAGTGAGGAGTGCCGTATTGCTTAAAAAATGTACGAAACGAAGAGTCGCTGATGGGCATGACGTAGGTACTCATTGCGGCAAATGGTTCGTTTATAATCCAGTGTACCGGATAAATTCCAGGAGCATTCCCGACCAGTTTATATAGAGTGTGAGATGCGTTGAGAAATGTATATTTTGGTTGAAGTACGAAACTGTTATAGCCCCACCATATGTTGAGAACTATGTCTGCTCCTACACAAAGACCAATGACCGTTATATAAAGATTCCCGTAGATCGTTGACATATCTTTCACGCGCTTCCGGCGAAAGAGCGAGGCAACAATTATTATAATCGGAACGATCGCGGAAATGAGAAACCGCGCATACTTGTCGGGCATTGAAAACATATGAACCAGGAATAACACCAGCCATAACGCCGCGAGCGAGGCAATAGATATTTCATATGAGCGGCGCTTGTTTAGATGAAAGTATAAGGCGGCAATAACTCCTCCTATAAGTGTTGGCATGTAGGTCCAAAATGGAGAAACTACAACAAGGCGCAGTTGTGTAATAGCGTATGACGGTACAAAGAGCGCCAGCCGAGGACGATTGCCGCCGATTGTTGCTTTGTAATTAGCATACCAGATATCCTGGTTTGGAGCCCAGATATGTACAGCATATAAGAGCATGCATATCGAAAGTATAAACATGAATCCAACAGTTATATGTAGATATTTTTTCACATTCTTTGTTTGTACGAAGTCATATAACCACGAAATAACAATTACCCCCAGAATGCCGGCTCCCGATTGTTTTGTAAAAAATGCAAGCATAAAGCATAGAGCTGTAATAGATCCCCACATAACGTATTTCCGACTAGATTTGAGCGTCATATAACAGGCAATGAATGTAACCAGAGAAAACAACACCATCGTGCTTTCGGGAAGCGCAGATCGGCTTATTGCAATACTGAAGTAGTTAAGGGATAGTAACAGTACTGCGACTGCAGATGGTAGAGTGCCCCATACCACATATAAAAATCCACCGAGAATAGCGATAGTAAGTGTAGAAGAGACTATTGAAACGGCACGGAACCCATAGTTATGCAAGTCGAATACGTAGAGTCCTGCTACTTGAAGTCGAGGATATACGGGCATTATAGCTCCGTAACTGAGAGAATCTTTGTTCCAGCTGTTGTACAGATAGTAATTTCTAGCAGCGTACGAGTGCAAGCCCTCATCTTCTGTATTTATAAAACGATCTGAGAAGGGATCTGCCTGCGGATGAACAACTCGGAAGAATATACCAAGAAACAAGCCACTGATAGTTATAAATAGAAGCAATTTTCCTGTCATACTCTTCATACGTACCCGTATATTACCGTTATTCATTTTATTTTGCAATTTGTATAATGATCATATGAAAGTACCCATGAAGGATAAAGAAGGGAATACAATGACCATTGAAGTGTTTATAACAAAAGCGTTGAACCGTTTTCTTAATATAGTGCTTGAATGTAATATCTTTCTTCTTACCTTGTTTGGATATATACCGTCACACTTCATACGAAAATGTGTGTACCGTTTAAGCGGCATAACCATAGGCAAAGGATCGACTATTCATATGGGTGCGAAGTTTTATGACCCTGTTAATATTACTATCGGAGAAGACACAATAATAGGCGAGGGTGCGGTTCTGGACGGAAGGGATGAACTCACTATAGGTAATCATGTAGATATCGCATCTGAAGTAATGATCTATAACTCCCATCATGATATAAATGATGAGCACTTTTCTGCTATATCCGCGCCTGTCGTAATTGAAGATTATGTTTTTATAGGACCGCGCGCGATTATCTTACCCGGTGTTACGATCGGTAAAGGCGCGGTTGTAGCCGCAGGAGCTGTTGTTACTAAGCATGTTCCTGATGGAGTTGTAGTAGGTGGTGTTCCAGCAAAGAAAATAAGTGAACGGAAGCTGAAGACATTTCAGTATAAACTAGGAAGAGCTCGCTGGTTTAGGTAACCTTCATTTAATCTGCCTGTCCTACAAGAAATACTGCCTGCCATGGACGGTACGCTGACACAAATGTATCGGAGATGATAGTTTGGTTGTCGCGTGTTACTTTGTAGTTGAATGTTGCTCTGGCGCCCGGAGCTGACCAATCTACCTGTTTTACTACACCCTTTTTAAGGGTTGGATCATCCTGGTATGCGGGCGGCGGAGGCGGTTGGTTATTGGAAACTACCGGCTTTGATATCTCCACGGACCGATTATCTTTTTTGCCATACATCTTAAAAGTTAGTATATTATTCTCTTCGTCTACTGCGGTAAGTATGAGGATGGAGGATGGAGTGTCGTTTTTTATTTTAAGATCCACAGTTGGCGCAAACACAGTCGCGTCGAGTCCGGGTGCTGCATCGTTTTCGTAGTAATGTACTCGATAAGCATGCGCGTGTCGTTCGATAATAGGTAGCCCCGCGTTCATAGCTGCTCTAAAGAGCGTTGTGGAAACCTGACATACACCGCCGCCATCGCCTAACACAGTCTTTCCATTTTTTATGATGTATGCCGGTTGGTAGCCTGTAAGGGCCGAGATGTCTCCTATAGTATCAACAAAGGAGAATACTTTATCTTTGGGTATAAGCACTCCATTGAATTTTGACGCAGCCAGTATAACATTATGAACACGTCCCGGAATAGAGCCGCTATAGTCGGACTGTCCTTCAGCAATCAGTTCTTCAATACCGAATTGGTTAGCCTCACTTAACGTTATCTCCGGTTCAATAACAGAGTCTACAAGAGCAATTTGTATATTCCCGGGTTTTTGTTTCAGGTCACGGATCCGTAGGTCGATATCTTTGAGTAATTTATCACTGTTAAGTTTGAGTCCTTTTTCTTCCTGTCTGAATGTAACAACACGTCCATCTTTGAAATCAAAAAGCGCGTTTTTGGCCGGTTTGTTATAGCTTTCTTCAATATCTTCTATAAACTCAGTGACAGGTGTCTTATCGTACTGGACCGAAGTGGAAAACTCGAACTTTGCAAGCTTTAAGAGAGATGAGAGTTTTTGATATATCCGGGTTGAGGCATTTGGTGTTCTTCCAATAAGAAACGCGCGATCCACCATATCCCTGCCGTTTATACTTACCTGCAGAGCTGTAGCCTCAAATGTTGCTATGGGTTCGTTATGATATAGAACCATCATGCGCGTTGACTTAAGATCTTCATTTCTATTGTTGAAAGTCTTCATGAGCTCCTGCTTTGTTTTTTCTCCTACATTTCGGCCGTCTATATATACATTAGGATATACTCGGTCTGCAAGGTAGGCTTGTTTCTTGAGAAATAGGTGTATCCCAAAAACAGCCAGTGCAATAAGAATGAATCCAATGATTACGATGTTACGTACTATGAATGTGTCTTTTTCTCCGCGATTTGCTATCATACATTTATGGACAATAATAAAACAAATTCCGGTGGAAATCAATCACCGGATGACTTCGAACAGCCGAAGCCGATCTTTGAAAGCGTCCCAGTAGAGGAAACCCCTGCTGAAAACCCTAGCGCAGGCATGCAACCAGAAGAGCTTGCGCCTGAAGTAGCAACTAGCGATGAAGCTTTCTCCAGTGCACCTCCTCCTATGCCTCCCGAATTTGGCGGCCCACCTGCAGATGATAACAAAACTAAATATATTATTATTGGCGGCGCCGTGCTCTTTTTTATTATTATCCTCGTTATTTTGTTGCGTCTTATTTTTGGAGGAAAAAAAGAGGTCGCGACACAACCTGTTGTTCTTTCATACTGGGGCTTGTGGGAAGATACAGCCGTTTTTAAGCCGTTGATTGATGAATATCAGAAAAAATATCCCAATGTTACTATTAATTACGAAAAATGGAATCCTCAGGACGATTATAGACAAAAACTCATAGCGCGAAGTAAGAACGGAAAAGGCCCTGACATCTTTAGATTTCATAATACCTGGCTTCCGCAGCTTAATGAAATTGCGGCACCGCTGCCCGCGAGTATTATGACCAACGATGAGTTTGAGAAAACATTTTATCCAATTCATGCTCAGGATCTGAAAGTAGATACCTATTATTACGGACTGCCGTTGGAAATAGATGGGCTCGTGCTTATATACAACGATACTCTTTTTGCCAATGCCGGCATAAATAAAGCACCTTCTAACTGGGATGAGCTGATTAACGATGTAGAAAAATTAACGGTTAAGGATAAAGACGGAAAATTGATAACCTCGGGTGTCGCTATAGGAACTGCGGGAAATGTGGAGCATTTTTCTGAGATTTTTGGTCTTATGCTCAGACAGAACGGCGGCGATATGAAGAGCCTCAATCAACAAGAAGCAGTCCAGACACTTGAAGTCTATCGTAAATTCGCGGAACCGCCTAACCCTTTCTGGGATGAAACCATGCCTAACTCTATAACAGCATTTATTCAGGAAAAGGTTGCTATGATACTTGCCCCATCGTGGCAGGTTGCTGTAATAAAAACCGCAAACCCAGATCTGAAAATAAAAGTTGCTGAAGTGCCAAACGTGCCTGGTGCTGAGAATATATCTATGGCTAATTATTGGGTTGAGGGTGTATCGAAGGTCAGTAAGAACCAGCTTGAAGCCTGGAAGTTTCTCCGTTTTCTTGTAGAGAAAGAGAATATGACAAAATTATATGAACTTCAAAGCAAAACGAGACTTTTCGGTGAACCATATTCCCGTATCGATCTGGCAGATAAACTGGACAAAGATCCCTATGTCGGCGCTGTTATTCGTCAGGGTAAAAATTATTTTTCCTATCCCATGGTTACCCGCACATATGACAGCGGACTCAACGACCAAATAGTAAATTATCTGCGAGACGCGATCAACGCAACCGAAAATGGCGTATCCTATCAGGAAGCTTTGCAGACTGCAAAAAAAGGTATTGATACTGTTCTGGATACATATAAAATTAAATAGCCTAATACCTATTCAGGTTCTGTTACAATAGTTACATACTATGTTTCTATCATCATTATTCTCGAAGTATAAGAAAAGCAAAGAATATTATTTTGGACTCTTTCTCAAAGGCGACGAAGCAGTTGGTTTGGTATTTGAGGTATCCGAAAATAATCTTATAATTCTGGACACCGAGCGATCTTCGTATTCGAACGGATGGGAAAATATTGTAGAAGATATAGACGATCTTATCTTCAAACTCGAAAGTAAGACAAAACAACATCTTAAGGATGTTATTTTCTTTACCTACTCTTATTTCATAGACGAAAACTCTCATGAAATAAAGCAGCCCTACAAAGATATTATTAAGTCTCTTCTCAAAAAACTTGAGCTTAAACCGCTGGGTTATATTGAGTGTTTTGAGGCAGTAGCCTCATACCTGGGAAGAAGAGATAATATACCTCTCAATGCAATCCTTATAGAGCTTGATAAGCATAATGTAGATATCTGTATATACAAAAGCGGACGCAAAATATTTGCCAAAAATTCTTCGAGAACTAATAACCTCATAGAAGATATGACATCAATGTTTGATGTACTGAAAGGGCAGGTGTTGCCTTCACGTATTGTGTTGTACGACGCTGCCGATCTACACGATGAGTCAACCAAGATAATTGCGCATAAATGGGACGAGGAAATTTTTGTGCAACCTCCCAGAGTGGAGGTTGTGAAAGAAGATAAACTGTATAAAGAACTAGGAGAAATTTTTGTGCAGCAGCTCTTCGCTGATAGTTCGGAGAGCAACATGCAGGATGTTACCACAGAACCCGCTGAAACTATCGCTGAAGATCCTGAATCTGAACCTGAGAACACTGTTCCTGCCAGCGAAGAAGAACCAGCAGAAACTACGGTTGTAGAAACACCTCATGTCGCGGGGGGAGTGATGGGATTTGTAATCGGTAAAGATATTAGTGCTTCCAAATCTGTACAACCCAAACAGGCAGAGGTGTCGCAGGAATCATCGTTTGGTGCGGAGACAGATAGCGAGGAAGTTACAGGTATCTCACGTGCTCCCCGCAAGTCATTTATATTTCCTACTATACGTATGCCACATATACAGATGAAAGGTTTTTTCAAATACGCGTGGATTGTCGGTATTATTATGATAGTCGCTTCCCTTTTTTCTATTGAGTACTATTTCCACAAAGCACACTTAACGGTACTTCTCCCTGCAAAATCACTCTCAAAAAAGATTGATATCAATACCACCATAGGATCTACTTCTTCCACGGGGCCAAATATATTAACGGGCACATATACCGCATCGGTAGATGACAGTTCATCAACTACCGGCAAAAGAGATTTGGGAGAGAAAGCGCGAGGTGATGTAATGCTTCATAATTTTAGCGACTCTGACAAACTTATATCAAAAGGAACAGTGCTGGTAACAGAAGGGAAAAGTTTTGTGCTTGATCAGGATGTTAAAATTGCTTCAGCCAGCGAAAGTATTGTTGACGGTGGTCTGGTAAAACAGCCGGGTAAATCTAAAGGTACCGTGCTTGCCTCCACACTTGGTCCTGAAGGAAATATAGCAAAAAGTAAAAGGTTTGCTATCGGAGATTTGCCATCATCCACATATTTTGCCATTAATGAGAGCGCCTTCTCGGGCGGGACGCGTAAGTCAATAAAGACTGTTTCGCGCGATGATATAGAGGGGCTAAAAAAGAGCGCACTTGAGAAAGCAAAAAAAGAAAACGGCGAGGAGATCAAAAAGAAACTGGGGAAAAATGATGTGCTCATTGATGCGTTAACAGAAGCTGCTGTTTCTGATTCAACACTTTCAAAAGAACTCGGCGAAGAAGCTGATGAACTGACTATGCAGGCTAAGGTTGATCTGACCTACTATTATTTTGATGGCGATCAGTTAAAAAAAGAGCTGGCTGAGGACATGAAAGCCGAGGCTCCTTCTGACTTCCAGATAGTGACAGACAAGCTAACCTTTAGTTTTGACAATGTAAAGAAAGATGAGGATGATGTCTCAATGGTCGTAAATGCTCATACGGTATCTGTCAAAGAAGTATCTACCGAGGCAATTTTATCTAAGGTGATAGGTAAAAAGAAGTCAGATCTTGATTCGGTGTTAAGAAGCGAGAACGGAGTTTCAGGATATCATGTGGATATAAAATCTCCTATTGTTGTATTGGATCAATGGATGCCGTTTTTCAAAAACAATATCAAGCTTGACACATCCACCCTGTAACAAGTATATTCATATATCCATACAGACTTATGGCCCTCTATACATATTTAAAAGAACATAATACGCGTAAAAGACAGATGGTTCACATGATGTCTTATATCTCATTAATAATGGGCTCTCTTCTTCTGTTCTGGGCTTTCTATCCGATCATATCGTTTGAGGTGTACGCTCGGCTTTTTATCCAGCGGAATGTCGCCAGTCCCATACCGCATACCGAGATTGCGACTTCGCTCAAAGCGGCCGATTCGGTGTTGGGTAATTACGACGTCTATTCGTCAAACCTGCGCGATTTTGTACAGGCAAACCTATGGTTTCCAAGCAAACCGCAGACGAAACCATCAGAAAAAATTGATGTAAAAGACTATTATATTTCGATCCCAAAGCTAAACATTTCCGCGGCGCATGTGGTAGTAGGTGGCACGGACCTCGCGTCCAGTCTCATTCACTACATACCTACCTCATTACCGGGTGAATACGGGAATGTTTCAATCTTCGGCCATTCGACACTTCCCCAACTATACAATCAGAAAGACTATAAAACTATTTTTACGTACCTGCCATCGCTCGAAAAGGGTGATACAGTGATTGTGAAGATGGGCGAGCTTGAATATGAATATGAGGTGTACGATATGTTCGTGGTAAAGCCTGACCATATCTCCGTACTTGAACAAAAATACGACGCTTCTTATCTTACACTCATAACATGCGTGCCTCCGGGTACATTCTGGAACAGACTGGTAGTGCGCTCAAAACTTAAGAATCTTCCGAGTACTCCGTAACGAATTATCTGTATGTAACTCATACATCTGTCGAATCTGATCAAATTAGCTTCATTGATAACGATTTAAAACCATGATAAAATACGGCCATGAGGTATGTAAGCAACATTAACAATATTCTTTCAAAAATGGTAAAGTGGCCATCACGGACACTTTTTTTCTTACTCTACCTATGTATACAGTTTGTTATAGCAATAGGAGAAGTTACTAAACTTCTTGCAATAATCCCCTTCAGAATTTTTACCTGGGTAGTCAGCGTAATCTATAGGTTGGAAGGAATACTCATGGTAAAGATTAAGAAAATACGTTTTTTTAAGCCTGTATTCAGTATTCGTTTACCCAAATTTCCCCGTATCAAAAAGAAAGCTGCTTCACGAAGTCTGGTACGTAAGTTTTTTTCACGGAGTATGTCCGGTTTGATCAAACTTATACGTGGAGTGGTCCGTTTTTTTGTTTTTGTGGTTCGTCTGCCTATAGTGGTTATACGAAGTATATTTCCGGAGAGAGTTCGGATTTTTCTTCTGGGTTTTATAGTGTGCCTGATTTTTTTGGCTTTTTATCAGATGTATCTTACGGTCAAAGAGTTACCTACGCCCAAGGATATCGGTAAATTAAACTACTCTCTGTCAACGCATCTGTATGACCGCAAAGGCAAATTACTTTATGAGGTATATCGTGACGAAAATCGGACTCCCGTGAAGCTTAAGGATTTGCCCTGGTATGTTACAAAGGCCGCCATTTCGATAGAAGATAAAGATTTTTATCGTCACGGAGGCGTTTCTATATATTCAGGAATTCTGAGAGCCTTTAAGGATATGGTAGTTACACAAACACTTCAGGGAGGGTCTACTCTTACTCAACAGTTAGTGAAAAGTGCCCTTCTCACCCCTGAGCGAACGATTCAAAGGAAAGTAAAGGAAATTATATTAGCATTATGGACAGAACAGGTTTACTCAAAAGATCAGATACTGGAAATGTATCTCAATCAGGTCCCCTACGGCGGTTCTTCCTATGGACTTGAAGAAGCATCACAAACCCATTTCAATAAACATGCAAGAGAGCTTAGTCTCCCTGAAGCCGCTTTACTGGCCGGTTTGCCTCAGGCACCGTCTCTATACTCTCCGTTTCTCAACCCTGAACTTGCGATAAGCCGCAGAAATGATGTGCTGGACAGAATGTATTCGTATGGCTATATAAAGAAAGATGACTATACTAAAGCACGAAAAACTGCCTTAGGGATAACTCCTCCGAATACATTTATCAAAGCTCCTCACTTTGTATTCTATGTAAAAAGCCAGTTGGAGCAAATATATGGTCCTCACAAAGTAGAAGAGGGTGGTCTGAGAGTTTATACAACATTAGATCTTGAAGTTCAGCAACAGGCCGAGAAAATTCTTAGGGAAGAGCTCGCTAAAGTGGAGAATCTTCATATAACCAATGGCGCCATTCTGGTGACCCGTCCTGCGACAGGAGAAATACTGGCTATGGTTGGATCCAAAGATTACTTCGCGAGCCCTGACGGCGCCTTTAATGTGGTTACAGCACTACGTCAGCCGGGGAGTTCGATAAAGCCGGTAACATACTCCCTTGCTCTTCAGAAGGGATATACCACGGCTTCTATAATTGACGATTCCCCCATTTCATATAAATCCGACAGCGGTGAGGTATACAGACCGGTAAACTACGACGGAAGGTTTCATGGAAAAGTGAGTCTGAGGATGTCTCTCGCTAATTCATACAATATCCCTGCGGTAAAAGTACTCAATTCTCTGGGTGTTGATAAGTTTGTCGATTATGCTGAGAAGTTGGGAATCACATCATGGAACGACCGCTCAAGATATGGCCTATCTCTTACACTGGGAGGAGTAGAAGTGCCCATGATGGATATGGCTACAGCCTACGGTGTGTTCGCTAACGCTGGTAAGAAAGTTCGTCCCACATATATTTCATATATAGAAGACTATAAGAGTAACGCGTTATCGTTCCCTGAGCCCATGAGCACACATGTTTTGGACAGTGGTGTTGCTTATATAATGTCGGACATCCTCTCAGATAACTTTGCTCGGCTGCTCGCGTTTGGCCCTAACTCCGCGCTCGAGATACCGGGATATAAAGTTGCCGTAAAAACCGGTACAACAGACGAAAAGAAAGATAACTGGACCATAGGCTATACACCGCAGTATTTAGTAGCCGTCTGGGTAGGTAATAACGATAACTCTCCTATGAATCAGTATCTTGCTTCGGGTATAACCGGAGCCGCTCCGATATGGAATAGAGTAATGAGCTATATGCTCAAGCAGTATGACAAAGATCATAGCTGGTTTCAGCTTCCTGAGAATGTAGTTTCGAAAACCTGCTACTTTGGAAGAAAAGAATACTTTATACGCGGCACAGAGTCTGTCGCGCCCTGTACACGTGTTGAGAACACATCTCCAAAACCCTCTGCTTTTAACTGATTATTTTTCTTACAAAGCACTTTCATATTTCTTACATAACTCTTATCACTGATTGAGAAAATGGTTAAATGATTGGTAATTACAACAAAAATATAGGATTAATAACTTTGTTATCAATACCATCTTTAAACGTAGATAAAAATACTTAACTCTTATTTTTCTGATATGTAAAACTGAAGATTTGAGTTAAGAGCAACGTGCTAAAAATAACAAAGTGATAAAGAATATTACTCAACAAGTGTCCCATATTAATTGTGCTCATGCATCGTTAATAGGACAAAGCGTTCATTATAAGTTGTTCTGAAACTATGATTAAACATTATTCACGTACTCTATTAACGACAGTATTGCTCTTAACTGCAGTTGCCTACCCATTTAGTTTCTATACTCCTGTACTTGCAAATACTGCTACTCAAAATGCTCTAAGGTCATCAATAATGCAGGGAATACAGTCAGATATAAATGCGTCAAATAATACTACAAATATCATAAATTCAGGGGACAATACTGATATCGATACAAATGCAAACTCAAGCTCACAAACAACGGTACATAATCAAAATACAGCGCAAGTAAATCAGCAGATTGATGCTCACGCAAATACAGGCAACAATGAAGCCAGCCGTAACATTAGCATCGGAGGTAATGCAGGGATTATTATGACAGGTAATGCTGCCGTTAACACTCAGCAAATAGTGAATGCGAACGATAATGTTACAGCCATCTCAGGAGGAGGTACGTACGGAAGTAATAATACAGATATTGTTAATACGGGAGACGGAGTAGACGCATCAACTTCATCACAATCCAAACGCAGTACTCTGGTCAATAATGATAACACTCTCGTTGTCAACCAAACTGCAAACACATCCGCGAATACGGGGAATAATAGGGCTGATCGGAATATCAGCATAGGAGGAGTGTCAGGCGCAATCCTTACGGGTAACGCGTCTACTAACTCAAGCTTCTTACTCGCAGGCAATGGTTCAGTGGCGTTGGTGGGGGGAGTGGAGAACGGAAATGGTCCGGGCACCGGCGCTTCAATAATACTTACTAATACTGGTGATCGTGGTAGATTCGGATCACACAGTACACATGCTAGCGCTCTTACTGTGAATAATACAAATAACGCGCAGGTATCTCAGTCCTGCGGGAGTTTATTTGGCTGCAGCGCGATTACAGGAGGAAATAGTTCAGATCGAGGAATAGCACAAGGCGGGAATGCCGGAGTAATTCAAACGTCCAATGCAGTAGTAAACGTAGTGCTCTATGCTCAAGCTAATACCAATAGAACAGCAGTTTCCGGTACAGGTAAGGGAACATCTTCTCAGAATAATACAAATGTCATGAATACAGGAGATGATGTAAGTATTCAAACAGGATCCAATGACAGCAATACAACCCATGTAAATAACACAAATAACGCATTTATAGATCAGGCCATTAATGCTGTCGCGGATACAGGTAACAATCATGCAAATAGAAATATCAGTATAGGTGGTGACGCAGGTTTGATACGCACAGGAAATGCCGTGATAAACGCGATTACCGTAGCAGATGTAAACGGTAACGGTACCGAGATTGGGATTCCAACAGGTAACTAAACCGTATTTATAGCGCATTTATTATTTATTAGTTCTCGATGGAAAGGGGGTGAATAGAATGAGAATACTTAAAACAAACACGTTGGTTTCATTGCTGACCGCGGCTTCAATCGCCGTTGCTCCTGGTTTAGCTTTTGCTGACAATGGTACTGCTGTGATCAACAGCGGTGACAATGCTTCAGTTACAAGCTCGACTAACCAGACATCACATGTTGCTGTTTCCAATAGTAACACCGCGTTTACAACCCAATCAGTCAATGCCGATGCTAATTCTGGTGGAAACACTGCAAATAGTAACATTGGTTTGAATGGTGGAGGCGGGACTATCCTTACTGGAGCAGCCAATATCGGAGCGCAGATGGGAGTCAATGCAAACCACAATGTAACGAGTGTTAGCGGTGCTACTTCACCCGCAAGCTCAAACGTAACCGATGTAGTTAATACGGGTGACAACGCCCATGTTAACACTACGGCAAACACCTCGAATGTCGTACAGGTTGACAACTCAAATGTTGCGGCTGTCGAACAGGCATTTAAGGCGAAAGCAAACTCCGGTTTGAACGTTGCCAATAAAAATATTGGCGGTGGAACAATCGGAACTGGTGGTGCCAATATAGGCGCAACAATGGGTACAGATGTGAACCATAACACAACTTCTGTAGGAGGTTTTGGCGGTCTTTCGGGACTGTCAAATGGTCTGGTGAATGGTACAAGTATCACCAATACTGGTGATCACTCAACCGTGCATTCATCAGCAAACTCTAACTCTACTGTTGGAGTTTCCAACTACAATCATGCACTCGTTAATCAGGGTTTCTTTGGCGCTTCTAACACCGGTAAAAATGCAGCCAACTCTAATATCGGAGGCGGTTTGATTGGAACTGGTGCAGCCAATGTCGGTGCGACAATGGGCGTTTCTGCAAACTCAAACGTCACAGGTATCGACAGCAGTTGGTCTGGTGGATTAGGTACTTTGATGTCAGGCGATAACCTGCATGATATCATAAATACCGGAGATTCACTTGACTCAAATACATCGGTGAATAATACTTCATCAGTCGGTGTATCAAACTCACAGTTTTTGGCTTCCACTCAGTATCAATGGTCGCATAGTAATAGCGGCTTAAACGATGCAGTTTCTAATATAGGAGGAACTGGAATCGGTACAAGTGTAGCCAATGCTGGTGGTACATTCGGAATAGCAGGTAACACCAATCTTACAGGTATTGGTGGTTTCTTTGGTGATTTACTATCACTTATGGGAATGTTTTAACGAATTATAGGGTTTAACATATATGTTTGCCGCCCCGGGGATGCATACCCGGGGCGAGCCCTAGTAGCTAAGTTCAGAGCTTCGTGATATAATAATCCGCTTCATTATGAATTGATGGAATAGCATGATGTATAAACGAATTGTACTGGTCATGTTTTTACTGCTGCGCGTATATGTAAGTTCAATGTATGTGTTTGCTTATGCGGAAGATACCGTGACTACCGAAGAGGCTACTCCTACTCCAGTTGCTATTATTGATTCCGAAGCACAAGAAGAGAATGTCCTACCTACCGAAGAAGAATCTAGTGCGGAACAAACAACTGACGAGCCTTCTGAGAGTGTAACTAACAACAATAGTTCCGAGATCAATAATGAAACTGAGGCATCATCTACAACAGGCGATAATACTGATATTACTACAATCGACGAAACAGTTATCGAAACGGGAACTGCTTCGGCCTCTGTTGATGTAGTTAATAATGTTAATGAAAACGTAACTGGTTCGGAAATCAGCGTTAGTGAGCATAATGTACTTGAAGATCATGAAGGGATAATAGATCTCACCCAACCGCCTGCTTCATGTAATGTATCAACAGATAGCGCAACGCTTCATAGCGATGTTTCTCATACCAATAATGCTGTAATTACCAACGATATTACTGTAACAGCGAGCACTGGCAATAATAGTGCTAGTGCGACAGAGGCTGCCATTTTAACCGGAGATGCCGATATTGATATAGATGTTATCAATGTAGCTAACACAAACATTACGGGAGATTGCGCGCACTACGGCATAGTAAATATTATGAATGAGCAGAAGGGTGATATTATTTTGCCGTATGAAGGGGATATGGTGAATTCCCAAAGTTCCGCATCTTCCGAGGTCGTAAATGCAAACAACGTGGAGCTTGAGACAAATATTATGGCCAAAGCAGAGACCGGCGAAAACAGCGCACAGATTATACAGACTGGAGATAGTACCATTACCGTGCGACAGATAGATTCGGTGAATACTAATATATCAGGAAATAACTGGATTATTGTACGGGTTAACGGAACAGATTTGTGGACGGGGGACTTTGTGGGATGGAAGGGCAATATTACGCGTGGTGATAATTATGCCCTCGCCTGGACAGAGATACCATTTGAACAAGGCCAAGCATCGTCGTCAGTAACAAATACCAATACCAGTGCTGTTACAAACAATATTCGCGCAACAACACATACAGGTAATAATGCGGCGACAGGAGCAAACTCTTCGGTGCGTACGGGTGACGCACATATAGATGTAGATATCCTTAATATACTTAATACCAATATTACCGGCAGCTACTGGTATTACGAAATGATTAACATATTGGATACATTCGTTGGCAATATCGTTTTTCCCCGACCTGATCTACAGGTTTCTATTGGTTCCAACACGTTATCTGCGCATACGGGCGACGAAGCATCGTATACAGTTTCATACGCGGATAGCGGTACACTCTGGGCTGAGGAGGTAGTTGTAGAAGTACAGCTGCCGCCAAGTGCTGAGCTTCGCTCTATGTCATCGGGTGGAACGTTTTCGAATGGTGTTATACGCTGGAACCAAGGTTTATTAAAGGCCGGCGGAGGTGGCACAGTGTCATTTGTTATGAAACTCGAAGCCGGTTCGACAGATAACAGATGGAGAACGCAAGCAACAATACATTCGAATACTCAAGAACCGAACCAGATTAATAATATGGCTGAAAGTTTCATTACAAACATCCTACCGACCTTACCATCAACTCAGACTCAGCCAGTAGTTATAGTTACCGTACAACCATCAGTAACACCGTTTATAAACGCTCGGGTATCCAAAGCACAACAATCAGTGCTGGCAGCGAAAGATATCGCCTCAACAACAGATAAAAAGGGATCGTTAGTAGTACATACCAAGATAAAACTACACAGCGCAGTCGCGCGCAATTAGCAGGATTAGTAGTGAGTCTTGCGGGTTTTATGTTTATTATCTATAAACTCAGAAAAGGAGTTGAATTACCTTTCATCAAATAGTTTACTGAATAAATTTTTCAGAAATGATTGTACGCTTTCAGCTATTCCCGAACCCATTTTTTCAGTATCGTCAGAAGGTAATGGCACAGCAGTGGGTGATGGTTTTAACGTCGGAGTAGGCGACATACTCTGAGTGGTAGACTCAATAACTTTTTTTTCACCGTTCACGGTAACTTCTGTTTTCTTTTGGATTGTAGTAGTACTCGTGCTGCTGCTCTCTACACGATTCTGCATAGTTACACTTGCTTCGGAACCGTCGGATGATTCGACATGCGTTTCAACGGTGCTATGTACCTGGCCGTTGTTGATTGATACGTTTGAGTTTGTATTAACGTAGGCATTTCCCGTATTTATAACGAGAAGTGTGACCGGCATGACCACAAAACTAGCGAATAGTTTATTCACATGCATACCTTATTATACTCGTTTGAAGACTATCGGGTGTACTTTTTTTCAATATATTCATCACGCGACGTTTTGTACGCGGTAAAGAAATCTAGGCTATCTGAAGTATCGATACGATGTGAGTTGATGAATTTTATAAAATCCTGGAGAGACTGAAGAATATTGTCCGTATTATGTTTAAATATCTGATCATGCATCTCAATATTGCCACTTGCTAAGCGCGTTGTAGTTTCAAAGCCACTCCCGGCAAGCTCCATAATCTCTTCATAATCGGTGGCAATAAACGCGAACATATAAACTGAAACAAGGAATACAAGATGTGATACTACTGCCACATTACGGTCGTGTGCTACTGCGTCTGAGACTACGGGGGTTCCGCCCAGATATTTGATTACATCTTTTAATGTGTCCACGGTAGAGTTCTTATTATGCTCATGAGGTGTAATAACCCATGGATTATGCAGAAATAACGAGGCTTTTGATGCCTTATATCCTGATTTTTCTGAGCCTGCCATCGGATGAGTGGGAACAAATTCAACCTGTGCGTTTGTCATCTTCATAAACTCTTCGCTGATCGAGGATTTAACACTGGCAACATCTATTACAACAAGCCTCTGGGTTCTCCCCGACGCATAGGATGCAATTGAATGCGCGATTGAGATAATTGTATCTATAGGTGAGGCGATTACAACAAGATCACACGTTTCAACCAGTGTACGCATGTCAACTTCTTTGGTGATTGTTTTGGTATCTCTGGGTGGATTTTTTAGAAGAGAATAGATCGGCAAATCCGCATTTTTTGCTCGCAAAGCCTTTGCTATCGAGCCTCCAATTAACCCAAGTCCAATTATTCCAATCTGAGAATAGGGGAGGGTATCATACGCAAATAGTTGCTGAGGGGCTTTGCACGAGGCTATTACTGATCTGTAGATTGGTTCAATATATTCTTTCAGGAGTGGATCATCTATCTGTTGTTCCAGTTTTTGGATGAGGGCTTGCTCACGGACTGTATCAGTTATAGGTGCATTATTCCTTTTTTTTACAGCACCCACCTCTTTTGCTATTTCGAAGCGTTCGGTAAGGAGCTCTGCTATCTGTTTATCAATCGCGTCCAGACGCGTACGAAGAGGACTAAGATCACTACCACTCATAGTGTTTTTTCTGATTTATAAAACCCCAAAACCTGGAGAGTAATGGTATATTTTCTCAGTTCGTTAAAAACATTATCTATTGCCTGTATATCTCCTTTAGGAAACTCAAAATCTACGTAGAAGATATATTCAAATGGTTTTGCCTGTATAGGTCTTGACTCTATTTTTGTAAGATTATAGTCCTGGTCTGCAAGAATTTTGAGTGTGTTCATAAGGCTTCCCGGGACATGAGAAAGCGTAAACATTATGGAACATTTATTTGAATCATCTGCGAACGAGCGGTTTTTTGAAAGAACAAGAAAACGGGTATAGTTGATGACGTGATCCTGAATATTAGTTTTTATTATGGTGAGCCCGTACATATCGGCCGCCTCGCGATTTGCGATCGCGGCAATAGTAGGATTCTGCAATTCACTTACGTATTTTGCTGCAGATGCTGTATCGCCGTAGGCAATTTTTTCTATGTGTGGATATTTTTCAAAAAATAGATTGCATTGCTCAAGGGCTTTGGGGTGGGAATATACCTTTTTTATTTCCTGCAATGCTTTTTCCGAAGTATCGAGCGGATTTTTTATCATGAGATGATGCTCTACTTTAAGATAGAGTTCTCCTATGGCATTTGCTTTGTATTCGCTCAGATAATCGTAGTTATCATAGATTGATCCTGCGAGACTATTCTCAATTGGGATAATTCCAAACTCCGCCGTGTTTTCCCTAAGGGCGTCAAATATGCCCTTAAAGTTTTCGTAGCCACTAAATGATGCATCCGACCCAAAATATTTAAGTGCTGCTGAGTAGGAGAACGAGCCTGGTATTCCAAGATATGCTACCTTATTCATAGTATTGTTATATTCTAAATCCGCAACTGATAAATAGCAAATCACTACGCGGCACGGTTTGCATAGCGCTGAGCTCTTTGGACAGGTTCTGTCTGAACATTGGTGTCAGGGGTTTGCAGCTGGCGGAACGTTGCAAGCTGTTTTACTAGATGGTCAAGCTCTAACAGGGTTATGTGTTGTTGAGTATCGGTTTTGGAAGTTCCTACCTCAATAAGAATACCATCATAGAGAAATGTGCCGTCACCAGTTTTCATCCGCATGGCTGCTACCGTAGCAGCAACAATTTCATCACGCAGTTTGGGCCCGTAAATATGACTGGGATCAAAGTATAGCTTTGCTCCGGTTGCGAGCTTGGTTCGAAGGGCTATTGTATGTACGGGATAATTGCGGAAACTGCCTTTTCCATGGACATCAACCCCACGATGAATAAGCACTACATCTCCATCGGTATTTCCTATGTACGTTTTTAAACCGGCCCATGTTTTTTCCATGGTCGTTTGGCCGGCATACGCATCGGAGTCAGCACGTGACAGCTCATCGCCAACCCACTTGCCGTTTTTTATACCTACGTGCCATCCGTTACGTTTGGCGAATAGAGCCATTTCGTGTATCTGCCAACCCAGTTGGTTCACAGCGGGATTCCATGGCATAAGTTTGCCCCGGGGAACACGTTTTTCATAGCTAGGAAGTTGCAGGGAGGGCATCATTACTTCGGTCGCGACTATCATGCCTGTTTTTTTTACCACCTCTTCGGCAATAGTTACGCTTGGCGCGATCTGAAAATCACGGTTACTTCCTCCTTGTGCAAGGATCTCCATGTTCGCCGCCAGGGTGAGGCTATCGAGTCCCATGTTTGAAGGATCTGCCATTAACTCGGTCCGTGACTTGAGGCCTACTATACGTGTGCCGGCTATAGCCTGTTGATGGCGTCCGTGCATGTTGGTAACTTCGATCTGGGACAACGCCATAACTTCGTTGATGTTGTGTTCATCAATGGAGCATGGCCCGGCGATGATTGTACACGTTTGTGCTGTATTCATAGGTATTGTGAAATTTATAATAAGCGCCGCTACCGGACTTCGCCTTTTGATAGATGGCTTCGCCCGGTTATGGCCTGTAATCCGCTGAACACTCGGCGGATTACAGGCCATAAAAAAACCCGCCTTGTGAGCGGGGTTGGGATTGTGCTTTTTAGTACTTAGAGTTTAGTCATAGTACCTCCCTCCCCGCTAAGCGGGTAGAAAAACCAAAAATAAAAGCTGGAGGCAGCTGATACTAATCTCATGTACATACATGATATACCGATATTATGTGATAGTCAAATCAACATGCCTTAAGCATATGTAAAAGACAAAGCACGTTTATTGTAGACGATATGCAATTGAGGACAGTCAAAAGGCGGTGTGTAATGAGACATATATGAAAGGAGGTGAAACATAATGAAGCGCAAAATTATGAGTATGATCGCGGCAGTCGCGATACTGGCAGGTTCCACTGGCGCTGTTTATGCGTACTTTAGCACGACACTTACCAGTGTTAACAACGTTTTTGCTTCGGGCAAGATGGAAATGCAGCTGTCTAAAGATAATACTACGTTTACCGAAACGGTATCTGCCGCATTTGGAGGAACGGGCCTGATGCCGGGAACGTGTCTACAGCCCGGGACCTTGTATATTAAAAATACAGGAACGGTGAACGGTAATCATATCGATCTAACGGCCAACAATACCAATGTGTCGCTAGCATCGTACCTTAAGCTGGATACGATTACGTACGATGGCATAGGGGTTACGGTGACTGACGCAAATAGTAATGGATTTGTTGACCTTGATGACCTCAAAACATCGGGCGCTCACAATCTGGCACTGACAGATAAAAATATAGCTCATCCGCTCGTGATGAAGCTCTGCCTCGATAGTTCCGCGACCAATGCACAGCAGGAACAGACCAATACTATGGAGCTCAGTGTAGTGTTGGATCAGGGACCTCATTAACTCAGAGATATACCGGTAACTGGAAAGCCAACCTCCGGTTGCCGGTATTTCCTTGAGATATGAACTCTATAGCAGTTATATTCATCGGATATATAGTGTTGTTAATGGCGATACCGTATGCTCACGCATTTTTTCAACATACGAGTAAGGTAGTCGACAACTCGTTTGTAAGCGGAACATTTGTCTCACCTTCTGTATCTCCTACCGTTTCTGTGTACGCTCCACATGCGGGTGATATTGTAATAAACGAGATAAACTGGGGAGGCAGTCGTTTATCGACAAGCGATGAGTGGCTCGAGCTGCGTAATATGCGCGATATAGAGATTGATATCGGCGGATGGACACTAGAGAATCTGGGAGGATCTGCATCAGCGAGCGCAACGATAACTGTTCCTCAGGGTAAAGTAATACCGGCTAAAGGATACTTTCTTATCGCGAACGCAGCAACGATATCTTCAAAAATAAATGTAACTCCTGATGTTATTACGACTGCCATAAGTTTACTCGACACCGGAGAGGAGATACGGTTGCGGTCAATAAGCGGAGTTGTAATAGATATAGCTAATAGAACCGGCGCGTGGTTTAGGGGAAGCAAAACACCGGTATATAAATCTATGGAGCGGAAAGATCCTCCAGCTAACGGTGCGGATGTAGTAAACTGGCAGGACGCATCCACTCACACGGGCATGGATGCAAGCGGCAGCATAGACGAGTACGGTACACCGAGTAATCCAAACGGCATATGAAAACGATCATAGGTATGATACTTATTGTTTCGATGCTAATCTATCCTACCGCTCTGTCAGCTCATTCGCGGCATGACTATGAAACAGATAAGGTCGCTCCACTTTTTACCCTCTCAAACATGCTCCCTGGGGCTCATGTGCAGAAAAGTATGAAGGTGGTTAACAAACTATCTAATCCGCAGAAGATTAGCGTATACGCGACTCTAAAAAATTCTAAAGGCAGATTGAAGAATGTCCTCCATTTAGCAATCTTCATGGATAAAAACAATATAAAATCAATCTCTTTTATCGAATTATTAGCCAAACCTATAGATATTGGATCACTCAAACCTGGTGAGGCCAGAACAGTAGTTTTTGATGTGGAGATGCCTGCTTCTGCAGGAAATAAGTACCAGCAGAGTAGCGTGGTATTTGATCTTCATGTTGGTATGAGTGGCCCTTCCAAACACCGACATCATTTTTGGCAACGCTGGAGATGGTAACAGTCGTATAATATGCATATCATGAAACCACTCAATAAGAACGTGCTTAATACTCAACTTTCAGCTATTAAAGAAATCCTTATGCTGGCGGCAAAGACCGAGGGAATAGTTTCGCTTGCATGGGGATTGCCCCTGTATGAATTGGATGAAACTGTTAAAGCAGATATGATAAAGGCAGTTTCTTCAGTCGCGGGTATTAATAAGTATGCGCCTTTCCCTGGTCTACCGGCGTTAAGAACTACATTAGTAGAAAATCTTAACCGTGAGTATAAACACAATCTGTCTGTTGATAATGTACTCATTACAAACGGAGCGATAGAGGCTTTATTTATTATTTGTATGACACTCCTGAATGCCGGTGACGAGGTTATTATTCCATCGCCCTTTTTTTCAGGACAGATGGAACAGGTATCGCTTATGGGCGCGAGGGTAGTGAATGTTCCGCTGCACGAAGATACCGGTTGGTCGCTTGATATTGAGGAGCTACGAAATGCAATAACCGATAAAACAAAAGCAATCCTTATAACAAGTCCGAATAACCCCACAGGGTCTGTATATGATAAAAAAGTATTCGACGAGCTTGTCGCGATTGCCCATGAGCACGACATATTTATTATCTCAGATGAAACGTATAACTTTTTGTCCTATGGAGAGAGAGCATATTCATTACTGGAATACAGGATAGAGCCGCATTTTATTACCGTACGATCTTTCTCAAAACAATACGCAATGACGGGTATGAGAGTAGGCTATGTATTAGCAGATATTTCGCTTATGCATAATATTATGAAAGCGCATGACGCATCGGTAGCTGCTGTCACTACTATTTCACAGTACGCGGCGCTTGCAGCAGCCGATCATTTTCCGCAGGCGACAGCAGAAACGTATCTGAAAGAGTTTAGAGAAAAACGTCAGCTTGTGATGGATGAACTAACAAAATATTCTGATGTGTTGAGTTTTACCGAACCGGCAGGCGCATTTTATATCATGCCTAAATATCATCTTGATATGAAAAGTATGGACCTTGCAAGAGAATTAGTAGATAATGCGAAAGTAGCGGTAGTTCCGGGAAGCGGATTTGGCGAAGCCGGGGAATATCATCTGCGTTTATCATTTGCAGGAAAAAATGAGGACATTGTTGAGGGAGTAAAAAGAATTGGTGAGTATTTGAGAAAAGTTGGTAAGGATGCCGAAACAAGTTCGGTATGACAATTAACTTGTCATTCCGAATTTATTTCGGAATCTAGTAAATATGAAACCGGAAGAATGAACCGACAAGGGGTACCGGCTGGTACCCCTCGTCGTAAAAACGGCGAATTACGATTAGAACTCGACTGCGGTTCTCAACCTGTCGTTGAGCGCCTTCGAGGCCTCGTCGTCGAATTGCCCACTGTGGCCGATGATCTTCGCCAATGGGTAGTTAGGATCATCATCGAATCGGCCAAAGATAATGCGTTTCCAGGTATGGACTTCGTTGTGCTGGAAGTGCTGCACACGGCACCATGCCATGGTAACACTGATGGTAAACCGCACATCAACGTCATGGCTGTCTTCAGCATGTTCGCGCAGGAAGCACTGCAGCTCCCACAGGAGATCATACATCTCCTCGTCGTTGAATCGTCGCTCGCTGAGGAGCTTACGGCGTACCGACTGATTCAGAGCTTCAGTCTGGGTTTGATCCACCGCGAAGTCGGCCACATGAACCACAAGCTGCGGTGTTGCCGAGCAGATTGGCGCGCTCGAACGTGTGGTTGTATGATCGTCCTTCGACGAGCGCTTGCACAAACTGTTTGCTTTCTGCATCCACCTTTTGCGACGGAATCATATTGCGAATCAGATATTCGAGAAGCGACCAGTACACCGACTCGGCTCGCTTGAGCTCCATGCCACCGAGTGAGTTGGTAGACATTGCGGTCTCCTTTCATATAGCAAGAGGTCCCGCGACGCGGGACCTCTTGCAGTTTGATTGACTAGAACTCGACGACCTTACGGAACCGATCGTTAAGCTCCTGAGTCAACGCGGTGATCGTAGCTCCCGTGATCTGGTTGACCGCCGTGCAAATATTGCCGGCGGCATCGATCTGGTGAAACTTGAGCGTTACCTGGCGCCGGTACATAGTATGCTCGTGGTTGGCAGAGCCAAACAGCGTGCACGCCAGTGCGATGCCAAAGTTACGGCCAAGCTCATTCGGTCGAGCTTCTTTCTCTGCGATAAGGAAGCTTTCGATCTCGTCAGCCAGAAGCATGATCTCGATGTCCTCGAAGCGCAGCGATTGCAAGCCCGCACGCACACCAACATCTAGCATGTGCGTGAGGCTGGTTATCACTCCGCCCGAAGTCGCGAACGCGCGGGCTGTAGGCTGGTAGGGTTTGAAGAACTCTACCTGCACCCGGTGGAGGCTCCACTGGTTGATGGAACGCACCGGAAGCGAAACTGTTGTTTCGTTCTGCAAAGCTGCGCGCAGCGCCTCCCACTCGAGCTGAGTGGGGTACACAAGGTTGTTGCTGATAAAGAAGGCCTTGAGAGCCCTCTCTACCAGCGCCGTCCGTCGGGTGTTCATAGACGAGAACCTCCTTAGCGGAGAGGGAGGCTGGTTAGCCTCCCTTCCATAATGCGCTTACAGCGCGTGGACGTTGAAGTACTTCTCGTGTTCGTAGTAGACAACATGGTCGGCCGACAAAACAGGCGCGTGCGGTGTATTCCGCATCCACGCCAGCTGTGTCGAATTCCACACCTCTACCTCACCGTTCCCGATGAGCCTTGCTGTGACGAAATGCCACTTGAAGCGCGGCTTGTGTGCGCCGGCCTCGTGGATCTCGAACCCAACAAGCTCAATTCTGAGTACGGTGCTGCGAGCAGCGTTTTCCAGCATGACCAGCCGCTCCAACCGACGGTAGTTGAAATTCCCGTCGGTATGCCAAGGCCCATCCTCCGTCCCCTCCGCTTTCATGGAGTCGAATGAGGGGATGCGATCGGTGTCTTGGCAGATTCGTGCCCAGACCTGCAGCGCGAAGCTGAGGTCGGGGTAGATTCTCGAGCTAAAGCGTGGCTGCTCACTGCGATGCTTGGTCATGAAGTCACCTCCTTTTTCAGTTCCACCGGCTGTTGAAGACCGGTAGAATCCACACTAAACCATCCATCGTCTGACCGGCGCCGACAACTGTCCACTCCTCACCTTCGTGAGGCTGACATTTCCCCCACGTGGGGTGGGGGAGGCATACCATTGGTGTGCCTGCGTCGTCGTCGTTGTACATGTCCAGCGAGATAGCCACAAGGCGGCCACCCTGGCGCACAAAATGCACCGTGGTGTCGGCTTGGCCGGCAGCCTGTTTGCGGCGGGCACCCTTCAGTGCCCACTCGCACATCTGCAAGCGCTGGGTTTCGGCCAAGGCCTCAAGCTGCGCAGCGGCAGCGGCGTGCTCCTCGAGGAGTCGCAGATCGATAGGTAGTGATTGCATTACAGTCTCCTTTCCGGTCCGCCCGTTGGGCGAGACCTATCACGAGTAGCCAGGTGCCAGGCGGCACCTGGTGCGGCAGCTGTAGGTTCCCGGAGATGGGTTCCAACCGCTTTGGAGCGTTCAGCATGCCTACGGATTGGATACCGCGACAGATGGTGTCTCTTTTCCGATCCTCTGCCGGGATCGGAACGTAACCCACAAAAGTGAGGCAAAGAGCCATCTGGATCCCGAACTAAATTCGGGATGACAATAACCCTTTGTCTCACCTTGTGAGTGTGTTCATTCTTCCGGTTTTCAAGGAACCAAAAGACTTTTGAGGCATAGCTACCTCATGCGTGTGTGGTAGTGCCTAAAATATACCTATAGTATAGCAAATAACGAATAAATACACAATCGATATGTATATTGTATCTAGGGGTGAAATAAAGCTATATACGAGTATAGGTTAACATTTTGCAGGAATTCACGCAGAAGATGTGGGTAGAGTGTAGAGCAATCGAGAGAGGAAATAGGGGCCGGAACAGCAGGACAACGTTGTCCTGCTGTTCCGGTAGACGCGACTAGCGGAAGACGATCCGCGTCCGCGGCGTGTAGTCGAACCGAGCGCTGCTCGGTTTGCCACTCACGCTGCGAGGCTGGTTAGGCTGCAGCCGGGTAGCCGTCGGAGCATCCTGGCGCTGAGGCGCGGGAGCATCGTGGGTACGCTTTTCCTGCGCGCGGCGCGCGATCAGCACGATTTCGGCCAGGCCGTTGGCGATGGCTAGCTCGTACGTATCCGCGCAGCGGATCTCGTTGGCGAGCGCCTCCGCCTCATCGGTCTGTCCCGAGTCCATGAGCCGGGCCCAGGTAGATCGCAGCTTGACGAGCTCTGGCGTGACCACTTTGGTTCCGGGCAGAATGATCTCAGCGGCTGTGGGGCGGTTGATGCCGGCGTTGATGGTGTTGTTGGCGTTGCTGGTCATTGTGGGTGCCTCCTTTTGTTAGGCCTCAA
>JBDKFK010000005.1:0-68786 GCA_039798745.1 Candidatus Parcubacteria bacterium
GTCGGAGCGCATTGGCGTGCAGAGGCTCATCAATCTTCCGCCTGTTCTGGAGTCGGCAAGCTTCGAGCACCGCGACTTTGGACGTTTTCACGTCCGGGACGTGTATGAGCTGCGGCCTGGCGAGGTATTTGGCCTCGTCGCGTTGCATCGTGACCGCCATGTGGTCATCTCGATCACCTCAGATCCGTACACGCTGTGTGGCGAGTGGGCGGTGAAGTTTCGCTTCACTGATCCAGTCTACGCCAAGCTAGGCGAACAGGTACGCTTTCTGTGCGAGTTGGGCATGACGCCCTACACAAACGGGAAGTGGAGCACGAGCCGGCACCTGATCGTGTTGCCGGAAGGTCGCTAACCTATCGCGAGTGCACAGCCGAGTTTATCTCGGCTGTGCACTCTATATTTAGAATCATTATTCCGCAGGTTGTCTACACTCACTTCTTTTGCTATCATACTTTCATGGAACCACGTATAAGCATGATAACTCTTGGTGTAAAAGACCTCAAAGCTTCGACAGCATTTTATAAAAATGGTTTAGGATTACCTCTCAATGACCAGTTCGACGGCATTTCATTTTTTACGCTAAACGGCACATGGCTTAGTCTATATCCCCTGAACGAACTCGCCGCCGACGCAAAAGTTCCTGCAGCCCGGACAGGCTTTGGCGGTATTACTATGGCACATAATGTAGAAAGCAAAGAAAAAGTAGATGAGATTATAAAAAAGGCTGAAAAAGCAGGAGCTGTGGTCACCGATCCTCCACACGACAGAGACTGGGGAGGATACTCCGGATACTTTGCAGATCCTGACGGATATTTGTGGGAAATAGCCTGGAATCCTGGTCTTAAGATTGGAGGTTAAGAAGTTACTTTATCCGCATATTTCTTCATAAAATGCTGCAGTTTAGGCGCAATAACAAGCTGACAATACGGTTGCTCCTCATGCGTGTTGAAGTAATCTTTATGGTAGTCTTCTGCAGGATAAAATACATCAAGCTGTTTAATCTCTGTGACAATCTTTGAAGAAAATTCGCCCGATTTTGTGAGATTTCTTTTTGATTCCTCAGCTTTAGTGCGCTGTTCATCTGTTGTATATAAAATAATTGAACGGTACTGAGTGCCCGCATCCGACCCCTGTTTATTTAGTGAAGTTGGATCATGTGTGTGCCAGAATACATCAAGGAGCTCTTCATAAGTAATCACGGAAGGATCAAATGTTACTTGAATAACTTCGGCATGTCCGGTGTTTCCGTCACTGACTTCGTGATATGAAGGATTTTTTAAGAAGCCTCCCGCATAGCCGGAAACAACAGAGGTTACACCTTTCAGTCGGCCATATATAGCTTCTGTGCACCAGAAGCAACCTCCGCCGAAAACAGCAATTTCATTATTATTTGACATGTTTAGGTATAAATTTGAGTGAGATTGAGTTTACACAGTGCCGTGTATTTTTTTCTGTATATCCTTCCCCCGTAAATACATGACCCAGATGCCCTCCGCAGTTGGTGCAGGTAATCTCGGTTCTCATACCGTCGGCATCGGTAGTTTTTTTAACGGCGTTGGGGATTTCCTGATCAAAGCTCGGCCAACCGCAACCGGAACGAAACTTGCTGGAAGAAGTGTAAAGCGGGGCATTACATCGCCGGCACACGTAAGTGCCTTCTTCAAATGTTGTTTCATATTCTCCGGTAAATGGGGCTTCTGTACCTTTATGGAGAATAATCCGTTCTTCTTCAGGAGTAAGTTTATTGTAACTCATGCTTTCTTATTATATCATTTTTCAGATAATCATCTCATCGGATTCAAAAGGAGTATATAATATCAATACTATTTATTATGTCTGAGTTAGCGTACACAATCGGCAGTATTAAGGATCATCAAAAAACCGGAGGGTGGTTTGTAGGTCATTTTATGGGAAAAGATTTGTTAGAACATGATGAAAACATCGAGATTTCTGTTAAACATTTGCCAAAGGGGTGGGGTCTTAAAGGTGAGCACGAACAGCATTATCATAGCGTAGCCAAAGAGTTTGCAGTTGTAACGAAAGGAAGAGCAAGAGTTGAGTTTGATGGTGTAATAGAAGAAATAGGTCCGGGTAATTATTATATTTTAAAGCAAGGATGTAGGGAACAGTTCCTTGAGATTCTTGAAGATATGGAGCTTATAACCATAAAAATTCCTTCAGTCGCAGACGATAAAATCATAACAAAAAAATAGATGACGGGAGCTGCTATAAGCATAGCAACCCCCGTCGGATCTCCCTTCTTTCATCTACCTGGTAAACAGACGCTGATACAGCGAGATGTCCAGAGACAGGTCTCTGGGAAAATCAGGCATCGCCGAATCCTGAATCCGTATACCCTGAATATCAGGGATATACGGTTCAAGAAGACGATACAATGTATCGCGCGGTCGCCCTACGTGTATGATCCCTCGAAGCCTCGACGCGGCAATGGTATCGATCGCTTCTACCAACTCGCTGACTGACATCTTCGAGCTGTAGTGATCGATAAATACTGTGGAGTATTTAAACTCCCCAGGTGTAAAGAAGTCGGTCCGTATGATAACGGAGTTTCCGACCATCCTCACTGCAATTTCACCGCCGAGCTTCGTCCATCCATAGAAATATGCCGGTATTGGTGTGTCCGTTTCGCGATATGGGCCGTGACTGCCGTCAAAGACGGAGACACTGCTTATATACACAAGACGAATACCATACCGTAGGCATGCTTGAGCGATGTTGTTCGTCCCTTCGACATTAACTTTGTAGGTTTGTACGGTATCTCGCTCCGCTTCCTGCTTTCCGACAACGGCGGCCGCATGCATAACACAGGTAGGCCTTACAGCGTCGAGATAACGATCTACCTCACGCCATTGGGTAATATTGACCTCATTCCGTGAAGGGGCTAACCATTGCTGGTGAGCCCCGAGGAACGCGCGACCAAGTCTACCCGTGCCGCCAAAGAATACATATTGAGTCATCAGATGAACTCATTATGTAGTGTTGGCGATGAACCAAAACCGAACGAACTCACATCGCCTGTCCTTACTGTTTCTTCCAGTAGCAGGTTGGTCTGTTTGTAAGGACAGGGAAGGATTCCGCACGTCACGGGTGTGATTTGTTGGGCCAGGCTACGATGCCTATTGCTGTCGAAGATATCGCGCAACGATGCATCATAGATACTGCCGAGCGCCCACTCAGGTCGATCACGCAGACTCTTGCAGTAGGCCACATGCCCAGTTGCGGTGATCGCGGTATTGAGATGGTGTACATGACAGGTCGGCGAAAGGTCGGGATCGGTGTAGTCTACACCTTCGCTGAACTGTAGGGTAAAATCATCACCTTCAAGCTCGGCGCTGAGCATATGCATGACAGGGCGGGCATGGGTGTTCCACCACGCGAGGTGGTCAAGATTTTGCATCAGAGTGAGATCGTGCTTGTACTGAAAGAAATCCAGTCCGAGCGCCTTCACCATTCTGGCAAGATCCGGAATCTCGTGAAGATTCTCCATAACCGCAACTGTTCCGACACCGGCAGAGACCGACGAACCGGTTTCCCGTTTACGTCGGGTGAAATAGCGAATGTTGTCCTTGACCTTGGCGAGTACTATGCCGGGCACCTTATGATACCGGCCGTAGCTCTCTGGAGTCGCGCCATCAATATGGATCCGGATCCAGCTGAGACACTCAACAAGGATATCCGAAGCGCGGGGAGTCATAGGCACAACGGTGCTGAACATACCGTTTTTAATCCCCAACGCGTGAGCCAGTTGAATGGCTTCAAGCGTGCCGGGATTGCGTAACGGTTCGCCGCCGCCTGTCCAGATAATCGACTTGACTCCAATATCGGCCGCTTCTCTTACGAGCCGCAGCAGATGGGGAGTTGTAATGTTGGCTTTTGCTGCAGCGCTGTGGCGCATTGTGTGCCAGATGCAGTAATCGCAGTCGAGCGGACATTCGTTGGTCGGATCGATCTCCAGGGTGATAGGATATTGCTGGCCGCTTGCCAGATATCCTGTTACCCAGCCCTCATGAGCGGCCAACTTCTTGTTGGGTTGAAACTGGATGAGCTGTGACATGGGTACCTCCTTGTTGCGCAACGGTTGACGTCCATGAAACGTATGATTCCATAGAGTTTTTCGAGGCCTCCTTTCGTGTTGTAAAAGTTCAGGGGAAAACAGGGGACGGGGAAAAAAGGGGTAGTTTATTATAGCAGACCATATATGTATTATTTATATATTTTTACGAATATTCTTACCATATGCTTACTCTATATTTACGTTACCTTGATATTCAGAGAGTATCCTATATGTATCTGCTCATGTACTAATAGTTATTATTTTATCTTTGGTTTTGAAAGGAGGTGAAAGCTATGAGAAAACTACTCTTTATCGCAGTGTTTGTGGCAATGATGGCGGTTGCATTGGTGAGCCAGAAAATGGTAATGGGACAGACGGCTACATCAACTCCCACAACAACCATGACACCTGCTCCCTCTGTAGTTGTACCAAGTGGAGCACCATCTACAGGAAGAGGTATGTAATACTATATTTATTAATTGGGGTATCCGTATGTATTTAGGATACCCCTTTTTTGGTCCGTATGAAAAAATTACTACTGTTTCTTACCGCGTGTACGGCAGCAGGAGTACTGTTTATAAAACTAAGTTATCCTCAACTCCCGAGTCAGCAGGTTCAACAGGTGCCGTCGTCTCTTCCTTCATCAACTATTCCTCCACAACAGAGTGAAGTGCTGAGCGTCGTGAATCCTACAATACCGACCCATATTAGTATTCCGGCTATTGGAGTAGATGCTGTTGTGGAATCTGTCGGACTTGATGAACAAGGTAAGATGGATGTCCCTCAAAAAAATGAAAACGTCGCCTGGTATAACCTGGGTTATAAACCAGGGGAACAAGGGAGCGCAGTTATGGCGGGCCATTTTGATACGGTGACTGGTGCTCCTGCAGTTTTTTATAATCTTTCCAAACTCAAAAAAGGAGATACTATTACGGTTACAGATCTCAATGGTGAAAAATATACATACACTGTTAGCCAAACAATTATATATCCGTACAACAAACTTCCTCTCAAACAGATATTTGCTTCAAACAACAGTTTTACTCTTAACCTAATAACCTGCGAAGGAACCTTTAATCAGACAACACGTAATTATTCCGATCGCACAGTGGTGTCGGCTGATTTAGTAAGGTGAAGTATATATATATTGATGCGAGTTTAGGAGAGGCCGCCAGGTACAATGCTGTACCTGGCGGCCTCTGCCATGGGTGACTACTGATGATCGTGATCGTCCTCGTCGTCCAGGTTGCAGCGGACAATGGGTCCGTTGGCATCCCAGCTCGGCAGAACGGCCGCCCGGACTCGGGTAGCCCGTGCAGCCATGCGGTCGGAGAAGGTAGTGGCCAACGCGGGATTGGTGGCGCTAAGCACCGTGATGGACATCCATCCACCTTGTGCCCGTTTGCCCCACCAGTTGGTGTTGGAGACAGAGTCTCCACGAGCCCACTCAACTATAGCGACCGGGCTCTTGTTGGGCATGGTGGCGATGATTGGCGCTTCGCTACGATGGTCGCTGCGTACATTGGCATTGCGCGACGACACATTGACCCACCACTGCCCAATATGAGGTACATTGAGCGGTGGAGTAGCAGTGACGAGCTGGATGACTGTCTGCGACATCCAACCGCCTTCAGCGCGACGTCCCCACCAGGGGTTACCGGTGACGGGATCGCCTTGTCGCCATTCGACGATGATGACCTCACGGCCGTTGGGAACCTGGTCGATCACCTGCGATCCGATATGCACGTCTCGGCGGACATTGGCGTTCTGGCCTGATATCACTACCTTCCATTTGCCTGTCTGCGGCGCGGTGCCGGGGCTAGTGCCCAAAGCATCCTGTACGATCAGAAATGGATTATAGCCACGAGGATCGGTCTTGCGACCGTGCGGCTGATGAGGATAGGGTGGTGGGCCTTTGAATCGGCCAATACCCGCGTGGGTAAAGTACCGGTTCCGCCAGTCGGCAATGGGGATGCCAAGAAACTGGTCGGCATACCACATGAACTGCACAATGGCCAGGAGCTGTTCACGGCGCACAGGAGTGCCGTTGTTCAGCCCACAGACCTCGAGGGAGTACATGTGGATCTTGCAATCAATGCTATCCCAGTCGTTGGGTACTTCCACCGCCGAGGTGCCTTGTGCCCACGCCATGTGGGTACGCACCGGTACATAGCTGTAAAAGTCACCGAGATGTCCGATAATACCGTTCCAGCTCGTACCGATGGCACGCGACTGGTGGCGACGAAGGAGGTCTACGGCGCTCACGCTGTCCGCGGTGGCTGTTTCGTGGAAACAAACATAGCGGGCGAACGGATTGGCGCGTCGTGGCTCCATATTGGCAGTGAGACCCTCAAATGTCGTGATGACATGCAAGGGCGGCGGTCGGCCCTGGGTAGTAGCTAGTATGATGAGTTCGTCGATGACAGATTGATGCATCGGCTTTGTCCTTTCACTGTTATAGGCTTATATTAGATGTTGCCAAAAAGGCAACCCGTCGTGCACGAAATATACATGCAAGGTGGGCTACCTTTGGCAAAATCTCGATCATCAGATAGTCAAGGAGCGCTAAAATAAGCCTGTTGAAAGCGTGCAAAAGGGCTAAAAACAGACACTATAGCATGTATAATACAATATTTTATAGGATTTGTAAAATCTATAGCTTAATCTGGAGAAATGCGTAGCATGGTAAGGCGTTCTGTATGGGGTTCTATCTGGCTGGGTTTACTGCCAAAATAGGAATCCATGGGGTTGCCTTCAACCGGTTCAATACAGACGTAGTTGGTGTCAAACTTTCCTGAGGAAGGGTTTTTGTAGCTCCACAATACTGCGTAGTGTAGACCTTTCTGTTCAAGATGTACGAGAGGTTGTCCGGGGATCTCAACTGTATTATGTATATTAAGTTTTACAATACCTGTAGTTTTGACAAGCTCTGTAACATCTTTTCCATTTACTTTAACGCCGTTCCAACCTTTTGGCGTATTCCAGTAGTAGTGTTCGCCGAAGTTTACGGGAATATGCTCTTTACTATGGTTCGTGTGGGCCGTTTTTATGGTAAATACATCAGGAGTAAGAGACAGTTTTTGCGTAAATGTAATACCTTTGGGATAGGCACCATGGACTATATCACCTGAAAGCGTGACACTATGATCATCCTCGTCCATAACAGTAAAAAGCATGTTTCTTACAGGGCCGTGCTGAGGCAAGCCATATGAAGTATTTGTCTCTGGACCAAAAATGGGAGAACAGGGGTGAGTAGAGCCCACTTTGCCGTCACCTCTTACCGAAGAAGAAAGAAAAAGAGTATTGTGAAAACGGAGTTCCTCCAGCCGGGCTCCCATGGGGTCGACAGTAAACGATGAGGCTACATTCTCCAGATGTTTTGTGATTTTTGTGGTGTTTGACATGATGGTATTATTATACCTCCAACTCATCATAATGTGTATATTAATGCCTAATTCACATAATATAGCGATTTATGGAGATATGTGATATAATTCATTATAATTTCATGAAGAAAGTCGGGACTGCGTTTGTAAGTCAATCCAGTTTACAGAATCTTCAAACAATGAAATATCTAGGAGAGGAGGTGAAATAAATGGATAAGAACAAACTTTACATAGGAAACTTACCTTGGTCAGTTAACAATGATTCTTTAAGAGAATTATTTGCTGAATTTGGAGAAATCACTGATGCAGTTGTCATAACAGACAGAATGTCAGGTAGATCCAAAGGATTCGGATTTGTGACTTTTGCTAACGAAGCTGATGCACAGAATGCAGTAGCTGCTATGCATGAGAAAGACGTCGGCGGTCGCAAAATGGTCGTTAACGTTGCAAAACCAAAAGAAGATCGTCCCCCAAGAAGGAACTTCTAATATTAAAACACTATCTGCTCTGCTGGGCACGAGCGCCGTCAAGGGATAGTGTTTTTTTATGGGAAAAATTGCAGGGGTTGACAAACTACTTCATCATGATCGTATAATACTACTATGAATGACGGATGGTATAAAGTTAAGCTCATCACCATAGTTGCAATATTTTTCTTAGTCATCGCCGCAGGATATGGGGTGTATATGTATGCCAATAAAATGTCAGAAACCGTTGCCAAACGTATGGTTCAGAACAGACAGATGGTGGATGATGAACTCGATTCTCTTACCCAAGAACCGGTAGTCGCACTCAAGGAAGAATATTCCAATCCGCTTGACGAAGATGCTCAATATTCCAACCCATTCGACGAATCTGAGTATCAAAATCCATTTGATACCACGTCACCGTAACTATGATAAAACGTATATATACCATCCTGCTTCTTCTGCCCATATTGGCAGTCTTTTTTGCATTTTACTCAACTTCGTATGTCAACGCTCAATCGACTATTACCTATCCTGTAGTCGAGTTGGGGAACTGCGCCGATGTTACTGCGTGTCGGGCCTATTGTAACCTTGTTGAACATAGAGTCGCGTGTCAGGCTTTTGCAAAGCTTAAAGGGCTTGTGAGACCAACACCCACACGATCCGTAGAAGTATTTATCTCGGCACAAAAAGATCTGGGTTGTAGCTCAGCAGCATCGTGCAAAGAGGTATGCCAGGTGAAAGAAAATTTTGCAAAGTGTGACGCATTCGCTAAAAAGAATCGTATGGGTGGTGGATATGACGACAGCCGTAAAACTGCGTTGACTACCACATTCGTAGAGACCATACAGAAGAAAGCAGGCACCGTATGTACATCACGCGAAACATGTAAAGAATACTGCGATATGCCAGAGAACCAGCAAGTATGTACTGATGTGAGTAAACAACTTGGACTAAAGGGTGGCCTGGAGCGGCGTGGACCGGGTGGGTGTACCACTGAGGCAAGTTGTAAAGAATATTGTTCTAATCCCGATAATTTTGACGCGTGTTCACAGTACCCTGGCTTGAGAGGCAATGGTCAGCCGTCAAAATTTCTGGGACCAGGCGGTTGTGATAGTGAGCAGGCATGCCGTATTTTTTGTGACAAGAATCCGGAACGTTGTGAAAGAGTTAAACCTACCCGTACAGAACCGACTAAAACAGTAGACTCGTTGTCTAAAAATGAACGTATAGAACTTCGAAAACTGTGTAAGGAGCCTGAGAACAAACTCCCTGAACTACTGAAGGATGAGAACAGTTTTAAAAAAATATGTATAGGATCGCCTGAAAATTTTTCAGACTATGCATATTACTGCAAAAAGAATCCTACAAAGTGTAGTTCGGATGGGTACAAAAATTTCTGTACTGAGTTCCCGGCACGGTGCGGATTTGCAGATAACGAATTACAAAGAATATCACCCACAGAACGAAAAGCACAGAAACACGTTACTACTACACCGAGGCTTAGTCGATCACCGTATCCCACACGAATAATCACCTTTGTTCCTTATCAGATGGACTTTAGTACAGACGAGGATACTCAATCATTTTCCAACGACTCTGAAGATACGGAGACTTTTACACCTACGCGTACTCCGACTCGTGCACTAGAGCAGACATTCGTTACCGCGACCCGTGTACCTTCTCCTACGCGTATACCATCGCCTACACGCGAGCCTTCACCCACACGTGCACCTTCACCAACCAGTACGTCAGGCTCCAACTCGGGCTCAGGCTCTACTACTTCAGGAACATCCGATAACAGCGGGAGTGGTGGAAGCGATGATTCGACTACGGACAAAATCACTGTTACCCCACAGGTTCGGGGAGTATCTACCGCACGAAGTTTCTTTCAGGCCATTTACGATTTCTTCTTTAGATAAAAAATGAACCGATGGCAAAGATTCCTGCCACTGTCATAACAGCTGTAATAAACCAGCCGATCAGAGTAACAACCGGATGATTGGCTCTGTTTGCCATAATTTTTTTGCTGCTACTAATAAGCACTATCAGCGCAAGGATAACAGGAGCCACTATGCCGTTCAGTACTGCGGAGTAGATAAGCGCCTTAATAGGATCCATGCCAATAAAATTAATCATAAGACCTATGAGCATGGCAATGATAATAATGCCGTAAAATGAAGGAGCATCTTTTAGTTTTCTATACAACCCTTCTTTCCATTTGAAGCTTTCAGCTATGGCATATGATGCGGAACCCGCAAGTATAGGAACCGCAAGGAGTCCCGTACCGACGATACCGAGAGTGAACAATACGTAAGTAAGATCACCGGCAAACGGTTTAAGAGCCCGTGCTGCGTCAGCTGCTGACGTGATCTCATATATTCCATTGGCGTGTAATGTTGCGGCTGTCGCGACGATAATAAAAAACATTATTAAATTCGAAACAAACATGCCTGTCCATACATCAGTTCTCATTTCCGATATGTGCGCGTCTTCTATATTACTGCGCATCTTAATAGTAGTTTTGCCCTGCACTATCTCTTCTTCAATCTCAGTAGCTGTCTGCCAAAAAAATAGATAGGGTGAAATAGTAGTTCCAAGAATGCCACAGATGAGTATTATCTGATCTTTGGTAAATACAAGAGAAGGTATGAGTGTTTTTTCAAGCACTTCCATCCAGTTTAGCTTTATACTGAACGCTGATAAAACATACGCGAAGAGGGCTATAACGAGTAGCTTTAGATATTTTGAATACTGCTTGTAGGGAACAAAAATTTGTACAAGCAGACTTATAACCGTAAAAAGCACCACCAGAAATGATACGTTAAGTTGGGGAGCGATAAGCTTGGTCGCTTCTGCCATTGCCCCTAGATCTGCTCCGAGGTTGAGTATATTGGCCACAAAGAGAAGCGTAGTGCAGGTATATAATACCCATCGGGGAAAGTGAAGACGAATGTTGGCTGCTAATCCGCGCCCTGTTTGTAACGCGATCCGGGCGCACATTTCCTGAACAATAGACATAAGGGGAAATGTAACGATCGATAGCCAGAGGAGTTGATAGCCGTACTGTGCTCCTGTTTGTGAGTAGGTTGCGATACCTGATGGATCATCATCTGCGGCGCCTGTTACTAAGCCTGGGCCTAGCGTCTCAAAATATCTTGTGGCTTTTTTTACCGATTCGTTTTTTTGCAGTTTACCCGCGACCCAGTGAGTCTCTTCAAGCGCTTTTTCGAGGGCAACAGCAGGAGTTTCAGCAATTTTTTTGACGAGATTACCTGCCATAGTATGTGACTATACAAATAGCTTAACGGCTATCATGCAGTAATTATACCTGTTTTTCTCCCTCATTATGACCTATTCATGAACATCCCGAGGATGAAGAATATGAGCGATACGACAACAATGCTTCCACCGCTTGGAAGGTTAAGATAATATGAAAGGAATAGGCCTATTACGCAGGAGCATAATGAAATAATGACAGAAAGAATATGCGTTTTTGTAAAGCTTAGTCTGTACTGCATAGCTGTGATGACCGGAATAACCATAAGCGCTCCGATCAATAGTATTCCAACAATTCTCATAGAGATTGAGACGACCACGGCGGCAAGAATAGTAATGGTAGTATTTAGCAGTTTTACCTGTAAGCCGTTTGCCTGAGCCAGTTCCTCATCATATGATGTAAGAAAAAATTGTTGGTACAGAGGAGTCAGAATAATACCTGTCAGTATTGCACAGGCAGCAATAATAGAGAGATCGGTAGAGGAGACTGTCGTAATACTTCCGAATAGATACGCAAAAAAATTAATATTACTGCTGCGTGTGAGACCGATCAGAATAACGGCAACAGCCAGACTTCCGGAAAGAAATATAGCCAAAACAGACTCTCCGAATATCTTTTTTGACTCTCGTAGCTTCTCCATGCCTATGGCCGCGAGGACGGAGGTTACTATCGCGCCCACAATAGGATGAATACCCATTATGAGAGAGAGAGCTACTCCGATAAGAGAGACATGCGAAAGCGTATCGGCGATGAGCGAGTAACGCCGGACCACAAGAAACATTCCAATCAGTGGCGCTAAAATGCTTATCGTTACTCCGGCTATAAAAGCCCTGACCATAAAATCATACTGAAATATTTCTAGCATATTTTTCTAATGACCGTTATGGTGTAAATGAGTAACCTTTTTGCCGTACAGATTTTCTATAATGTTGTTCTCTATTATGGAGTCCGGTGAGCCCTGACATACCAGTCGTTTATTAAGACACAGCAACTCCTGCACTTCTTTACTTACAATATCAATATCGTGCGATACAAATACAACGGTAAGTCCATGCTCTTTGTTAAGCGTATGAAGGAGACTATAGAACTGTTTCTGAGATGCGATATCTACTCCAGTGAAGGGTTCATCCAGAAGCAGCAGTCGTGGTTTACCTGCAAGCGCGCGTGCCACAAAAGCCCTTTGACGTTGTCCTCCTGAAAGATTGCCAATAAGGCTGTCTTTAAGTTCTGAGATATCCGCTATTTTCAGAGCAGCCTCTATATTTTTTCTATCAGAATCCTGCATCTGTTCAAAAGGTTTGAGGCGAGGTGTTACTCCACTTGCCACAATTTCATAGACCGTTGCGGGAAACTGAAGATTTTCCTGAGTTATCCGTTGTGGTACATAGCCAATAGTATATTTATCTGTAAGGTTTTTTACTGACTGGTTAAAGATTTTGATTTCTCCACTGGAAGGTTGAAGTAACCCTAACATGAGTTTGAGTAGGGTAGTCTTCCCGCCGCCGTTTGGTCCGATGATACCTACATAACTTCCTTTTTTTATTTTACATGTGAGCCGGTCAAGAACTACGTTAGTCCCATAAGCATATGTGACGTTCTCCACCTCTATAGCATATGTATTTTTATCTACTGACATGAGAGCGCCTCGCGTAAATTATTAAGATTTTTTCTCATTACACTAATGTAAGTATACCCTTCCTTTATCTCTTCTTCACTTAATCCTTCCACAGGGTTAAGCACCATAGTTTTGGCACCGATCTCAGTGGCTATGGTTTCCGAAAGTTTAGGTGACACAAGAGACTCAAAAAAAATGTACTTCGCCTGATGTATTTTCGCATAATCTGCGATTTCTGCGAGTCGCTTAGGCGACGGCTCTTCCTCCGGTGAGATGCCTGCAATATACATTTCAGTTAACCCATATCTTTTAGCAAAATAGCCAAACGCCGCGTGTGATACTACTATCTGCCGTTTCGCGCATGTCTTGAGCCCTTTGCGGATATCTTCGTGCAGCTTACTAAGTTCCTGTATATATGCTGCAGCATTTTTTTCATATAAGGCAGTGTGAGCGGGGTCCTGATTTATAAGAGCAGTTTTTATGTTTTTTACCATTGCCTGAACCAGCACAGGATCGAGCCAGTAGTGGGGATCAGAAGAAGTAACGTGCAGCGATTCTTTTATATTTACAACCCGTACTGCCGATGTAAGGTCGTTCGCTATTTTGTCAGCCCAGCCATCTACCCCGTTGCCGTTATATATAAATAACGACGAGCTGCGGATAGCTGCGATGTCTTTTGCGGTTGGTTCATAATCGTGAGGCTCTATTCCCGCAGGGGTTATTATATCGATTGTGACATTGGGACCTGCTATCTGTCTTGCAAACTCACCCAGAGGATAAAAGCTGGCGGTTATATGCAGTCGATCGGATTTTTGTTTGTTCGAACGAGTGGATAGTAATACAAATCCTGACAGCACGAGGAGCGTAATGAGTAGACTAACTCCAAGTTTGTTACGTAAAATGTGCATAAATGTATTATATGCAAATAATTCGCATTTGTAAAGAGATCATTTACCGCGTGGGATTTTAAAAGAGAACACTGAGCCTTTTCCTTCGGTGCTTTTTACCCATATTTTTCCACCATGTCGTTTTATGATATCGGCAGAGATATAAAGGCCCAGACCCAGACCTGGATATGTCTCTTTTTTGGGTCCACCAACTCTAAAAAACCGGTCAAATACTTTCGTTTGTTTATCTTTGGGTATACCAAGTCCATAATCTTTCACTGAGACTACAATAGATGTTCCATCCTGCGTTAACGATACTATTATTTTGTCGTTATGAGGTGAATACTTGATTGCGTTTGATATGAAGTTAGTTATAACCTGACCAATCCGTTCCCTGTCGGCAATAAGTTCTGCCGGTATAGGGTCATTTGCCCCATTGTCATACACTATGCTATGCCGGCCGTTGATGGCCTGGAAGTCCTCGATTATTTCCTCTATCAAATCATGCATATCAAAGTTCACTTTATGGAACTGGAGTTTGCCGGCCTCTATCTTTGTCACATCAAGAAGATCGGAGATAAGATTTGTCAGTTTATCAATTTGGGTATTCGTTTTAGAGAGCAATTTTGTAGTCTCCGTATCTTTTCTATTAACAAATCTTTTGAATAGCACTTGATAGTAGGCCTTTATACTTGTAAGAGGTGTCTTAAGTTCGTGGCTAGCTATCCCTATAAATTCGTCCTTTTGCTTTTCCAGCCGCTTCCTTTCTGCTGCCGAACGTTCAGCTGCTGCCCTAGCCTGTTGTTGGGCTCTAATAATGGTAAACAAAATGAAACTTATCGTTATACCTCCGCTCAGAATGTAGGGTATAAAGCCTCGTTCTGAATTTGTATCAAAGCTGTTGGAGGTAGTGAAAACCATAGTCCATGGCCTTCCTGCTATATTCATCGTTTTAGTCCGTCTGAATCGTGAATCTGAGTTTAATGGTGCTTCGTGATTGCTGGGACGCGAGCTGTATATTCGGGATTTTGAGTTAACTGATAAACCGTCATAAATATCATAATATAGTCCATGGTCACTTTCGTTAGCTATTATTCTGGTCAGAAGGTCATCGGTTCTAAACGGACTGTAAACAAAGCCCTTTAGCATTTTTCTTCGCTCCTCAACGGTAGCGGGTAGAGCTACTGATGCGTATACTGGTACATAGATGAGAAATCCTGCCTGTTTTTGGGAGTCAACTTCTTGTACCAGAGTTACTTTTCCTGATGCTGCAGGTTTTCCGGCATCCCGGGCTTTTTCCATTGCCGTACGTCGCACAGGGTCGGTGAACATATCAAAGCCAAGAGCTACTTTATTGCGTTTATCCTCCGGCTCAAGATAGACGATAGTATGGTACTCGGCTCTAGGATAATCCGGATTTATAGAAAAATCATCCAGTTTCTGCGACCTGATAGAATCTAGCGCGGATTCTTTATCCTGAGAATCTATCTTCTGTGAGTAACCGAGGCCTTGCATTCCTATATAACTTTCCCCAAGATCCACGCGTTCTACGAAGTCATGAAACTCGTCATGGGTAACGTCATATGTGGTAAACATGGCTGCGGTAGATTTGAGTAATGATAGATATATATCAATTTTATTTATGACGTTAAGCTGAGTACGCGCGATTGCATCATCAAACCTAAGCTGGTCCTTCATATCTGCCGATGATCTCACATAGTATGTTATCCCCACCGTTAGAACAAGGGATATAATGAGTACCGCTTCAGGAATCCAGGCGGACAATTTAGCCGGTGTTGTCATTTTTTCTTTTAACATAGGTTTTCTTGACACTGTCTTCTGTAAGGTTTTGATTTGTGGTGTGGTCTGTCTCACGAAGAGGGGTGAGAGATTTCATACTCTATTATATCAGCCATTCACGCTTCCTGTATATTACGGCCTGAGAAACATAGGGTACTGTCCGTTGAGGCATTTACTGAACCCCATACGTTCGAAGAAAGCATCTTTATCAGTTATGGTAAGAACTTCGTATATGTGTTTATTTTTTGCTTCTTCCAGGCAATAGCTGACGAGTTCTTTTCCGATACCTTGTCTCCGGTGTTCATGTGTAACCACGAGAGATCTGATTTCTGCAAGTTTTTGGTTATATATTTCTAGGCTACAGCAGCCAACGATCTCATTGTCTTTTATGCATACGCAGAAGTTACTGACAACTTCTGTAAGTTCTTCAAGAGAGCGCGCAAGCACTTTTCCCTGCGCGGCGGCTTGATCTATTAATTTTTTAATCTGTGGTATATCTGCTTTTGTAGCCTTATGTATCATAGGTGTATGATATTTTATCACGAATACTGTGTAGGGATAGTCCTTGACTTAGGTTCTGCGTAAATATATCATGGTATAAATGACATTCACAATTACAATTTCTCCATTTCTTTTTTCCTTTCTTCTCAAGCTTTCGTTTATTGCTATTTTTATTTCAAGTGTTGTGGTGATTGTAAATGCTATTTTGTCCGCGAAAGCGCTTGGTGGAGAGTTGGGTCGGGGGTTAAAAAAAATAGCGGCAGGTACAATTGCTCACATTATCCTTATTTTCACATTTTTTACCCTTGAAAAGGGGAGTGAAGGGATTCTTACCGAAGAACAGGTACGTCTATTTTTCATGATAACCGGCATTTTTGGATCGATTCTCCTGATGCTCGGTTACTTTCAGATGTACCGTATCAGCAAGAAACTTAAGCTATTCTAATTAATAGTATTTTCTTATTACACTTACAACTACGCCCCCGATATTGAGTGAATTATTCGGGAGTATAGGCTTATATTTGATATTGGCAGGCATAAGATATACACTTCCATTGTCGTTTTTGTAGTATTTTATTGTCCACTCTCCGTCAACGCAGGCGGCCACAACATCGCCGTTCTTGGGTTCGCGTTTTTTGTCTATGATGACAAGGTCATCGGGGTTAATACCCTCTTCAATCATAGAATCCCCTGATACTCGCAGAAGGTATGTAAAGCCGGGATTTCCGACAAGGTATTCATCAAGCGAAACTGATTCATACATTTCCTGTTCTTCCGAGGTTGGTGTACCTGCTTTTATAACACCCAGAAGCGGAAGTCTAAAAAATTGTGCAGTGGGAGACAATCGTTTATTCTCCATCTGCATAAGTCCCTGCTGTATCCATTTGTGGACAATCCAGGAAACCGCGTTTGTTGACGCAAGTCCGAATATTGTCTTCATTTCACGGAAAGACGGAAGTCTTTTATATTTGGAATAGAACCGTTTTACTTGATTAAGATAGTCTTTTTCCATAAGTATTGAATAACTGTTCAACAATATTATTGTAGTGAACGGAAGTTCACTTTGTCAAGGGGTATTTCAGTTGTAATTTTTAATATGAGCGAGTAGCATGTACAGTAGATTATTTAAATTACTCGTAGGTGCATAAAGTAGCAATAAATGTTAACTAATGGTAACTAATACTCGTCCTTCGGGTGAAACGATCCCTGAGCTTCTTTCATTAAAAAAGACATGCGAAATATTGAAATGCCATCCTAATACTCTGAGGCAGTGGGATAGAAATGGACTGCTAAAAGCAGTCCGATTCGGAAAGCGGCAGGATAGGCGTTACCGAAAGGAAGATATTCTGAAGATACTAAAAACGCGTTTAGCAGATGCTCCTGCTTTAAACAGCCAGTACGGTCTGGATTTCTTTGAGCGTGAAGCAGAGACAGCAATAGAGCGAATAAGCAGGTTGCAGCTTATAACGGCAGCGCTTTCCCGAGCAGTCTCTATAAAGGATATCGGCAATATAATCCTTAGTCAGGGGCTGAGTGCGTGTGGCAGTTGCTGCGGGCTTATCGGTTTCATTAACTATGACTCGAGCATGTTGGAAATATCACAGTATGCGGGATTTCCGAAAAGAGTAATGAACAAAATCAAAAAATTACCTCTGATAGATATGTTGCCTATAACGGACGCGGCCCGTGTAGGCGACCCCATCTTTATTGAAACGATCGAAGAGTGCAATGTAAGATACCCTTTTACAGTAACACTAAACCAGCGTCTAAACCATGATAGTTGTGCGGTGGTGCCTATGGTTACCAATCATAGAATATTAGGGGTTATCGGATTTTACTTTAAAGAGCCTCAACATTTTGGGAGAAATGATATATCTTTTATGCTGGCTTTAACAAGGCAGTGTGCTCAGGCACTTGATCGTGCGCGGCTTTTTGAAGCGGAACAGCAAGCCCGTAGCCGTGCAGAGTCGTTTGAAAATCAGTTTCGGACTGTACTTGAGAGTATGCATGACGCGTTTATCTCGGTCGACAGTACATGGAATGTAACGTACATAAATAATCAGGCAGCAAAATTTCTTGAGACGACATATGCTGCTATTGTGGGTACGCCCATTCAAAAAAGCTATCCTCCGACTGATCATCGTGAGTACTATGACAAAGCTGAAAGTGTTATGAATACGAGGAAAGAATGTATATACGAAGGGTATTTTCAGCAAACAAAAAAATGGTTTGATGTGCGTATATATCCAAGTCAGGATGGTATCGCTACAGTATTTCAGGATATAACAGAACGGAAGATGCTTAAACAAAAAGTTCTGGAATCTGAAAAACTGCTTCGGCAGATGCGTAAGCAGAATAGTGTGAAGAAATAACTACGCTTTCCTTCGACGAAAAACAAAAGAGCCTGCCCACTGCACTCCTAAACTTGAGATGGTTATGCATAGAGCAAAAACAAACCAATGCAGTTTCCGAGGAAGCCCCATATGGCTGGCTACAAGTATTATAAAGTAATGGATAAAAAACAGTGAGTATGAAAAACGGCTTAAAAAGGAAGCGAGAACGGTAACTACAGAAGGCAGTTTTATGTTCTGTACTATCGCACATATGAGGTTTATCCATAACAGTCCGTGCGATATATAGAGGAGTGTGGGCGGATACTTATTGTTAAATAACTGGGTCGATCTATGCAATTGAAGTCGCAGTATATAGCTTGCTACAAATAATACTGCTAATAGAACAGAACTTTTCCATAGATATCCTTTTTTTGTTTGATACTGAATAAACACATATCCATATATGAAAGGTATAGACCAGGGAATCCACATATACCACTTGTAACTCATGGAAGGATTAAGGAATAAAAGGAGCGCTGAGGTAATAACGGCTATAGATAGGTAGCCCCATCGGACAAGTCGGTTGGTATGTACCTTAAGATAGAGCGGAGTAAGGAGGGAAAAAAAGAGGAACAAAAGCACGAGCCAGCTTATATCTATTCCACCTGTTGCCGTAATGACTGATAGCATATAGGCGGGTGTAACGGTAAGTCCGCCTGTCCATGAAACGAATATAATATAAGCGAACGCATATATATAGTAAGGGATCATGAGCCTGTAGACTCTTTTTAGTATGTAAGGAACATACCGTATTTTTTTTAGCTTATCTGCGCCTGCGTAGAATATGTAACCGGAACAGAAAACAAACATAGGAACAGCAAAATGAATCAGATCCCACAGTTTATATAAATGAGGCTGAGAGAGATACGGTACCAGGCTATGAGTAAGTATCATTATGAGTACAGCCAACGCCCGGAGAATATCTATCATCTTGTTCCGTTCTTTCATATATGTATTATACCTATACAAATAACCGGGTATTATGCAATACCCGGTTATCTCGTATAGCTTAACGTGGTTTTAGCCATATCGTAATACTCTACCAAGCCAGATAAGCACGACAGCTCCGAGGGTGGCAACCATAAGGCTATATATATTGAGGCCTGAGACTCCCTGGGCTCCAAACATATTCATGATAAATCCCCCGACGAGAGCGCCTACTATACCTAGTATGATATCGGTCAGCATCCCTTGCTGAGAGTCGGTCTTCATGATCACCGAAGCCAACCATCCGGCAAGAAATCCTAATATTATCCATAATAATATACTCATACTCTTCACCCCCTTTCTTATAATTTTCTATGCTATGTACGTCATCGTTTGTACCAGCATTGGTAATAGATACACTTTAACGTACGCAGGTTAATTCAGCATAAGAAATGGGTAAGAAAAAAGTAAGAACATGCTGCTGTGAAGCGATAAATCTCTTTATGAAGAAAGTGATTATTTGTCTCTCACAAGATTAACTTCAACAGGGCGGGCACTACGGGTGAAGTCGTTATAATTGATGCCGTATATACCGGGAATAAGAGAATAACAGGTAAGTATCGTGAATATGACGACCATCAGCAACCCTAGAGCTAATCCTATGCGGTGAGCTGTATGTTCATTCATATTCACGATAGCAGATTGATACACTAGCATATCCGTGTTCTTGTAATTTATATATTTGCTCCTTTCATAGCACGACCAATCCATATCAGCGCTACTGCGCCAACGGGTGCTACAGCCAGACTATAAATATTGAGTCCGTTAACGCCTGTAACACCAAAAAGATTCATTACGAATCCTCCGACCAGGGCACCCAATACACCAAGCACAATATCTGTTAACGTATTCTGGTTAGCGTCAGTTTTCATTACAACAGACGCAATCCACCCTGCGAGAAATCCAAGAATAATCCAAAGTAATAAGTCCATACGTATCACCTCCTCTATGCATAATTATTAACAAAACCTTTATATACGATACTGCAGCATGTTAATAAGGCAATAAGAAAAAGGTAAGATTTGAGTAAGTGCCGAAGTGCCAATGCTTCTTACTCAACTCTTACTTCTTTTTAGCCCGATTCTTAACGCTGATAAGTAATATGAAACTACATTATTGTAAGTTCATATAACAGGCAGGAGGTGAGACATATGGCACGAGGAAATTTTGGCAATACCGAGCAACATCGGAAAGCTGGTAAAATGGGAGGCAAAGCCCCGCACGAAAAGCGTGGATTACAAGCTGCGCCCAAAGAAGTAAGAGAAAGGGTGGCACGCATGGGCGGTCGATCATAAGCTGACTATGTATATCAACAATTAAAGCAGATAGCTCTGTGCTATCTGTTTTTTTTGGTACAATCCAGAGTGATAATGAAAACCAAATTTAATAAAAAATTGGCTATCTTTGATATAGACGGCACGTTGTTCAGATCGAGCCTTGTTATAGAGCTCGTTAACGAACTTCTTTCCCAGGGTTTATTTGCCGACGAGGTTCGTGAAGAAGTGGCAATAGATCATATTGCATGGCTCAATAGACAGGGAAGCTATGAAAATTATATATATAAAGTTGTAACGGTTTACCGTAAACATATCGTGGGCAGAAAAGTGAATGATCTTCAGAAGGTTATTGATACAGTTATCTCGACACAGAAAGATAAACTCTACAGGTTTACCCGAGACAGTATTACGTATCTTAAAAAACATGGATATGATTTACTCGCGTTGTCAGGATCACCTCTTCCTATTGTGCTTCCTTTTTCAGAATCTTTGGGTATTACTATGTGCTGCGGATCTGGATATGAGGTCCGTAATGGTATTATAGAGGTGGCAGGGGACACGTTAAATAAGAAAGAGGAGTTGCTACTGTTTCTCAAAAGTCATAACAATGTATATAACCTTAAAGATTCTGTGGCTGTAGGCGATACTGAAGGGGATATACCTATAATGACAATGGTGGGTTACCCAATAGCATTTAATCCAAATAACACTCTTATCAGCAAAGCAAACAGGAAAAATTGGCCGGTTATAGTTGAACGGAAGGATGTTATCTATAATATAAATAATTCTAAGCAGGTTAAGACTGCTGCATCTTTTTTAAGAGAGTATTTGCCCATTGCCTAATGAGCTCGGAGTTTTTGTCCTGTTCAAAGTAAAAGCCGTCTATACGAAGCGAAGGTTCGACAACTATACCCGCCATCTGTTGCACCCACTCCTGTAAAAAGTCTACAGCGCCGCAAAAGTGCGCATAGGTAGAATCACCCATACCCATTATTGCACATTTTTTCCCCTTGAAAGCTTCCTGGGTAAATCGCTCCTTTGCAGCAAAGTAATCATCATGAGGTTGTCCTTCTTTTCCCGCGACAAGCCAGCTGGGAGAGGCTATTACAATAAGGTCGCGATGTGCAAAGTCATTCATATCCGCGTCTCGAATTTTTTTGACGGTGACCGTATGGCTATTCTTTGTAAGCTCTTCCGCGACAAGCTGTGTTGCAAGTGCCGTGCTGTTGGAAAAAGTGGCATACACAATCAGGATGTTCATATATATATTATAAATGAGATTATTATTTCTGTTAGGTCAATATGGCCTTACCTGACTGCAATTGAGTAATGTCGGTCAGAATCTGTTCAACATGAGTTTTGGGATCTACCTTTTCGTATGTTTTACGTATCTCTCCGGCAGGGTCGACAATATATGTATTACGCAACACTCCCTCAAACTCTCTTCCCATAAACTTTTTCTTTCCCCATGCCCCGAACGCTTTGATTGTTTCTTTGCCTTCATCGCTGAGCAGATGAAAGTTCAGACTGAATTTATCGGTGAATTTTTTGTGTGATGTAACTGAGTCTTTGGAAATTCCCAGAACTACAATACCATGCTTCGTGAGCGCTTCAAGGTTATCTCGGAACGAACATGCTTCGGTTGTGCAGCCTGGAGTATTATCACGTGGATAAAAATATATTACAATCCATGTTCCACGGTAGTCTGAGAGGTGGTGTGTCTTACCCTGCTCATCAGGGAGAGAAAAATCAGGCGCTTTCATACGTATAGTATACTACTCGGTGGTTTTCATCGAGTCCGATTCAGATTATATTCAATAAATTCCTGCAACAATATCCGATACGATGTTTCTATGGCCAGTGTTTCAACGATCGAGGTTAATTCTTTGGTCATTGCATGTATATCAGTATGAATCTGCTCAAGTATGCCATGTTTGTTGATAAGCATTTTTATTGCATCAACTCCCTCAATACTTACATCAGTTTTACCAAATAAGGTGTTGAGCAGCTGTTTTTCTTTTTGAGTTGCCTGCTTGTATAAAAGATGCCTGATAAGGGTTTTTTTGTTTTCACGTATATCTGATGCTATTGAGGTGCCTGTTGATTCTTGGCTTCCGAATAACTTAATTTCGTCATCTCTAAGCTGAAATATAATTCCGAGCGTTTCACCAAATTGCTCAACTTTGTTTACGACGGAATCGTTGGCCTTTGCGGCAAGCGCTCCCACACGTAGAGGCAATGCAAAGGTGTATCTACCTGTTTTATAACGGTATACATTCATGATCTCTTCATATGTTGGTTCGGCTGTTGACTGGGCAAGGTGTACATCAGACATCTGAGCGGCACAAACGAGTTGTAATTCTTCCATGATGACAGATATAACATTATGTTCAAGTTTTGAACGTAGCAACAGTTCAGACGCAAAGAAAAAACCTGTATCCGCGACACAGATTGCCATGGACTGTCCATACAGAAGCGGGTTGATGATACCCTCAGTCTGATCCATATACTGAGCATACATAGTTTTGTTTCCGCGTCTCACCGTGTCCTGATCCATGATGTCATCATGTATGAGGAGACTGGACTGGTTAAACTCCATAGCTGACGCAACATCAAGAATATGCACATCTTTGCTCCCGTTGAACATTTCATATGTGCACATGGCGAGCACACCCCGGAGCAGTTTTCCCTGTGGTACAAAATTCTTTAACCGTTCCAGTGTATCTTTATAATACGGAAGGTTGTTATGTATGGATAATTTATGTTCTATAAAGCTAAGAATTGATTGTTTTACCTCTTCTCTCTTTTTCGCAATATAGGTTTGTAGCGTCATGTATTGTATATTGTATAAAATTGTTGAGGAAAATGGCCTGATAATGCACGTATACATTGACTTATGTAAAAAACTTAAGTAAAGTAATATGCCAATGATTGCTCACCAACGGACTGTTCCTACTATCCTAGTTCTATTCGGAGCTACCGGTGACTTGATGAAAAAAAAGATTGTCCCGGCGCTCTATCATTTGTATGAAAGTGATAGACTCCCCGCCTTATTTCATATTATTGGTTTTTCCAGACGAGATATATCTACAGAGGCATTTAGAAAACAGATTGCTGAAATACTACGTGAACACGATGATACAGAACTACCCGAAAAAACAGTAACCGCATTTCTTAATCTGTTTTCTTATCATCAGGGTAACTTTTCTGAGTTACAGGATTACCAACGGTTGGCGATTGATCTGGGGAGAATTGATGGGGAGTGGAAAACGTGTGCCAATAAATTATTTTATCTAGCCGTTCCCCCTTTATATTATCAAACCATGTTACATCACCTGGCAGACTCAGGTCTTACCATACCGTGCGGACCGGAAGGGGGATGGACGAGAGTACTGGTTGAAAAACCTTTCGGGAAGGATCTTAAAACTGCAGAGGAGCTCGATTTATTGCTGGCTCAGTTGTTCAAAGAGGAACAGATATACAGAATTGATCACTATCTGGCGAAAGAAATGCTGCAAAACATTCTTACATTCCGTTTCTCCAATAACCTCATGGAGTCTTCATGGAATAACCGTCATATAGAAAAGATTGAGATTAAACTGTATGAATCAATTGGTGTTGAAAAAAGAGGATCGCTTTACGACGGCCTGGGTGCTCTTAAAGATGTGGGACAAAACCATCTGTTACAGATGTTAGCTCTTATTACTATGTCCCGGACTTCAATGTTTGACTCCGTTAGTATACGTAAAAAACGCTCTGAGATTCTTAAGACGCTCATAGTCCCCGGTCCGGAAGAGATCGTAACAAATACTATACGAGGACAGTATGAAGGGTATACATCTGTTAAAAGTGTACAACCTACGTCTCAGACCGAGACGTACTTTAAAGTTATTGCCAAACTTGATTCACCCCGGTGGCAAGGTGTGCCTATCATTATCGAAGCTGGTAAGGAGCTGCCGGAATCAAGAAAAGAGATCATTGTAACCTTCAAACATCTGTCTCCCTGTCTGTGCCCCGATGATAATCATTACAAAAATACCGTAATTTTTTCACTTGAACCTGAAGAAAAAATAACAATTTGTTTCTGGTCAAAAAAACCTGGTCTCAAGATGGAGCTGGAAGAGCAGTCTTTTGAGTTCAATCTGGGGAAGTCGAGAAAACAGAAACATAAAGTCGAAGAATACGAGCGGTTACTCCTTGATTGTATCGATGGTAATCAGCTTCTTTTTGTCTCAACCGACGAGGTAAAAGCTGTGTGGCGTTTTATAGACCCGATTGTCGAAATGTGGAGCAAAAACACAGTACCTCTTATTAAGTATAAGAAAAAGAGCAGTGACATACTTAATCTATCGCTCGAAGAAAAAATAACCTCAGCACAGGGATATCGTACGAGAGATGAGATTGGAGTAATTGGCCTGGGGAAAATGGGCAAAGGGATAGCGCGTCATTTATTGGAGCAGGGATGGCATGTAGTTGGGTATAACCGCACAGAAGAAGTAACTCAGGAGCTCACTCAAGATGGTCTTACCGCAGTGGTCGGTATAAAAGAGTTGGTAGACAAGCTCAAAGCTCCTCGTGTGATATGGTTAATGTTGCCTGCAGGCAAGGTGATAGATGAATATCTGTTTGGAAGAGAAGGAGTAATACAGTATCTTGAAAAAGGAGATATTGTGATAGATGCGGCAAACTCTTTTTATAAAGATACAATAAGCCGAGCGGCAAAGGCACGAAAAAAAGGCATTACATATATTGATGTTGGAGTCTCTGGAGGGCCTGGTGGAGCACGCTATGGGGCGTGTTTGATGGTGGGTGGAGATAAACAAACATACGACTCATTACTTCCTCTCTATGTTGATCTGTCAGTTCCAGGTGGAGTGCAGTTCTGCGAAGGCACGGGCGCGGGGCATTTTGTAAAGATGGTACACAACGGCATTGAGTATGGCATGATGCAGGCCATCGCGGAAGGATTTGCCATTCTCAAAAAAGCAAAATATAAACTCAATCTTGAGCATATTGCAGATATATATAATCATGGAAGCGTAATAGAATCAAAGCTTATGGGTTGGTTACAAAACGCGTTTCATATATACGGACCGGAACTTAAGAAGATTTCGGGTACAGTGGCTCACACAGGTGAGGGCGCATGGACTGTTAACACTGCACGTGAAATGAAGATTGCAGCAAAGGTAATAGAAGACGCTCTTACATTCCGCATAGAATCAGAAAAGAATCCCAGTTATACGGGTCAAGTAGTTTCTGCGCTGCGCAATCAGTTTGGAGGACATAATGTACAAAAAAAATAATCTTTATGAAATATAAACGAATAATAGACATTTCTATAATGCTTAACCCTGCGACAAGCATATATCCGGGAAATCCACCGTTTGAGGTTGAGACCTTTGCTAGCGCCAGCGGAACGGCATATAACTCAAAGATAATACTGGGGACGCATGTCGGTACTCATATTGATACACCGGGACATATAGATAAAGATGGCATGAATATAGACGATCTGAGTCTGAATATATTTGTCGGACCGTGTCGTGTTCTTGATTTCACACACGTGTCCGGGAGTATTAAGGCCGATGACCTTAAACAGAAACATATTGCCCGCGGTGAACGGATACTTATGAAAACAAATAATTCGTTAAGGGGGTTTACAACCTTTTATGATGACTATGTTTTTCTTTCGGGAGAAGGCGCTCAGTATCTTGCGGAATCAGGAATAATACTCTGCGGCATTGACGCATTTTCGGTTAAGCAAAAAGGATCAGCAGATAATACTCCTCATTCAGCGCTTCTTGAAAAAGTAATTCCAATTGTTGAAGGTCTTGACCTGAAGCAGGTGACAGAAGGTACGTATGATCTTATTGTTCTTCCGCTTAAGCTGGAAACAGGTGATGGGGCGCCGGCGCGTGCAATCCTCCTGGAATAAATTGATATTTCTTCACCTATAATCTAGACTTATTTTAGACATGAAAAACATGCGAAATTATGTTTGTGGTATTTTTCTTTCATTAGCTATATGCTCTGCATTTTTTGCACCCTCAGTCGTGCTCGCGGAAGGAACAATTTCTAACATTGGCGTCAACCCTGGTTCAGATGCAGGTGCAGATGCTGTTTCGTGGGCTAATGCCATGCCTATCATGATTGACGCGTATGGTAACTACATTGTGCCGACGGAAAATACTGGTGGCACATATTATTTTACCTACAGTAATAATAAAGGCAGTTCATGGACTTCTGTAAGCCAAACAGGCCTTGGTCGTCCAACCGCCGTGTACGACAGTCGGAACGATAAGATCCATGTTCTTGTTGAAGAGACGAATAGTGTCAAATATAAACGTTTTACTATACAACGCAACGCGTCATATCAAATAACAGGCATAAGCGCCGAGTCAGGAATAAGTATGGAGATGGAAGCTCTCGGTGCGTGTGCTACATCTGAGGGTGGAACATATCCCATGTTATTATGGAAGGACAACGGTTCTAACGGTATTCTTGCCGCTTTTTGGGAGGTGAAGAAAATCTGTTCAGGAACAACCTATTTTGAGACCCGGGCATCAATGAGAACGCTGTCAAACACGAGCGCCGATAATACTGCGTCCAACTGGAAAGGTTTAAACGGCACAGACGATAATGGTACTGGCGCAGCAGTTGTAGACTACAATACCCTTTATACCTACACAGGGACCCCTTCTAGCGGACGAAAATTTACCCACGCAGCATTTATACGAGGCGGTTCCGGCTCCAAAAGTGAGGATATTTATTACTTTAACATCGATGAAAACGCCACTTTTGGTTTCCGAAGATTAGGCTGGAATGGAGTATCCAATAATTGGTCTGGAGCATGGACATCGCGTGCTACGTTTGGAGGCAATGTCACCAATGGGAGCGGGTATTCCGCCAAAGATGAACTTATTACAAAACCTGTATATGACAGCAATCTTAATAGAGTATATATTGGCATAGCCCGTTATCTCAGTGGAGGTTTGGGTGATACTCAAAGTCTGTTTTATGTAGATTCAAGTGACAGTATAAGCTCAGGAGTAAATGTATATTCGGCAGGTGGAAGCGCATGGTTTGCCCCAACATATGACATTATGTATAACTCGGATGATCAGAAGATTTATTCTTTTTATCAAACATCTAGCCGTGATCCGACAAACTCGTCCAATACGAGTACATCCTTTGAAGGAGATCTTTGGTATAGCACATATGATGGCAGTACTCTTGGAACTGCCCAACCGTTCATGACGCAGCAAATTGGTGGAGTAACCTATACGGTTGATATTCCTATTGTGTATCAAGCTCCTGATAGTAATCGGATCATCCTATTTTTCAGAGCTGATGGACCCGAAGAACCCTTCACACCACCTCATTATATCTTTTTCGGATACATTTCTTCAGGAGGCGCGAATACTACCCCAACCATGACTCCTATAAGCGGTAGTAACTATAGCATAACCACATACAATGATTTTGATCAAAGTTGTTCTACATTAACAGACGCGCAGGTCAGCAAAATAGCTGATGGTGAGGTGGGTTTAGCAGCTTCGTTTCGTGACGACTTTGAGACACCACGATCGCCATATGTTTCTCTTTTTTCCGAGCGTTGGAGCTCTGGAACATGGAGCGGTGGATCTTACATACCCCAACCACAAGGCACACTGCTTGTCTATGGAGCAAATGGTGCGTATGTTCTGGGGCAGACATCATTCACTAATAAAATTCTTGAGTATCGCGCCATGTTCACGAATCACGATTTTCAGCATCTAGGATGGGCCGATGGTACCGGATTTGGAAAATTTGTGATGTTTAGCACTGCTAATAACGGACAGCTGAATACGCGCACATACGATGGATCTAGTCAGACAATGAATGGCTTGGGAACTTCTTACTATGGCGCGTATCACACATATAAAGTCGATTTTGGAGCATCTCAGGTGAGATATTACATAGACAATACATTAGTAGATACCGTGAGTACCAATATTCCAACAGGGGCTATGTACCCTATCGCTTCTAATAACACTACGACCTCTGGATCGAACCTTACGCTCGACTGGTTGCAAGTGCCAGCGTATCCTACGACGACCGGGACATATCAAACTTGTGGCATCAACTCTGCTGTAACTGACGCTTCTTGGAACTCTATCACTTTTACGGCGTCAACATCGGGCTCTACTTCTTACACAGTGAAAGCTCGTACGTCCAATGATAACAGTAGTTGGTCATCATGGTCTTCAGCACTCTCAAGTGGGGGTAATCTAACAGGCGCTGTCGGCAAGTTTGTTCAGTTTCTTATCACGCTTACCGGCACATCATCAGAGACACCAACGTTCAATAGCGTATCGATGACAGTAGCCTCTCCCACTCCAACGTCCACCTCAACTCCCACCCCCACGCTTACACCCACACCAACCTCAGTATCCTCATCTTCCTCCTCATCATCACAGAGCACAACATCGAGTTCGAGTAGCGGTAACTCAGGCCCTTCCTCAGACCCAATCGCTACTACCTCACATATTTTTATAACCGCTATCGGCAATCTCAAAACATTGTTTATCAGCTCGGCTGATAGCGCAACAGTTCCGAAAGAGCCGGTTAAGACCGATAAACGACGTCCGACAATAGTCGGCGTCGCCGAAGCAGGAACTTATGTGATTCTCCAACTGAAAGAGCAAGGAGATGAGCATAGAATGAAAGTAGATGATAGCTCATCGTTTAGTTGGACGTCTGATCATGATTTGGCAGTTGGTATATATACTCTTGCCGCACGAGTTGAAGACGATGGCAAGGTACGTCGTCTGCCGGATTTTCAGGTACAGATAACACAACCGTTCGCAACGTTTAAGGTGAGCGAAGTGAATACTATTTCTGAGAAACCAAGCAAAGCGAATCCTGATACTGAGACTCATGAAACAAGTGATGCTACTCTTACACCTACAATCACGGGAACACGTGCATCTGCCACAAAGGATGTCACGGTCGAAGTTAAGGATACAGAGGGAAAACCCGTTACTAACTCAGAAGTGATCTTGTATTCACAACCAAAACGCGCGAGGACGGATAGTAAGGGACAGGCACACTTTAAGAATATCGCGACAGGTACACACACGCTTGTCGTTAATTATGGAGCATCAACCGGGACACAGAAGATAACAGTTTCTGATGATCCGTCTGTAAAGACTGTAGAACTGAAAGTAGTTGTAGAACCAAAACAAAGTATTCCTATGAATGTATTTATTATCACCGTAATCGTGTTATTAGGAATCATCCTTGGACTGATATACAAAAATAATCTACGGAGAAGACACACATGATTTCCATAAACCCAGTTTGTTTTCACGCGCGCGCTTTTCCGCTGCCCTAAACGTAGGCTCATACGCAACGTCCGGCGGATATGTTCTCGCATGGGCGTATCCTTCTTCTACCAAAGCTTCATTTACAAAGATTCCTGCAGAAGATGATTCAGGTTGAAGAAACACATATCTTAACAATCTCCCGTATCTATCTGTCTCCGAAACATCTTTTACCAGCTTAACCGATTTTCCCGCAACGAGAGATTCATTCTTTTTCCGTGCTTCTTCGCCGTAACACTGTACTCCTTTGGTGGGGTGATGGAGTTCTGGGGTATCTATACCGATGTATCGTACTTTTTGACCTGTTTCAATCTCAATAGTATCTCCGTCAATTATCCTTGTCGCGGTATGCATAGTAGTATCAGTAACCGTCTGCACGTCGGTAATTGGCTGTTGCGGCTGTTGAGTAGCACTTGTGGGTGATAGAGTAGGTGAAAGAGTCGGAGTAAGCGTAGCCTTTGCCGTTGAAGGCGAGGTCTGGGTAAGGGGACCAGAGCTGATAAACCAGTAGACAAGTGCCAGCGCTACTGCAATTATCAATTTTTCTGTTGAGCGGCGTCTCATATATGTATTGTACTATAGAAAGATATGTCAACCTACATTGCAGTTATCACAATAAACTGATACAATACTTAGGCTACATATCGGGACGTAGTTCAGATGGCTAGAATGCACGCTTTGGGAGCGTGAGGTCGCGGGTTCGAGTCCCGCCGTCCCGACATTTTTATCGCTTATAGGCTACAGACTTTGTTTTGGTAATCTGCTATATCTTAAATCATGAAGTTTACGGATATCCCTTTATTTGATCGTCCCCGTGAAAAATTTATAAGCAAAGGCGCTTCATATGTAACTGATGCTGAGTTACTGGCACTTATTATCCGTAGTGGATCAAAAGGTAGGCATGTACTTGAGGCGGCCGGAGATATCCTTAACCGTTTTTCGATCACGGCACTCGGAAAGCTTATGTACGAAGATATTGTGGCTATACCAGGTATAGATACTGCAAAAGCCTGTTCACTCATGGCGGCGATCGAGCTGGGGAAAAGAGTCTATCAGCAGGCAGGCGAAAAACCGCCTGCAGTAACCCAGCCTGAAGATGTGCTCATACTTGTCGCAGATATCGCTCACCGAAAGAAGGAACATTTTGTTGTTCTCTATCTTAATGCCCGCAATCATTTGATCGATCGAGAAGTAATCTCAATCGGAACGGTAAACGCGAGTATTGTACATCCCCGTGAAGTATTTGAACCTGCGATACGAATGGTCGCGGCTCAGATGATACTTGTACATAATCATCCCTCAGGAGATCCTGATCCATCAGACGCGGATATTGTACTCACTAAACGATTGAAGCAAGTCGGTACTATAATGGGAATTGAAGTTGCTGATCACATAATAGTAGCCGGGACAAAATATGTAAGCTTGCGCGAAAAAGGCCTTATCTGATAAAAATAGTGTAGAATTTTAGCATATGAGCATAGATATATTTAAACAAAACAAATCGCTTCTCATGCTTGCGATAGACCATCGGGGAAGTTTTCAGAAAATACTTAGTCCGGACAACCCAAATGCTGTTTCGGCTGAGGACGTTATTTCCACAAAGAAGAAAATAATTGATGCACTTCTTCCCGAATTCAGCGGCATTCTTATTGATCCTTTGTACGGGCTAAAAGCATATCCTGGCAAGCAAAAGCCCTTTTTGCTCTCGATAGAAAAAACGGGGTATGAGGCACAGAATGAAGGAAGAATAACTGAGCTTGAATATACGGTCGAAGAACTAAAAGGCATGGGTGCTTCTGGAATAAAATTACTTATATATTTCAATCCTACCAATCAAACAGCTCAACAGCAGCTGGATACTGCAAAAACAGTGCTTGAAGAATCTCATAAACACGATCTGCCTCTGTTCCTGGAAATAGTTACGTACGATGAGGGTTCCGCAGGGAAAGCGGACTGTATTGTAAAGTCAGTACAGATGTTCCTTGATCACGACATAAAAGCAGACGTATTCAAACTAGATTACCCGGAAAATGAACAAGCGTGTCGGCAGATAACTCAGATGCTTGGCTCTATACCCTGGATTCTCCTTACAAGGGGCGGCACATATGAGGTGTTCAAACAAAATCTTCAGACAGCGATCGCAAACGGAGCCATTGGATTTTTGGCAGGCCGATCTCTCTGGCAGGAGATAGGAGAACACAAAAATGACGCCGATACCTATCTGCAAAATACGGTGCTTCCAAGATTTAAGGAAATATGCGCTGTTGCTAAAGGAGCTTGAGTAAGTAGATTATGAGTAAATGGAGAGGATAAAAAAAGTATAGATAATAGCCCGTTTTTATTCCTTCTTTCTTATTATAAAAAGCAATAGCAAGGAGCGACAGCAGACATAGCGGTTGAAACAATCGTACCCCATCTACAGCCTGATGAGGATTTCCGGAAAGTTGGATGAGTATGGGTAGAGTATAGACACTTACGATAAGAAGAGTATGCAACATAATCATCTTCGGAAGATCTTTGTAATAAACATACGATATCACTACCATCAGCACTGCAGTGGGGCCATAGTCTGTTTTTAGCATATATGCCGCAGCTACAGAAGCAAGAATTATTGCAAGGCGCATAAAGGTATGTCTTGTTTTGTTAAGTAACATAATAGCGCCGAGCCCGAGTGTGAAGCTAAATAATATATTTATAGTGTCAAACGCAGGATCTCGTTGTCTGTTGGCTAGTACAAACGGAACTTCGGATATAACTGCAAAGACAAGGAGGCGACGCATATATGAATATATGTCTTTCGTGTGATGCGCGCCGTTGGCTATAAGCCACGCAAAGAGAGGCATGGCAAGACGTCCGATGATGCGAAACAATAATATCTGCGGGAAGAAAAATACGCCGACATGATCAATAACCATTGTGATAAGAGCGATAAGTTTGAGTTGGAACGCAGTCATAGGTATCATTTATTATATGAAGAAAAAGCAATTCATTCTATACAGTATTTTGCTTATTATTACATGCGCGGGTGCCTATAGCGGATGGAAGTATAAAGCCCGTCAGGACGCATTAAAGGGATGGAAAGGATATGAGACCGTATCTTATAAGATTTATAACACCTCATATGAGTTATTGGTCGCGGATACCGCGGACAAACAGGAAAAAGGACTTATGAATGTGCGTGAAATGAAAGAGTTTGATGGTATGCTCTTTACGTTTCCGACCGAAGAGTATCAGACATTCTGGAATGAAAATACCTTTCGCGATCTTGATATTTACTGGATACGAAAAGGTCGTGTTATCGCAAAAGATACATTACCCTCTGTTGAAAAAGGAGGACAGGTTATTGTAAGCTCTCCCGAGCGAGTGGACACGGTAGTTGAGATTATCCGGCCGCTTTAAGCGCTTCTATTCCCGGAAGCGTACCTTTTTCGATAAACTCAAGCATTGCGCCTCCCCCGGTAGATATGTGCGTTATTTTATCCAGATACTCTTTTTTTGAGATGGCAGCCAGAGTATCACCGCCTCCTACGATCGAGATAGCTTCTTGATTTTCGGTAATCGCGTAGTATATGAAATCTGTTCCCCGTCTAAAATCCGGATTTTCAATAAGACCCACAGGACCATTCCATACGATTGTTTTTCCTTTGGCAATAATAGCTCCGAATTTTGCCTGCGTCTCTGGTCCAATATCAAGAATCTGATCATTTTTGGTAACGTCTTTAACATTTTTTATTATGCTTTTGCCTTTTTCTTCACCGTCGTTGGTTACTACAACATCCAGAGGAAGAACTATGGAGGTATGCTTTTGTTCTGCCAAAAATAGTAGTCTTCTTGCTGTTTCTGCCATATCATACTCATTGAAACTTTTTCCAATCTCCAGTCCCTGAGCGCTCAGAAACGTATTCGCGAGACCGCCGCCTATAATGAGATGGTCCGCGATTTCCAGAAGTCTGTCTATAAGGTTTATTTTTGTCGATATTTTGGCTCCGCCAAGAAGCGCCACGATCGGTTTCTGAGGATCTTTAAGAATTTTTGAGATCATCGTAATCTCTTTCTGTAACAGGAGTCCTCCGTATGAAGGAATCTCATGAGGAAGGCCGACTACAGAAGCATCTGTACGGTGGCATACTCCAAACGCGTCGTTTACATATACATCCGCAAGCGCGGCTAGTTTTTTTACAAACGCAGCATCATTTTGTTTTTCTTCAGGGTAATATCGTATATTTTCAAGAAGGAATACTTCATTATTTTTCTGAGCCTGGAATACGCCCGGATCCGCGGTAAGAAAATCATCGATCACGGTTACGGTATATCCCTCCAAATATGCCTGCAGTGCTTTTCCTACCGGTTTCAGAGAATATTTTTCCTCGCGTGCCTTTGGTCTGCCCAGATGAGAGATGATAATAAGTTTGTTGCCGTTTTTCAGCAGATGCTGAATAGTGGGTAATGATTGTCTTAGACGTGCGTCGTCGGCAATGGTTGCATCAGGGTTCATTGATACATTCAGATCATCCCGAAGCAGGATCCGTTTGTTTTGCAGTTCAACAGCATCAATATATATAACACCTTGGTCTGGCATATGTACAAAGTAATTGTTAATTAAACGTCTGTCGTTATGATACCACAGAGCTCAGTTTTTCGACCAGATCAACGAGCCGTGTGGAATAGCCCCACTCATTGTCATACCAGCCAAAGACTTTTACAAAATGTCCGTTTATGACTTTTGTGTAGTTGGCGTCAAAAACGCATGAGTAAGGTGAACCTATATAATCAGAAGATACGAGTAATGTAGTCTCATATCCAACTATACCTTTATATTCATTCTCTGAAGCCAGTTTAAAGAAGTTATTAACCTGATCTATGGTTGTTTCCTTTTCTACGACGACTGAGATATCAGAGAACGATCCTGTGGGAACAGGTACACGAATAGCCATACCGTCTATCTTGCCCTTGAGTTCGGGGATTGTTTTGACAATAGCTTTGGCGGCTCCGGTAGTTGAGGGGACTATATTCAGTCCTGCTGCACGTGAACGATCAAATGTTTTGTTTGAATCGTCGTGCAGAGTCTGTGTTTGGGTATATGCGTGGGTTGTGGTAAGAAATCCTGTTATAACTGAGAGATTATCATTGAGAATTTTGAACATGGGCGCAGCACAGTTTGTGGTGCATGAAGCATTGGAGAGAACCTGCTCATTCATAAGTCCTTCCGTTTTATCATTCACGCCCAATACTACATGGGGAGTGGCATCATCTTTTGCAGGGGCCGTGAGAATAACTTTCTGAACAGTTCCTTTCACATGTTTTGCAAGGTCTTCTTTCTTTGTAAACGCTCCTGTCGCATCCACTACAACATCGACACCGTATTTATCCCATGGTATCTCTTCAGGCATTCCAAACTGCAATGCCGCGATTGGGTTATTGTTAATGACAAGGCTACTTTCATTGGTTGTCACGGGAAGCTGAAAACGGCGGTAAACAGAGTCATACTGGAGAAGATAGCCCATTATATTAGTCGGAGTTTTCCGTGTGTTGATGGCTACTATGTCAAAGGTGTTCCGTAATGACGCGATACGGGTAAATGCGCGACCAATTCTGCCGAAGCCGTTAATACCTACTTTGAGACGTTTCATATGGTGAAATATAAATAATAATCGCTAGTGTATATCACATTTGATTGTATGCTGTTTTGAGCTATGTTTCAACTCTTTGATAGCTCAATATAGGTATCTACTTCATCCGAACTTCCTAAGATCACCGGAACTCGCTGGTCATACGCTGATGGTTCAATATCAAGCGGGGTACCTTCGCGGGAAAACGCTTTACCTCCGGCCTGAGTAATAATAAAGGACATAGGATTAACTTCATACATAAGTCTTAGTTTCCCGTCGGGATTTTTTTTATCCTTAGGATACATAAATATGCCGCCATGAAGAAGCGTCCTGTGAATATCGGCTACCATAGCACCAGCGTAGCGTAATTTATACAGATCTTTGCCGCTTTTAATGTGTTTTAAGTATTTTTTCATTCCACTGTCATAGAGATCTGAGTATCCTTCATTTACCGCGTAAACCCGATTCTTGCTGGGGATACGTATATTTGGATTTGACAGGAGAAAACTGCCGATTGAGGGATCAAGAGTAAAGCCATTTACTCCCTTGCCAAATGTATATACAAAAACTACACTCGATCCATATAAAGCATATCCTGCCGCGATCTGTTGATTTCCATTCGGGATCGTTCCCGGCGTGTGGCGGTATACCGAGAAAATAGTACCTATACTCATTGCGGTATCTATAACCGACGAGCCGTCGAGAGGATCAAAATATACACTGTAACATCCATTTCCCTGTACGGTGATTGGTTTCTCCAGCTCCTCAGAAGCAATCATGCATACCTGTTTGCTATCTGAGAGCAAATCAATAAGTATCCTATTACTGAACTCATCCAGTTTTTGGACATCTTCCCCATATACATTTTTATCGCCGGTGTGACCAAGAATATCAACCAACCCTGTTTTCTTTACATGCGACGCAATTATTTTTACCGCATCTTCTATGTGGTTCATCAATATCGTAAAACTCCCTGTTGCGTGTGCTACAGCAAGCTCTTCGGTAAGAATAAACGACGTAAGTGTGGTTGGTGAATTGCTCATATTATCCTTTATAAATGGCTAATGCTTCATCTACTGATTTGTTCTCTACAGTAATTGCGTAGATAGCATTACAAAGGCGCACTACTTCCTTGAGCGGTCTTTGATGAATATTTCGTCCGGTAGCATTGCCCATCGCACCGGAAATATGAATCTGATCATGCAGTGTCTGTAAGAATTTGGTGGCATCGGTATTTGATCCTCCGGCACAGACAAGCTTTGTCATACCTGCAGCAGCTACAGCTTCTTTCAGAATTTCACTTGAGGCAAGCCCTTCTTTTTTGGGATAATTAACCTTCACAAAATCTGCTCCCAAGCAAGCAGTTATTCCTGCGGCACCCGCGATAATATGCGGATCTTTTTCATCTGCCACTGCCTTTCCCCGAGGATACGCCCAGATTACACTCAATAGTCCATAGCGATGAGCATTGTATATAATCTGCGCAGCCTGTCGGAGCATTTTTGGTTCGTATTCACTGCCTGCGTATACCGTATATCCAACACCGACTATATTCAGACCGCTCATTTTTCGAAACTCCTCAACCTGGTCTACATCGATCCAGCTCATGCTGCGGGGATCTTTTTGAGAGGTTTTAATCAAATGAGTTTTTGAGTTAAGCTTTACCAGATAAGGAATATCCCGATATTTTGCGCCAAATCGAGATATGAGTCCAAGCTGAGCCGCGAATACTCCAATCTTGGCCTTTGACGCAATCTCAAACATGTGCTCCGGATTGGCATTTTCAGGAGTAATATCTTTTCCGTAGAAGTCATCATTCATGTGTTCTACTTTCTGATCGCCGGCAAAAAGCATGAGGCGGCCGCTATCATGTGTCGCGAGACTGTAGTTTTTTTTATAAATCGACTGAGCTTCTGAAGGAACATCTAAAGGTATAAAATCGGGGAGATGAGTATTCATAAGATAGTATCATAAATGATAATTTCATACAGTATCATACTATTTGAGGAATTATCTTGTCAAGAGGACTTTATATTTGGTATCATATTATTATGAGTGATTGTTTATTTTGTAAGCTGGTTAAAGGCGAGATTCCAAGCTATAAAGTGTATGAAGATGATCTTTTTATAGCTTTTCTCGATATTTTCCCCAGAGTAAAGGGGCATACACTCGTAATTCCCAAGGAACATCACCGATGGACATATGATGTTCCTCAGTTTGGCGCTTATTGGGAATGTACCCGGAAGGTTTCTCAGGCTATGCAGAAATCACTGCAGGCAAACTGGGTGAGCTATTTCACATTTGGAGCAGTACCCCATGCGCACATTCATATTCTTCCCCGATATGAAGATCCGGAGAAAATAACAGAGACTTCAGAAATAATACCCGAAAGAATCTCTCTTTCTAAAGAAGAAATGAAAACGATTGCAGCGGGTATCTCACAGGTGATATCTTCATAACAAACTAAAAACAAAACCAGTGGTCTCGTTTTATTTGCTCGTGCTCTCCTATTTGCAGTGTGTTATCTGTTTGCGCGTAAAGATTTTTCTGAATTATACATGAGTCGGGATTCAGTATATGTGCCTGAGCGAAGGCTTTATTCGCTGCTCTAGGATGCCCTAGTGTAACAAATATATTCGCTAGTTTAAGAAGGTTAATATAATCTGTCTCTTTTGTAATCAGAGCATCCAGGTATGAGCTATTGTTGCGCACATCAGGCAAGGATGTACCCTTTGTAAGAATCATTATTGACGCATCTAGATATACAAGTTTCCATTCTTTTTGTTTTATTATGGTTTCCATAAAGGTAAGAGCCCATGGAGTCTGATCGGTATGGGCAAAAAATATAGTTCTAATATTGTTTTTTGCAAATACGCTATTCATAAGCTCCGGGTTCGTTTGCATTGCTATATACGTATCCTGAAGAAAAACTTTTGGGTAGGCTTCCGGGCGGTTATCTACAAATATTCGGTATGTCGGATATAAACGGTAAATCGCATATCCGCCAATATCAAAGTTGTTAAAGATATTCGACGGCAGCTTATGGCGAAGAAGAAAATCAGCCGCTAATTTCCCATCTTCGAACGACCTGAGTCCAAAATACGTCTGTCTATCAAATGTTTTGGAATAAATACCTGATATAAATACAAGTGATGCTATAAGGCTTAAACAGATGAGAACAAGTGATGCGACATATTTATTGAAGTATGCTCTTGGAATAAAACGAGAGATATACGATAGAGCTATGCTTATACAGGGGATTGATACGAGGGTATAAAAGGGGAGATGACGTATCTGAGAAAATGTGAGTATGGTAAATAATATGAGAAGAAACGCGTATGTATACTTTTTGAGATAGAGTAACACACTCAAAGAGAGTAATGCTAAGGGCAGTGTGAGAAGAAAGTAGGTGAGTAAGATGTTATGCGTATACCTAAGAAGAAAGAATATATTCTGATTTTCTACAATGCTATATCCATAATCGTTAAAGATAAACAACGGATAAAAAACGCCATACAGTCCATGAGGATTTATCATTACCGCAACGAATACTATGACAGGAAATAGTACCGTATAGTGCCATGAGTATGTGTTGGATTTTTTTACCAACGCAGAGCTCCATAGTTCACCCAAGACAATGAGGGTAAGAACGCCGCCGAAAACAAACGTTATATGAGAGTTAACCCAGAGTAATAGGAGGGGAGGTATAGCCCATAGCAGATACCTACGGCGCTTATATGTAAATACTATATAGAGCATACAGGCAAAGTAAAGATAGCCAAGTAATTCGGGACGTATATCAGAACGTTCCAGAAAAAGAGGGGAGAGTAAAAAGATAGCTGTTGCAGCTGCCCGCGGTGACGATTCTCGGGCCGATAGATAATACAGGAACACGACTGATAGTACGACTATAAATGACTTAAAGAGGATGAGTCCTTCAATGTGTGTTAACTGATAGATACCCTGAAATACTACTTCTGCCAGCCAGTGGTGATTTATAAATGGATATGATGGGTTGGTATATGAAAACAGATTCGTCCCTGGTATCGTATGTGTCTGCAGAATAATACTTCCAAGTTTTAGGTGTCTGCCTAGGTCCTGATTAAAATCTTTGCTATATGTACAGGTAAAGAAAAAGAGAAGACTAAATACTGATAGCGTGGTTAATATATTCAGCACATTAATACGTTTCATGACACATCTACTATACCAGAAACGTGTTATCTAAACATATTTTTAGTTTGGTTTTTTTACCTGTATTTTTGTGTGTCCCTGCTTGTAGTCTGCTTCGATCTTGTCCCCTTGTACTATTTTGTGTTCTACTATCTGCAAAGCGATCTCGTCGACCAGTATTTCATTTATGATACGTTTGAGCGGACGGGCGCCGAACACCTCATCAAACCCTACAAGAGCAAGATGTTTTTTAAATGCCGGAGTCACCTCAAGTTTGAGATTCTGCTTACTCAGTCGTGCATCTACATCCTCAAGTTGTAGCTCAATGATTTTTTCCATCATGGTCTGATTTAAGGGATGGAATGTAACCATAGCATCAAGACGGTTAATAAACTCAGGTTTGAAAAAATGTTTTACTGCATCCATAACTTTGAGCTCCCGTTGATCTGAAGCAATCTCTTCTCTAAATAGCTCACTCCCGAGATTAGACGTAAGTATGATGATAGTATTTCTGAAGTTTACTACTCTGCCTCTTCCATCCGTAAGCCGTCCTTCGTCCAGAAGCTGGAGAAATACGTTGAATACCTGAGGATTCGCTTTCTCTATTTCATCAAACAGGATTACTGAATACGGTTTTCTCCGCACAGCCTCAGTAAGCTGCCCACCTTCTTCGTACCCAACATAGCCTGGAGGAGCGCCAAGGAGACGCGCTACCGTATGAGCTTCCTGATACTCACTCATATCGATACGAATCATAGCTTTTTCATCATTAAATAAACTAAATGCCAGAGCTTTCGCTGTCTCTGTTTTTCCGACACCGGTCGGTCCGAGGAAAAGGAATGAACCTATCGGCCTGTTTTCTTCTGAGAGTCCTGCACGGGATCGGCGTACGGCATTTGCTACTTTTTTTAACGCGTGCTCTTGTCCCACCACACGTTGGTTTAGTTCTTCTTCAAGGTGAGCTAGTTTTTCTGATTCTGATGAAAGGAGACGTGTTACATGGATTCCGGTCCAACGGGATACTATGCGGGCGATATCCTCTTCGGTAACCTGCTCTTTCAGAAGCCTGCTTTCGACCGGTATCGTATTCCAGCGTCGTTCCAATTCTATTACTTTTTTCTCAATTTCAGGAATCTTGCCGTATTTTAGTTCAGCAGCCTTCTCAAGTATAACTTCGCGTTCGGCCTTATCCAGGTCGGCTTTAAGTTTATCCTGTTCTGTACGGTACTTATTGAGCTGTGACAATATGTCTTTTTGTTTTTTCCATGTGGTACTGAGAGTATCAAACTTTTCTGTTAGTTCCTTTCGTTCTTTCTCAAGTAGTTCTTTTCTTGGCTCTATGCCTTTTTCGCGTTTGAGAGCGGCAAGTTCAATATCCAGCTGCATGATTCTACGTTTCATCTGATCTAGCTCGGTAGGCATAGAATCAATCTCTATTTTAGAAGCGGCAGCCGCTTCATCGATGAGGTCGATAGCTTTATCGGGAAGGTAGCGGTCGGTTATGTAGCGGATAGATAGATTGACCGCAGAAATAAGCGCGTCATCAGATATTTTTATTCCATGATGAATCTCATATTTTTCTTTAATTCCCCGCAGTATTGCGATACTGTCTTCCATCGTTGGTTCCTCTATATAAACGGGTTGGAAGCGCCGCTCAAGCGCGGCATCGCGTTCAATGTACTGACGGTACTCTTTGACCGTAGTCGCTCCGATTGTGTGCAACACTCCGCGAGCAAGCTGTGGTTTCAGCATGTTTCCGGCATCCACTGCACCTTCGGCGGCGCCTGCGCCAACAATAGTGTGCAGCTCATCAATAAACAGTATATATTTGCCTTCGCTTTGAATAATTTCCTCCAGTAATTTTTTTAACCGCTGTTCAAACTCCCCCCGGTAAGCGGCACCTGCCAGGAGGCCTGCGAGGTCAAGGGAGAGTATTTGCTTATTTTTAAGTGTATCCGGCACATCACCATCAACAATCCGTTGTGCCAATCCTTCAACTATAGCTGTTTTGCCCACGCCTGGATCACCCAGAAGAACAGGATTATTTTTGGTACGGCGTGAAAGTATCTGTATCACACGACGTATGGCATCGTCTCTTCCGATCACAGGATCGAGTTTTCCGTCACGGGCAAGCTGAGTAAGATTGACGGTATAGGTGTCGACCGCATTTTGTTGGTTTTCCGGGGGTTCATAGCGCATCTGCATAGGTAAATTAGCAAATAATAAACATGAGTGCTAATTATTATAACAATAATGTATTTATAAAATCAAGTAGATTTATCATGGAACCGGGTCATAACCACCCTTGGAGAAAGGGTTGCAGCGTACTATACGCCGGAGACCTAACCATAATCCTTTCATGGTCCCATACTTTTCGACAGCCTTATAGGTGTATTCTGAGCAGGTGGGCTTATACCTGCACGCCTGATCAGAGATAAAAAACGTGCGAAGAATAGTCCCTCGAGTGAGCTCTGTTTTTTTATAGAATCTAATGAGATAAAGGACAATATGTTTCATAGGGTTAGTAAATAGACTTCCATATTGTAAAATAAAGTCATGAAAATCTCTATCATTACGCTATTTCCCAAGATGTTATCGGGCTTCTTTGAAGAAAGCATTATAAAACGTGCTCAGCAAAAAGGGCTGGTGGATATAGAATTGGTCGATCTGCGTGACTATACCCATGATGCTCACCGGACGGTTGATGACCGACCCTATGGTGGCGGCGCGGGGATGGTTATGAGAGTTGAACCGGTAGATGAAGCTCTTACAGATATAACAAAGAAATCGTCTACTAAGAAAGTGCTCTGCATGTCGGCCAAAGGGACACCGTTTGATCAGAACAAAGCATGGGAGCTGGCAAAGGAAGAGCATCTTGTTATACTTGTCGGACATTATGAAGGGTACGATGAACGAATTATGCCGCTTGTAGATGAAGAGTTATCTCTTGGTGATTTTGTACTTACCGGAGGAGAAATAGCCGCGGCCGCAGTTACAGATGCGGTAGTGCGTCTTATACCCGGAGTACTAAAAAAAGACGATGCAACAGCGCACGAAAGTTTTTTTATGGTGAACGTCTCGGATCTCATTAAACTTGTTGGCAAAACTGAGATATTGGAAGCGTTGGTCGCCGCTAATCGTCAGGAAGTTGCTCTTCTGGAGTATCCTCACTATACAAGACCCGAAGTATATAAAGATCAACCTGTTCCCGAAATCCTTTTGTCAGGACATCATAAACAGATAGAAGAATGGCGCATGATAAAAGCGTATGAGGAAACACTTGCTAAAAGGCCCGACCTTCTTAAACCGTAACTTCTTTATTGGTTAGATGAGCCGATTTCGATAAGGGTAAGACCGGATCGGACAACAGATGACAGATGAGGTGCTGATGTACGATCAGAATTCTGAGCCTTAGCTACAAAGAAATGATATCGATAGGTATGGTTAGGTGTTGGTGAGACAGTCAGAGGGAGACGAGCATTGAGTTCCTGAGTGTTCACAAGACCGACATACAAGAGATCATGAGATACGGATGAAGCGGCATGATTGAGTTCAAACAGTGCTCTCGTGGTTTCATCAGAGGTCAGACCGAGTTCTTGAGATACCGATGTGGCGAGTGCAGGGAGTTGATCTTTGCGGACAACCCAACCATGGGAAGGTTTGGTGAACGCAACAGGCTTGTACTCATAGTAAATATATGGTCTGGTGAGACCGTTTACATCGAGTCCGTCTGCTGTTATGGTTACATTCCAGGTATTGTGTCCGGTTGTAACAGGATCAGCGTAGGTTAACTGTGCTCCACTTGCGACTGATACTTTCTGTCCTTCATCGCCGTACACAAATATACTCGGTGATGCCCCTGTCACTCTTACAGGACAGGAGTTGCCTCTAAGCTGGAAGTCTAAGAGGATTTTGTCAAACTCTCTAAAGTCCGACTCATTGGCTAGCGAACGAACCTGCAAAACTACCTGATTTACTTCATCTTTTAAGGTCGCGTCGGTGGTGCTGGGTTTTGGTATCAGATACCACCAACCTCTTTTTCCTGTTGAAAGTTTGCCTTGCCACACGCGTACATTGGCCCAGCCAAACTTTGTTCCGTTTATTTCATAGACCGGATTGAGTTGGGCTGCTGTGGGGTTGCAGCTCGTTTCATCCACGGGCGTTGGCTGAACAGACGGTGAAGGGGATAGGTCAAAGCTACCTTGTTTTTGTCCATTATCTCCGTCGGGAGACTGTTGCGCGTGAACTTCCTTAATGAATGGCGAAAATATATTTCTGGACTGGGTAGTTTCGTCAACTATTGCGGGCACGGCGGCAATATAATTTACTCTGAAACCGCTATCCAGTTGTGAGTATCCTTTGAAGACATAATAAGGCGCGAGTTCTGATTGTGTTGTCGCTGGAGCACTTTCCAGATACGACAGAGCCGCTTCTGTTATAACTGCTTCCTGTGCATTCGCCTGATTTTGTGGATATATATTTGTCCACTGCACTGCGCCGGAGCCTGCAGGTGTAGTTAATAAAAATGAGTATTTTTTTTCCTGCAGTTTTTTCTTGGCTTCATCATAATTTATAAGAGATACCTCTCGTGGTGCGGTAGCATTCAGTCGTCGTATGTTTGATTGTGCAAATTTTATACGCTTATCTTCGGTGAGGGCAAGGGTCATTGTGTTGAAGTCTTTTTGTCTTTCTAGTCCATCTTTACCATCAGATGTAGCACAGATATCGGTATTTTCGGGGCTTTCTGCATTCGCTGTTGCAAGCGTTAAGCTGTTAAGCGCCTGTTTCTCAGAAAGATTGAGGAGTCCAACAGTATTAAGAATGGGCGCTGAAACTGCGGACCAATCTCGGTGTACCTCATAAAATGTAAGTTCAGGATATGCTTTGTTTTTGTATGTAGCAGTTACTTTAAGGCTGGCATCGTATATATTGATAGTCTTCATAAACTCGTAGATACCTGTGTTTATGTCTGAAGCCTCCGGCAACGTCTGGCCAGGTGTTGAGGTATAGGTAAACTCTCCATTTTGTGTATCAAACTGCAGAAGAGATGCGGTTTTGTTGGTAGAGTCTACTTTGTACGCAATTACATTGGTGCGCTTCTTTTTTATTGAATCAGAGGCACCAAGTGTTGAGGCAATATCTCGCACTTCTTCAAATGTATAACTCTGGTTTAATTCATACACAGGTGCGGAAGTACGCGTGAGTGCCACACTGTTAACATCATCCCAGGTACGGAAATTAATGTGAGGAAGCGGCTGAGGGGCTTCCGCGAGTGTACCGTTCGGGGTTGATGTCGCGGGACTGGTAGATTCTTCTACCGGTTGACGATTGAGGTCAACAGTCTGTGTTTTGGTTCCTACATCATTGGCAGCTGTCTGAGTGCCAAAGGATCGTGACTTTTGCAGATTAGATAATATAAACGTGGCGACCATCAGTATGACAAGCACGGATCCGAGGAATCCTGCCATCACAATGACTTTTTTATCATTCTGCATTCCATTATCTGTATCCATAAGTCAACGATCCCGCATGAGCAATTTTTATTGGTTAGATGAGCCGATTTCGATAAGGGTAAGACCGGATCGGACAACAGATGACAGATGAGGTGCTGATGTACGATCAGAATTCTGAGCCTTAGCTACAAAGAAATGATATCGATAGGTATGGTTAGGTGTTGGTGAGACAGTCAGAGGGAGACGAGCATTGAGTTCCTGAGTGTTCACAAGACCGACATACAAGAGATCATGAGATACGGATGAAGCGGCATGATTGAGTTCAAACAGTGCTCTCGTGGTTTCATCAGAGGTCAGACCGAGTTCTTGAGATACCGATGTGGCGAGTGCAGGGAGTTGATCTTTGCGGACAACCCAACCATGGGAAGGTTTGGTGAACGCAACAGGCTTGTACTCATAGTAAATATATGGTCTGGTGAGACCGTTTACATCGAGTCCGTCTGCTGTTATGGTTACATTCCAGGTATTGTGTCCGGTTGTAACAGGATCAGCGTAGGTTAACTGTGCTCCACTTGCGACTGATACTTTCTGTCCTTCATCGCCGTACACAAATATACTCGGTGATGCCCCTGTCAGACGTACGGGGCATGATTCAGAGATAAGTCCAAGATCCTTAAGAATCTTATTCTGCTGGCGTATCACCAATTCCTGAGCAGTTATATCCTGAGCTATCATGGCTGTTGCCTGAGGTGTTACGTTGAACGTACCCTGTTTTTGTGTCGTGTCATCAGATGGTGAAGTCGCACCGTTGCTGTCGTCAGGTGTTGACTGTGGCGGCACAGCTGTGGCATTGCCAGCAGTGGGTGACTGTAAGAGTGCGATTACCTGGTCAAGGCTTTCAATGATAACCGCGTCTGCTGTCCCTGGTTCTGGGATATAGTACCAGAAACCATTTTTGGATGTTGATTTCTGACCACCCCATATTCTCCAGTTAGCCCATCCATACTTGAGACCGCCTACGAGGAGTACTGGGTTCAGATCGTCAGATGACGGAGCGCAGACTCCTGCCGCGTTTCTATCTGTCTGAGAGATCGGGTTATCGACACTCGAAGTGTTGTTGGTATTGTTGTTGTTATTATTATTTCCGGCACCAGGGGTTGTTTCAAAGGTTCCCTGTTTCTGGGTTGTATCACTCTCCTGTGCTGATACTTCTTTTACAAGTCTGAACATATTCTTTGACTGTGTCTGAGGAGCAACTGCCGGCACGGACGCTACAAAATTTACACGGTAGCCGCTGAGCAGATTCGCATAGCCGCGGAATATATAGTAAGGCATAAGTTCTTTCTGATTCACAAGTGCCGGTTTCTCAATATATGCGATCACACTATCGGTAACAACCGCTTGTGCCGCGAGTGCCTTATTGTTGGGATATATCTTATCCCATGACATATCTCCTGTGCCTGAAGGGGAGGTAAGAATGAAATCATACTTCTTATCCATGAGATTGGTAACGGCTTCGTCATATGACAAGAGTGTGACAGATTTTTTAGAAGGGCTGCTCAGTTTGCGGATATTCGATTGGAGTCCCATAATTTTACCTGTTCGGTCAGACACAACGACGGTCATGGTATTAAAATCTGTCTGTCTTACGTAACCATCTTTTTTATCTGTTGCCGCATAGATATCGGTGTCTTCAGGCAGATTGGTGAGAGGAGTTGTAAGTGAAAGTGTTGTGAGTGATACATTTTCCGGCAGATTAAGCAAACCGATTGAGTTAAGAATCGGGAAACCTGCTTTTACCCAGTCACGGTGTATCTCAAGGTAAGTTAAGCCTGGTTTACTTTTTTTCTTGTACTGGGCGGTTGTTTTGAGTGTCTCATCATATAGCCCAAGATCTTCGAGAAAAGCAGTTACCTTTGCGTCTAGCGTAGCGCCTGTGGGGAGAGCAACGCCTGTGGAAGAAGCATATGAAAGATTGCCCGTCTGTAAATTGTAGGTAAGCAAAGATACGTCTTTATTATCATTTTTTATGTTATACGCCATTATAAAGTTCTTATCTTTTTTTACATTATCGGATGCGTTAAGTTTTTTGGAGAGAGCCTGCATCTCTTCGGTTGTATACTCTGTCTTGAATTCATATACCGAAGCCGTAGTAGGAACATCGGTCATTTTTTTTGTAAATGTCCATTTATCAAAATCTACATCAGGAGGTTGCGCGGCCTGAATAGTCTTCAGTATCTTTTTTTCACCATCGGCATCTTCATCGGTTGTCTGTGTCGTATTTTTATCGGTAGTAGCAACTTTCATATTTTTCTTATTCTGCACCATTACATATGCGACCACAGCAAGAATAATGACCAATATAAATGAGACAGCTACGAACAACGTTTTTTTGCTTCCTTGTGGTGGAGCATTAAGGTTAGTGTTTAAGTCGCTATTATAGGACTCATTTGGTGTATTCATATTCTTCATGATAGATAAATCCAAAAGTCTTGTCAATAGAAAATATCAGAATGCATCAACTACGTCTTGTTAACTCTATTTTCATATGGTATATATATTATTCTATGATTGTGCTTAAGGCAGTCACCAAAAAATTTGGAAGTAAAGTAGCGGTGGACGGACTTTCACTGAAAGCTGATTCGGGCGAAATTATTGGTTTTTTAGGACCGAATGGCGCGGGTAAAACAACCACAATGCGCCTTCTTCTGGGATACCTTACGCCGACACGTGGAACCGTAACGGTTAACAATCTAAACCCTATAGAAGACAGAATAGAGGTTCTTAAGCAAGTTGGATATCTTCCCGAAAACAATCCCCTTTATCAGGAGATGACAGTCTATGAATATCTTACATTTATAGCCAGCGTAAAAGAAGAAACCGATGTATATGGTACAGCTGAAAGTGTGGGACTTAGCGATGTGATGGATACGCGTATTGAAGAACTATCCCGGGGATTTAAACAACGGGTAGGATTGGGAGCCGCTCTTATTTCGAACCCTGACCTGCTTGTCCTTGACGAGCCTACCTCAGGACTGGATCCTCTTGAGCAGGACAAGATAAGAGATCTCATCAAATCTCTTTCGAAAGAAAAAACCATTCTTTTTTCCACGCATATCTTATCTGAAGTCGAGGCAGTTGCGACACGACTTATTATCATTAACCACGGTAAACTTGTATATGATGGGCCTAAACCAAAAGGCAAAGGAGCCGTAGAAAAATTATTCAAAAAATTAGTTCATTGATCGTATGATCAACTTATATCAGAAAGAATTAAAATATTACCTCAACAACGCACCCGGCTATATAGTGATTATTATGTTTGCGGTCTTTGTAAACTTCTTGTTTATGAAAGATTTGTTTGTGGGAGGCTCTGCTTCACTCCGACCGCTGTTTATGGTGTTGCCCTGGCTTATGCTTATTTTCATTCCGGCGGTTGCAATGCGGACACTGTCCGAGGAAAAGAGAATAAATACTATCGAAATTCTCCTAACATTGCCCATATCCGAAGCTCAGATAGTTATCTCCAAGTTTCTTGCGTTACTCACCGTTTTTTGTATCGGTTTATTGCTCACTGCGGCGATTCCTGTTTCACTCGCAGTTATTGCAAAACTGTATATACCTGAAGTGCTGGTGGGTTACTCAGGAGTAATGTTGCTGGGAGCAACTTTTATAAGTGTATCTATGTTTTTTTCATCACTTACCAAAAATCAGGTGATCGCGATGTTATCATCTGTCATCGTATTGTTTTTGCTTTCGGTAATCTCCACTGATTTTGTGTCATCTGTCCTTCCTAAGACAGTACAGGATGCCCTGGTTTATTTTAGTCCTCTGTATCATCTTGAAAATTTCGTCAACGGAGTTATTGATCTGAGATCTGTTTTTTATTTCCTGTCGTTTACTGTTATATTCCTGTTCCTGACAATCATTGATTTAGAAAAACGAGACTAATATGAAAAAGAATCACCCATCACGTCTTAATCTGGTAAAGCTGTCGCGCATGCTGAGACTGCTGCATCTTGGGAAAAAATTGGTAATTGTGTTTGCGATTACTGGTTTTATTGTCGCAAATATTCTCTTATCTGCTTTGTCTCTTCGACTTGATCTTTCAAACGGAAAGGCGTATACACTGTCTCCCGCAACAGTAAAAATAGTTAAGAGTCTCGACGATGTGGTAACTATGAAATTTTTTGCTTCGTCCAACCTTCCTACTCGGTTACTGCCGCTCAAAACTCAGACAGCCGATTTATTGCGCGAATACAAAAAAGCAGGCGGCAAGAATGTTACTCTCCGGATACTTGATCCCACAAAAGATAAAACAGCAGCTGAAGATGCGCAAAAAGCAGGCATTCCTGAACTGCAGTTTTCGCAGATGGAACAGGACAAGTTTGCCGTAACCAACGCGTATTTCGGACTGGCTATGTATTATGGTGACAAAAAAGAAATACTGCCTCAGGTTACCGATATGGGGAGCTTGGAGTATAACCTTACTGCTGCAGTCTATAAGATGCAACGGAAAGAACTTCCCCAAGTTGGCATAATTGACCCCGGTGCGACAGTAGATCCTCAGAGCGAACGAATTGGTCTGTTAAAGCAGGTTATAGCTTCACAGTTTTCGCCCTCTATGATTGTCGTTGATGAAACGAAGGATATAAATGCTGCGTATAAAGCGGTAGTGGTGCTTGACAGTCCGGTAAAAGAACAAAGCTCGGGGATCGCAAAGATGGTACAGAAATATGTGTCGAAGGGGGGGAAAGTAATACTCTTTACTGACGGAGTGAACATTGATGAGGGTCTTTCCGCTACTCCGGCTGACAGTAGTTTGAGTATCTTTCTTAAGGATTATGGTATAACCGTACAGAAAAATCTTGTGTTGTCGGGATCAGCTGAGTTGGTTACGTTTGGCAATCAGGCCGGCTCATTCGCAACTATATACCCTTTCTGGATGAAGACAAATGTGTTCAGTAAGCATAGCTACTTTTCCAATATACAGCAGCTAACTTATCCATGGACTTCATCGTTAACCGTTGAAAAAAAGAGCGGAGTTGAGACCTCCGAACTGGTGAAGAGTGTGCCTCAGTCATGGGAACAGAAACAGACGTTTATACTTAACCCAAACGCTATTCCCCAGCCCAATGAAAAAGATCTGAAGCAGTTTACGGTGACTGCACGGGCTGCCGCAAAGCAGGGTGGTGAACTTATTGTTATCCCTTCCACACGATTTATCATGGATAAATATTTAGGAAGAGCATCGGCGAATATTGAGTTTGTTCTGAATGTATTAAACGAGATGATTTCTCAGGGAGCCTTAACAGGTATACGACAGAGAGCTGTGCTCTTTTATCCGCTGCCAGAACTTGCTCAGGACGAGAAGGATCTTATAAAATACGCAAATATACTGTTATTGCCGATAGTGTTTGCTGTATACGGTGGCTACAGACTTATGAAACGCAGATAAACTCTATTTCTTCAGATAATCTCTCAGAATGTTTTTGATGGAGTCAAACGCTATATCCGCATATGGGATGCTATCTGGTTTGAAAAACCGTATTTCTTCAACGTCATCCAGTGGTTTTAGATTATCGTCAACGAGATCTGCTGTATATGTAGAGCAGATTGTGTGATAGAGAATATCTTTATAGACATATAAATCATTTGTTGTACAAACATACTTTAAGTTTTCAATCGCAGCATTTATCTCTTCTTTAATTTCTCTCACAACAGAGTTTTCCATCGTTTCATCAAACTCCACAAACCCACCCGGCAAATCCCACATACCTTTATGAGGATCAAACTTACGCTTTACCATAAGTATTTCACCCTGTTTGTTGTGTAATATTGCCGCGCTGCAGGGAGTGGGGTTGACATAATAGTGAAAATTACAGGATGCGCAGGTGAATAGGCGATCTTTGTGAGTAAGATCATGTTTACAGACAGGGCAGTATTTGAATAGTTGATGAGTTTCCATAAATGGTCAGCTTCCTGACGTAGAGTATTATATAATATTCTGATATGGTACGCACACGTGTAGCTCCCTCACCGACAGGATTTCCCCACATAGGGACAATCTACCAGGCGCTTTTTGATTATTCTTTTGCCAAGAAAAATGGTGGCATGTTTGTTGTGAGAATAGAAGATACTGACAGAACTCGGTTTGTTGAAGGAGCCGAAGAAAAAATATTTGAAGCCCTCGACTGGTTTGCCCTATCGGAGGATGAAAGTGCCCGTAAAGGTGGATCGGTTGGACCATACCGTCAGTCCGAGCGACTAGATCTATATAAAAGGTATGCTCATGAACTTGTAGAAAAAGGACACGCGTATCGCTGTTTTTGTACAAAAGAACGGCTTGAAGAGTCACGAAAACGTATGCAGTCCGAGGGCAAAAATCCGATGTACGACAAACACTGCCGAAACCTTACTAAGGAGGAAGTTCAGACACACCTTGATAAGGGAGAGCCATATGTGATTCGCATAAAAATACCTGAGGACGAGCAGATTGTTGTGACCGATCTTATTCGGGGTGACATTACATTTGATAGTAATACTATTACTGATCAGGTGCTCCTGAAGGTTGATGGATTTCCTACATATCATCTTGCTGTGGTTGTTGATGACCATCTTATGAATATATCCCATCTCGTACGAGGTGAGGAATGGATCTCTACCAGCCCTGTACATTTTCTGCTGTATACATATTTTAACTGGGAACGACCAATATTTTTTCATACTCCACTTTTACGCAATCCCGATAAATCAAAATTCTCCAAAAGGCACGGACATACGAGTGTGATATGGTATCAGGAACAAGGCTATCTGCCCGAAGCTATACTCAATTTTCTTGCTCTTATGGGATGGAGCCATCCTGAGGAAAAAGAAATATTTTCGATGGATGAATTTGTTAGTTTATTTGAGCTTAAGGATGTAAAACCGGTAGGTCCTGTTTTTGATATGCAGAAGCTCGACTGGATGAATGGAGAATATATTCGTAACATGGACGTTACCGTGTTGGCAACTAAGATTCAGAACTTCATCGGTGATAGTTATGATAACGCGCTTGTCCATAAGACTATTCCTCTCATCCGGGAGAGAATAAAAAAACTTGCAGACTATCTTCCTATTACTGAGTTCTTTTTTAGACATCCTCAGACATACGAAATTGATCTGACATCTCATAAAGAGCTACTACAAAAAGTTGCGATAGAGATTGAAGCCATGTCTACATGGAATCCGGAAACAATAGGACAAGCTATGCAAAAGGTGGCGGAGCGGGAAGGGGTAAAGAATAGTTTATTCTTTATGGTCCTCCGCGTTGCGATAACAGGTAAAAAAATATCACCTCCACTAAATGAATCTATGGAGATCCTTGGCAAGGAAGAGTCGCTTCATCGTATACAAAAAGCCTCTGTATAACTTTTTATTTTTCTTTTCTATTCTGCAGCAGATATACAGCACTCACCAGGAAGACAAGACCAATAAGTCCAATAAGCAACCATCGGGGAATATTAAAGATAATTCCATATGTCTGGGCGAAGACCGAGATGACGATGGCAAAAATTCCTCCATATGTATATCGAAGGTAATTGATTGTAATGCCTGCCAGCACAAGAAGCAGTCCATATCCTCCCAAAAGAAGCGAGTAATTCAACCCTTCGCTTCCAAACGACTGAAACATTGCCGGAACTATTATAAAAAAGAGAGCGCAGAAATCGAGCCATCGTCGATTATCTTCGTCATTTCTCATTTTGCGGGTGTAGGCAAGAGACATGAAATATACACCGAGCGGACCGGTATAGTACTGTACTTCTGTAACTCCGCTATAGCTTATATGCCATAAGACAGTAATCATGCCTACCGCGGAAGCGAAGTATCCCAGAGATGCTGTACTACGTTTGACTGCTTCATACGCGTATATTCCGGTCGCGACATAGGCAGTGAGCAAGGCATTTAGCTCCAGTTCTTTATGATCACGTCTATAATAACTATCTCGTGCGTATATTCCATAGAGTATAGGAGTCGCCAGGAGACCTGCAAAGCCTGAGTTTTTGTAAATTGTTACGTATTCATCCGGAATGATATGGCTTACCGCATACAACCCCGCCGAGAGGGTACAAAAGATAAAAGGATAGAGCAATGAATCGATTTTCAGATACTCAATAAAAAAGTATACGGTGAAATATAAAGCGGCGTTTGAAAAGTATGCAATTTTCGGCAGCTTCAGATAATACGCGCTTACAAGCAAAACAGCAGTTATTACCAACGCTACTTCAGCCAGATAGTTGTCATATCTTAATGCGCCGAAATACGCAAATACCAAGAACAACGCTGAGGACGAAAATAACGAACGTCGAAGCGACAGCTGTTCCCTTACCCGTATTCCGACTACAAATATAGCTATTCCCACAATCAGCAGGTACTGAGTAAGTATATAGGGTTTAGCTGAAAGGTGAAAAATATCGTCACTGGCTACTATCATAGCGACGGCAGTATTGAGGGAAGCAAGAAATATATATCCATAATGTTTAGATACCACAGTGAGAGCGCCAAAACCTGAGGCAGCTAAGATAAGTAATATAATTCTCTGTGTTCCGGTAATATCTGAGAACATGCCTGTAATAGTAACTATGATAAACAGTACGGTTATGATTATCTGTACTACATTATTTTCCATGCTCCGCTTGAGCTGACGGAAGTAGAGGACAAGAGGAATATACGAAAGTCCGACCATCATAAGTATATAATGGAGAGGTCCAGCAGGTATATCCTGCCACTGCGTAAAGAAAAAAACTGAGACAGGCAACAGTATAAGAGAAAGTGCAAGCTGCCATGCAATTCCCAGCGAATAATACGAGACGATATAGTAAAGTGAGGCTATAAATACACTTACTGTGCCTTCCATCTGAAACAGTAAATCTTCTGATGCTCCCAGTATAAATCCGAAAAACAGAGAAGCACCCATGACAATATTGGAACAAATTTCCAATGGTCTCAAAATAACATCCGTTTTTTGTGGTTTTACGAAGTAGAGTCTGATGAGAAGTAATATAAAGCTGCTAAAAATTCCGGCAAGAATATAGTAACTCTTATCAAGGCCGGCATTCTGAACTGCTGCCAGTGAAAACGATACGGTTGAAAGACCTGCGCTATAAGTGTAAAAAGATGATTTGAAGTATTTAAGGAAAAATATATACAGAATTCCTGAAATAACCGATGTCGCGAGCCATGTCATGCCCAACGTTGCCCCGGTATTTTTAAGATAAAAACTATAGTAGGCAAAACCACACAACGGCACTAAGAGAGAGCCTATTCCTGAAAACACAATACCCGCGTTCATTATTTTCGGTTGCCGATAAAACAGTACACCACTCACGAGAAATCCCAACGTTATAAGCATGAGAATAAATACCTTTATGCTCCCCTCAATATCCTCCCACTGAAAGCCCACAAACAAAGCGGCCGACGCAACTATAAGAAATGCGCCAATATAGAGCAACATGTTAATAGAGTTTTCTGAGTACCAGTTCGCGAGTATATCGGAAATATCTACATTACGAGTATAGGCTGGAGGTTGTTTGACTGAGGTGCTTTTTTCAGACGAAACTACTTCTGGGCCTTTCAGATGCGCGAGTTCCTGCTTGTATGCCTGCAGTTGTTCGGATAGTGTCCGGTATGGATGATGTTTTGCAGCATCTGATAACTCGTCGATTACTGTCTTGAGAGTATTACTTCGCTCATCGAGTGAAGGGTATTCACGCTGACGAAAATGTCTATAAAAAAGAACAAGTATTATAAGTAGAACAATAAGCTCCATATAAGTTATTGTTCCAAAAAATATATCTTTTGTCAAAAGAACCCCCCGAGTGGCCTATGTATCTAGTACCCGGGGGGATATTATTATTTCTGGTTCACATCGACATTAATTTTCTCAGGAACGTTAACTGACGGCGTTGTAGCATTACGGAGAGCAGGCAAACCATAATAGATGAATCCAAAAACGGCGATTATCAGCAATACTACGGCAAGTAAGTTTCCCATTCCATTTCCTCCATCGGCATTACCATCATTTTGTATTACAGTTGGCATATTATGTTACACCTCCTTTCTACCTACACTATTTCTACTTTTAGCATCATATTATGTAAGAATATCAACTTATAGTAAATATTTGGTAATAGTACGGTGAAGATTATGTAAGAAGCTATGGTAGATAGTATAGATCTGCTATCATATGAATATGAAAAAATACCTAACAAGAAAATATGTGTTCATTTTGATGGTCTTGTTGGGTGTTGTTCTATATATTCTTATAACAATCTATCGAAATGAAAGTTCTATAGATCTGCCAAACCGTACGACTGTTAAGGAAGGATTACATAAATCCGATGCAGAATGGAAGAAAATACTCACTAATGATCAGTATTATATACTAAGAGAAAAAGGCACAGAGATACCTTTTACCGGAAATCTTTTGAATGAAAAACGGAAAGGGACATATGTCACCGCCGACTGTAACGATCCGGTATTCCGTTCTGAGCAGAAATTCGAGTCGGGAACAGGTTGGCCAAGTTTTTCAGCGCCTATAAAAGATGACGCGGTTGTTCTGAATGAGGATACGACTATGGGAATAAAAAGAGTTGAAGTGCTTAGCAGATGTGGTGGACATCTGGGGCATGTATTTGACGACGGCCCTGCGCCCACGGGTAAACGCTATTGTATGAACTCTGCTGCCCTTAAGTTTATTCCTGATAAGGATCAATAAGTTACATTTTATTCGAGTACTCTACATACAATTTTTCCTGATCTTTCGACAGATCCGACAGCTGTCGTTCAACATTTTTCATAGCTTCATGAATATGCGGTTTCTGACTCATATCCAGCGCATTATTAAGCTCAGCATACTGCGTGATGAGTTGTCTGCGGCGTATATCAAGAGCTTTACGGACAAGCTGCCACTGTATATGCACGCTAAGTGTATGCCATTCCGCAAAGTTTGAAAGATATTCAGGATTATATTCTCCAAAATCTATTGCCTGTTGGAGTGATAGTGTGGTGCCAATAGATGGTGACGCCGGTGTTGTACTACCTGTTTCGTGGGAAGGTTCTTTATCAAAGCTCATATTGATTATTATATCACGCTGCTGTGCTGATCAATTCCTGCTCTGCTATAATGCTTTTCGTACGCACATTCATAATTTACTGAATGCCCTCATGTCACCCCGGCACATGCAACATCGTGAGTGATATCCCCATCATCTCATGCAGCTAAACATCTGTATTCTTGGAGATTAGTGATCTCCATACAAAGGAGGAGCTCATGGCTCAGTTACCCGATTCAGTACGCGAACTCCAACTCGACGGCGAACCGGCGAGCGAGTATCTTGGCAGACGCGGATTTAAGCTGATTCATCAGGGTAAAGTCCGCGATACGTACGTCAATGTCAACCATCCTGATCGTTTGTTGGTTATCGCCACGGATCGTATCAGTATCTTTGACTTCGTTCTTCCGACGCTGATCCGTGGTAAAGGTGAGGTACTCACCGCGCTCAGTCATTTCTGGTTAACGGTGATACTTTCACAGTGGCCCAACCATCTTATCCCATCGGTGTTGGCGCCCCGTTTCAATGCTGCCTACGATCTTGCAGAAGATTTTAACTTTAGGGGATCAGAGTTTCCGCTCACACGTTCGCTTGTCGTGAAACGGCAGAACATGCAGCCATTTGAGCTGATTTTCCGCCGCCATCTGGGTGGTTCTGTCTGGAACACATATCAGAATACCGGCGCCATCGGCGGCCACACTCTTCCCGCCGGTTTAGCCAGGTGGGCCAGACTTGACCAACCTTTATTCACCCCTTCGACCAAAGAAGAGGTGGGCCACGACCTCAACATTACGGCCGATCAGTATTTGGCCGCAATGGGCTCCGAGGGACAGGCTGCTCACCACGCGCTGCTTCATGCCTATAACAAGGCATACGACTACGCATATGAACGTGGAATCCTTATCCTCGATACCAAATTCGAGGTGGGCAGTCCATTTGTATTTGCCGATGAGGTACTAACGCCCGACTCTTCAAGGTTTACCACCGTCGAAGAGTACGCCAAGGCTATTGCAGGTGGGCACGATCCGGTTTTTTATGACAAAGAGCCGGTACGGATCTGGGGCCGAAGCGTCGAAACACCGTTTGGTGTGACCGGTATCAACAATCTGAATCCGGCCAACCCGGATCACGTTGCCTTTGTTCATAGCCTGGAGGTGCCTTCTCATATCGAGTACGATACGACAAAGCGATACTGGAAGATTTTCTATATGCTCACGGGTGAGGATATAGACGACTATCACCGGCGGGCAATGGGGCTGTAAATTATGATAAAAGCGCCGGAGGTTGGATACCTCCGGCGCACTTTTTCTGTTGTCAGGAATTATTGAGCATGTCTTTTTCGATAAGGCCTCGCAGATAAAACGATTTGGTTAACTTTTTCTTTTTAGCAGAATCTTCCAGATACAAGTTCATCTCCTCAGGAAGGAAAAAAGTAAAACGGGTATCGTGCTTACCTTCTATATAGTTTGTAAAATCATCTATGATACTTCCTACATTTGATGAAGAATATTTTTCTGTGTGAAGGCGATCATAACTATGATACGTAAGAAGAGATGGAGGATCACCCTCACTATAAAGCACAAGTACAGGTTTTGCTAGACGTAAAGCCATCGCAATCTCATATCCCACACTTACACTCGGAAACGAAGTTTCGGCAATGATGAAGTCTGAGGATTTGATCCATCCTTCCATATGATGATGAAATGCCAACCGTTCTTCTTTACTTGTTAATCGTACACTCTCCTCAGTAGCGTTAAAGATATGTTCGTGGACTACTGAATGTCCTTTTGATTGAAGATACTCAATAATCGAACGGTATTGAACGATGTATTTTTTTTTTGCTCCAAGGGATGCAGTGAAATAAACTTTCATAGTAAAGTACTTATTATATATATTTGAGCGCATTATATCAATCATTGGCACCGCGCGCATAATCCAAAAAACTCAAGATTATGGTTCTGTACGAGAAACGAGGAAGTTTTTTTTAGATTTTTTTCTATCGGTTCTATTTCACAATGTTCTATGTCCTGCACAGATCCGCATTTTATACAGACGGCGTGGTGATGGTGGGGAAGAGCGGCAAGTTCATAGCGCGATTTACCTTCCTGAAACTCGACCTGTTTTGCCAGACCATTTTCTACAAATGCATTCAGTATTCTATAAATAGTAGACTGGTTTGTTTCTATATTATGCTTCTTTACATAGTCTGCAACTTCGGCAACATCAAGAGGGGTTTTTGTTTTTTGCAGTAACATGAGAATGGTTACTCTTGCGGGTGTCGCTTTTAGATTGTTGCTTCGTATAATATCTTCTGTGGAATGTTCCATAGTCTTATTATATCAGCCTAAGCTGTGTATGAGGGAGGTTACTCAGCGATATTCTTTTTCTGAAACAGGTTGAGGGAGTTCTTATCTATGGACAAAGCAAAACATTCATAGCATCCTTTTATCCAGTGATTTCTATAATATATTTCTGTTTTACTTGATGCCTTAATATATTCTCTGCAGAAGGGGCAAATGAATGTTAGTGAGATGATCTTTTTTATATTCACAGGTAATTTAAGTATAGTCTTTTATATAAATTATGCAACACGGGAAAGAGTTATTAAAAGTCGAGTCCTTGCTTTAGTTCATCCAGCGAAAACTCAACTTCGAATGTAGTTCTGTCTCCCACATTTACGAAGAGAGATAGCTTATCCTGCGACTGTTTCTTAATGAGTCCTCCGCATGAATATACAACACGTCTTAGTTCAGGATGGAGCTCTTCAACGAGTGGTAACCCGTCACTATTTAAAAAGTCATCTGGTGTGAGGATGGGTTCGGGAGCGATGACTACCTCAAATTTATCTGCGTTACGAATTAGTTTCGCGCGGCCAATGCTGTAAATATATTTTTCGTTATTATCAATAACTTGTTTTGATATTCCATGGATAATAAAAAGCGCTTCATTGGGAGTTAACCAGAGTGGAGGCATAGTGGTTCCAATTCTCCATGTTGCCCACGGCAGGTCGGTGGGAAATACTATTTCGTCCAGTTTTTCCGGAATCTGTGAGTGAAGTGAGAATACAATAATTTTATGATAATAATCTACTGAATCAGGGCGAAATAAATACGTATTGTTATCTATTGGTGTCAGGTTTTTTCCCGGACCAAATGTATCAATAATAAGAAAGGGAGGAAGTTCCTGTTTCCAGGAGCTTAAGGAATCAATCTTTACAATTGCCGGAAAGGGTACGGGATTACCTTTTTTATCCCGGAGTACCGCCGTGAGTCCGATTGTAAGGTTCTTGTTAAGTAACTCCAACGCGCGGGGATCTTCGAGGTTGATACCTTCGTATAGAGGTTTCCAGATAATTCGTTCCTGTATAAGTTCGCCGTCCTTACTCATTTCAAATAGTTTCAATGTACCGCTATCCGGCTCACCATTGGTTCCCGCCGCAGTTACCTCGCGCCCAATGAAACAGAGTGAATCTTCGGTCGGTTTTTGCCATACCGCCAGATTATAGCGCGCGACAGCAATATTGGGAAAAATATGTTTTATTTGATGAATTTTCATGTGTTGAGTTCTTTTACTGTATAGTTTGACATAAGGTATGAAATAAGCGACTCTGCTCCCTGATTTACGTTTACGTTATCCTGTCCAAGTCCATCATAACAACCGCCTGTTTTATTGTCATATAGCGGGCGGTTTAGAGTATTATTTCCTAAAAACCAACTAAAACATTTTATAGCAAGATTCCTATACTTCTCATTATGCGTGTTTTTGTGCGCGCAAGCAAGTGCGAGTATCATTGACGCAGGATCCTCAGGCTGCTGATCATGTGTACTTCTTTTTTGGTTGTGGTTATACCAGTGTGAATGTCCAATAGGTCTATATATATTTGAGGAAAAAGTTTTATCTATGAGAAATTCAAGAGAGAGTATGCCATTATGTGTATAGTCCTCGTTGTTTGTAATAGTTCCTGCTATTAAAAGACTTTCAGGTAAAATACCGTTATTGTAAGACAGATTATTTTCAAACCAGTGCCATGATTTAACTGAATTATTTTTAACGGCACTCATAAGAATATCAGCATGAGTTTTGATGGCTACCAATAGATTTTTTCTCTCGTCGGGAAGAGATTCCTGAGCTATAGCAAGCGCTTTAATGGTAAATGCTCTTGCACGTATGTGTGTTGGTTTTGGTGCCTTTGCAAGATTTAAAAGAAATAGTTCTTTGGCCTGATTTCTTATGTTTAGAGGTAAGCTGTTATTACTTATAACCTCGCTTAATGCCCACAAAGCCCTTGATTGGGAATCCTCCAGATCCTCTGCATTATTCTGACCTGTTGGTGATTTACTATGATCAATGTAGTTTACAAATGAACCATCTTTCAGCTGACATCTTTTAATAAATGACAGATAAATCATGAGCAATGCTTCGGCCTGTTTACTGTGTTTTTGTCGTATGAGCCAGCTACATAAAATAAGCGCACGGGCGTTGTCATCAAGGGTATAACCATATTTTGTATTTGGAATAGAAAACGAGGCGAACTGAAAGAGTCCAAAATCATCTGTCATTGTACGCAGATGTTTCGTATCCATAGCCGGTATCGTCATCCTGAGGAGTCGGTTTACATACTGCTCAGCTACATTACTCCAGAGCATGGGACGGGTTATTTTATACGCGGTACGATGCATTTGTTTCAGCCGTTTTTGATTACTTAGCAAATCTAACAAAGCAGCTGTTAACGCAGGAGAGTCTTTTATGGGTACCAATCTTCCCGTTTCATCGGTGATTATTTCTTTTGCCTGAGCGAACTCGGTACTAATAACCGCCCGCCCGGTACCAAGGGCATACGAAAAAGTACCACTCACTGCCTGGTTAGGGTTGGTTGAGGTGGCGATATAGATATCAGTCGCTTTCAAAAATTCGATTAAATCTGACAGACTTAGATACTGATCATAGAATTTGACATGCTTTTTTAAGCCTAATTTCGTAATAAGATTTAATAGCTCAATACGATATTTTTCTCCTTCGTTTCTGCGCACAACGGGATGGGTTTCGCCTAAAATGAGGTACAGCAGTGTAGGATACTTTTTGATAACCGTAGGAAGCGCGTTTATCGCGTAGTGAATGCCCTTCCCCCGGCTCAGGAGTCCAAAGGTACTTACTACTATGTGGTTATTTAACTCAAGTTTATCTTTATATTTTTCAGGAGTAGAAAAACTGCTGCCGTGTATTCCGTGAGGGATCACAAATACTTTACCGACTGATTGCGGATAAAGCTGTTCGACAATTTCTTTTGATTTTTGTGTAAGGACTACTAAAGTGCCCGCGAACTTCACGATTTTTTCGGTAACTTCATTCATTTTTTCGTGAGGGTGCGGCAAAACAGTATGCAGAGTTACAAGCATTGGTTTTTTACAGACTTTCATAAAAGAAAGAATTTTTTCTCCCTCGACTCCTCCAAAAATGCCATACTCATGCTGTATTATTACACCGGAAATACTTAGGTCATTGTTCATGATTTTAGCAAGGTTGCTGTATGCCTTTGCGTTATTCTGATCAATTTCCCATTCTACCTCGCTTGGATATTTATAGGTGTCCAGAGGTGTTAGGTTGAAGGCTGCTACTTTGCAGATAACATTGGATCCAAGAAATTTCTGACTTGACTGCAGCAAATCTTGAGTAAATGTAGCGATACCACATTCACGTGGAGGATAGGTACCTAAGAAGACAATGGTAGGTTTAATAGTAGGTATTATCCTTTATTATACCTTACAAGAGCAAATATTACAAATGAAATCTAAATATATCAAATAGCATCAATGAGTATACTATTATTTCTTCTTCAGACGGTCTTGGTAAAGTGATACTATTCCCACTAACAGAAAGAGTCCTGCCAGGAGCCAGTTGTGTGACTGAAATGCCTCGACCAGTGCTATTCCAAAGAATAGTATAAATATTGTCATGTTTGAACCGAGTTTCATATATAAATAATTCGATTTATAATAACTGCTTTAAGAATCTGTCGTATAGAACATATATACTAAATCCTCCATAAAACAGAAACGCCATAACCATTATGCTCACTCTGAATAACGATGGACGAATTGATTTTTCCAGTGAAGTCATATTAAGCCACAGCGTAAGTCCCGTATGCACAAACATAGCAAAGGCATTCAGGACTGCTGCGGTGATCACGAGTTGTAGAGGTTCAGTAAATCCTAAGAGCAGTATAGTTGTGCCAGCTGCAATCTGCATCCAGAGAACTATGTAGTATAAAGAGCGAATATTGTTTTCTTTCAACCGTCCAAAAGAACTGAGAATAACGTTCTCTGATAAAATTCGACTTGTCGCGTCAAATACACCAAGTTGTGTTCCAAATAATGTTAATGCAACAACTAAGAGGAAGAAAGTTCCTACAAGAGGAAATATACGTTGTCCGATAAACTGTGCTTCACGAATAACAAAATCAACACCCTGTATATTTCCTGAGTGTCCATATACCGCAGAATATGAAAGTAACGAAAGCAGAAGTATTGTGAGAGACCCGGTAAGCCAAAATACTACAAAATGTTCAATGTTAATGTACTTCCACCAGGTTTGAAATCGGCGAATATTTTCGGCTGTGGGTTGAAATGTGCTGCCAGTAATAGAAACTTTTTCATTCTTTCCCGTGAGCAAACTGGTTATGCGTCCTGCGTATTTGCCCATTCCATATCCTTTCTCTTTTACATAAAATGACTGCGCTAAATTAAGGTTTCCGCCTGCTCCAGCGTATGCAAGCGCTCCCAAGAAAGAAGCAATAGAGATGCCGACAGGGAGAAACAGAAAACCCTCGCCAATTCCAATAGTTCCCTGCGCGAGTGTTATCCAGTGCTCCGGTTTCGCAAGAAAAATGCTGATGATAAAAATAGACGGAACACCTATGGTAATGATGCTACGTTGCAATGTCTCCACGGTTTTATAGAGTATAGGTCCAAGCGAAAGGATTATTCCAATAAGTATAAGAAGTCCGATTGCCAGATAGTGAGTGTCTGATATTCCAACAACCGCTCCCAAAAATTTTGCTGATGAGGCAATTATTCCCGGCCACATCCATGGAATAAACGTAGACAAAAGAAACCAGAAAGATATGAGCCGTACTTTTCTGGCTAAACCCACAAATACACTTTCGCCGTGAACAATGGCGTATCGTTCTATCTCCATATTCATGAAAAACTGAAATGTAAGTCCAAGGAGTGCGCCCCAGATAATTCCCAGTCCGTAGTTTGCAGTAAGGTAGGGCCAGAGGATTACCTCCCCGCTTCCCAGTCCAAGAGCGAGAATTATAAAACTCGGACCCAGGAGCTTTTGTAAGGGAAGTGGTTTAGGAAGTTCATGCGTAGAGAGTGGTTTAAGCGACATATATTTATTGTATTAGAAAATTTATATTTTTACAGGTCAGTGCTAGCGGTGTGTGCAATTACACGGTTTACTATCCCAGCACTCCACATATGTTGATCGTGCCATTGTTGCTGTTCTTCTGAAGATAAGGTTGTATGTTTTTCAGGATGATACTGTGTAAGGTAACCATCAACGTCTCCCGTTTGGTCTATATGTATTAACATCTCCACTGCCCGCTGATTAAGTTCAATCCCATCAGTACCATCTATAGCCGCCACAAACCATCCGAGTGCCTTAAGTTCTTGCTCATAGGATTGTCCATTTTTGCTATGGTTTTGCAAATAGCCATACGGTATTTTAAGTGAATGATACGAGACGGGCTCATACCCTTCAAGCCATGGACAGAGTTTTTTCATATGATCCGGTAATGTGTTCATTAATGGGTGTTGTAAGATAGATCCCTTATGTTGTGGGCGATGATGCGGTTCCGCAGGTGTAAAAAGTCCTTCAAGGTTTGCCATGTCATCTACCGTCTGGAAATCTTCTATATGCGTAATAAGTGCCGCGATGCCTGCCTGAAGTCCGCGACAGATGCCTATAACAGGTTTTTCAGTACGGACAGCTTCCCTAAGCATGATAAGTTCATTGTGATCGCGGTCGTGATCATAGCCACCATCCAGCTCAGCGTTGTACGTAGGTGTTGCAGGTCCCATAAACTCGGGTCCCAGGTGACTTCCTCCAAAAATGCCGATAAGGTTGGTTGTCTGTACCAACTGTACGATTTCCTCGTCTGTAAATGTTCTGTTAGCAGGGAGAAAAAGCAGCTGCGCAGTCTCCGGATATAGGTGTTGTTGATATGTCGTCATATGTCCTGTGTAGGGTTTTTCAGCGGGACGCGCAGCTCCTGCGAGCACAACTGAGGCGGCTGTGTAGGCTGGTTTTCGATCGAGCATGCCCATAAGCGATTTTTTTGTGCCATCAGCATCCATCATGCTCATAAATCCGCTGTCATCGGCCGTGGCCCATTCAATAGGAGTGCCGCAGTAGGTTTCGGTAGCTGTATCAAACTCGGTTTGCGCTAACTGTGTAGATTCTGTCACCATGAAACGTATTATACGCCGGTTATATTCGTTTGAATGTGACGAGCGAGCATATAACCATCGGGAAGGCAAGGATAGGTGTGATCTAAATCAATGTGTTTACCACGTAAACGAGCTATACTGTGTCTATGAAACATAACTCAGGATCCGGTGCTCTCTATGGTATAGGCTGTTTAGGCGCTATGGTTTATTTTATTCAACACGCCAGTTCTTTTACCGATGGATTAATCGGATTTTTTATGGCTATTTTCTGGCCAGGAGTCATAGTATACAAAGCGCTTGAGCTGCTCAAACTATAAGAATACAAGAGGTTTGTTTAGAATGATCCTGTTTTGAGGTCTCCTGCACGTTTGAATGTCGCTACAATCACTCCAGTGGGTGAGGTTTTGGATTCAACCAGTGTAAAAGCGGCCGGAATAGTGCCTTTATCAAACAAACGTTTTCCCCTGCCAATCGTAACAGGAAATATTTTGAGCCATAACTCATCTACCAGATCATTCTTCAAGAGCGTCTGAATAAGATTGGCACTGCCGTGCACCTGTAAGTCAGGGCCATCCTGGTTCTTTAGTTTTACGATTTCCTCTACAACATCACCGGTTAAAAAGACCGACTTTTCCCAGTCATGTTTTGTAAGGGTATTTGTTGCTACATACTTGGTAGCATTATTTATTCCAGCACCTTCTTCTTTGTGATGCGGCCAGTATGACGCGAATATCTCAAAGGTTTTTCTGCCAAGAAGCAGATCGAACGGCTTGCTCATCTGTTCAGTCATGACCTTGCCAAGGAATTCATCAAAGTATGGTACTGTCCAGCCGCCATGGTTAAAGTTACCACTGGTATCTTCGGTGGGTCCTCCGGGTCCCTGCATTACGCCGTCAAGAGTTACAAACGTGAGTACAATGAGTTTTCTCATAGGGTATATGTTATAAAAATGTTGTAATTAATTTCCTTCAGTATATTCGTTTTCCGGATCGTAATTCTGTGTTCCTTTTACACCTTAGGGCACCTTTATTAGCTATCAGTCTTCGGATAGTTTTTTGAGCGTTGCAATATCGATTTTTTTCATTTTGAGAAACGCCTGAGTTACCATTTCTGCCTTTTTTTTGTCTTTCGTATTCATGAACTCTTCCATACCTGCGGGTACTACCTGCCAGGAAACTCCGTATTTGTCTTTAAGCCAGCCACACTGTTCCGACTCGGGGACCGCAGAAAGTTTTTCCCAGTAATAATCGATTTCCTCCTGCGTATCGCAGTTTACAATAAACGAAACTGCTTCGTTGAACGAAAACTCATGCTTCTGCGCGCTATCCATTGCCGCAAACCAGGTATCCCAGAGCTTAAAATCTTCATACATAACGGTTCCTTCTTTGTCAGGTTCCATACCTGCAGGATAACGCATAATGGTGCCTTTTTTTGAATCTTTAAATACAGAAAGATAAAAGTTCATCGCTTCTTCCGCTTTACCGGCGTGGTCTTGAGTAAACAGGAGTGACGGTACAATTTCTGGTCGTTTTTCTCCATCAGGATTAGTCAGGATCAACTGCCATGAAACGCCATATTTATCTTGTATCCAACCATATCTCTTACTGAAAGGATATTCCTGAATTGGCATAAGAACTTTGCCGCCTTCAGATAATGCATTCCATATTTTATCTATCTGTCCTGTGGCATGAGAATCACGTGACGGGTCAAAATTAACCATGAAAGATACTGATGGATTGAGTTTGAAAACAGGACCCGCACTAATTGCCATAAATGATTGTCCTAGTAGTTCAAACGAGACAATATCACAGTCACCTGAGGGTGTATCGTGAATGGTATTAACATTGTTTATTTTTGACTTCGGAAACAGAGAAGTATAAAATTCGGCAGCTTCTTTGGCCTGTTTATCAAACCATAAGTGGGGGACAAGTTGTTTCATATTTCAGATATAAATTATTAAAAGGGTACGTTTAATAGTATATTATGGAAGCGTAAGAAGTTGGTAAGAAAAACAAGCTCAACTCCCCAGGTTTGTGAATATCCCAACGGCAAGCTCTGCCCAAATGTAGATGAGAGCTACTGCGAAAGCAATGCCTAACACAACCCGATGCATTGTATTACGCACTTTCCTAGCTGTCAGTACAAATAAACTCCCCATGCCGAATACGAGAATGCCGATGATGATGAAATCCGTTTGATCCCAGACTACTTCACTAGTAAACTGCATCGCGATCAAGGGTATAAGTAATATAAACCCGGTAGCCATCGCGATCCAGATAAAGACTTTGTTTTGCATAATGAGATCGTTATGTTTTGTTTTCATAGAATCACCTCTTTTCTGATTGTATCATTTCCCAAATCGTTTTAACGCTCTGGCTTTTGCTTTTTTTGCTTCAATATTTCGATTATGCGGCAGTGCATCTGTGGTAAGTGAACGCAATAATAGTTGAGCATCATGAGCCACTTTTTCAACAGCACTATTAAAAGCAAGCTCGTTTGATTTTGAAGGTTTATGAAATCCAGAAAGCTTACGGACAAACTGTAATGAAGCTTCTTTTATCTCTGCGTCTGTAGCAGGAGGGTCAAAGTTGAATAATGTTTTAATGTTTCTGCACATATACCAATTTTAACACGTATATCAAGGAAGCCGAAAGGTTTCTTTTTAGTTGATAAACGATAATTATATATTGACAAACGATAAATCGTGCTGTAAAATAGGGTTATCAATATAAATTCATATACTTTTATGAAACGCGGATCAACAACGTTCCTAAAGCTTGTTATTTTACTTATCGGTATCGGCGTACTTGCCGGTATGATTTGGTTTCCTCAGACTGAAGGGAGAGCTGCTGGCCTGGATTTCATAAGTATTTATAAAGATCCGCTTATTATCTACATTTATATAGGTTCAATCCCATTTTTTGTAGGGTTATATCAGGCATCTAAATTGTTAAGTTTCATAGATGCCCATAAAGCATTTTCCCAGGGTGCTGTGAATACACTCAAGATTATGAAATTTGCTTCTCTCAGTCTCATAGGCTTTATTGCGCTAGCATTGTTTTACATCCGTTTCTTTGCGCATGGTGATGATCCTGCAGGTCCAACGATGCTTGGAATTATTGTAAGTTTTGCTGCTGTTGTAATTGCAACCGCTGCTGCTGTTTTTGAGCGGTTATTACAAAATGCAGTGGATATGAAGTCGGAAAACGATCTGACAGTTTAATCTAAATACTATGGCAATAATAATAAACATTGATGTAATGCTCGCGAAACGAAAAATGAGCGTAACCGAACTGGCGGAAAAGGTGGGTATAACGATGGCCAATCTCTCAATTCTAAAAAATGGAAAAGCAAAGGCTATAAGGTTATCTACGTTAGAGGCGATTTGTAACGCGTTGGCCTGTCAGCCGGGAGATATTCTGGAATATAAAAATGTTTCTATATAGAATGTTATATATACATTTATATAAGTACTACCAATGTGGTAGAGTATGCTTATGAGCACTTCTTCAAAAGAAAAATCGGCATCGGAACAGATAGATGCCATACTTAAGAAGTTTGCTGATTGGCGTGGTGAGAAACTTGCACAGCTTCGCGCTTTAATTAAGCAAGCTGATCCTGATGTGATTGAAGAAGTTAAATGGAAAAAACCCTCTAATCCTGACGGAATCCCCGTATGGTCTCATGACGGGATACTTTGCCTCGGCGAAACGTATAAGAAACATCTGCGAATTACATTCGCTAAAGGGCCGTCTCTCAAGGATCCAAAAGGCCTTTTTAATGCTTACCGTGCAATCATTATTCACGACGAAGACAAGATTGACGAGGCTGCTTTCAAAGACCTCATCCGCGCCGCAGTAGAACTCAATCAGAAAGATAAAACTAAGCCAAAATCCTAATGGTCTGAATGAAGTCTTGTACATGGAACAACTACCTTGCTTTCTGCTTTAGCAATCGAACACAAACCAACAT
>JBDKFK010000006.1:0-67051 GCA_039798745.1 Candidatus Parcubacteria bacterium
GCTCCAACGGAATGTCAATGTCGGTAATCAGGTAAAGATCGTACCGCTGTTTGGCGGCGATATCTTCAACAGCCTGCGACCGATCGTGCAGATAGTGACGATGCCAGATGCCAGTAGCCATGGGATCGGTGTCGCAAAACAGACCTCGGTAGGCGTGTCGAGCCAGATGATCTTCAGCTGCAGCCTGCATGAGCGCTATATGAATAAACTCTTCCGTATCCCATTGTTCAAGACAGCTAGGCTGCTTACCCTCCCAGTAAAACCGCCCGTACTCGGGCACCCAACAGCTATGAAAATGCGCTGCAAGAAGACGGGCTGTTGTAGTTGTACCTGTTGACTCCGCGCCTACTACCGCGATTCGTTTTACAAAGTAAGCGCGAACAAGCGGATGGAGGAACTCGGGATGAGCCCATGGGTCAGACCGAATCATCGTGCCGGAGCAGGGGACATGCAGACGTTTATAGTCTACAAGAACATGCTCCGAACCCATGTAGCGTGCATAAGGAATGCCGTAGTCTTCGGAAGTGAACACGACCTCGGGCACATACCCAAGTTGTTCTATAGTATATGCCGCCCACATCTGTGAGTTGTCGTTATTGCCCTCAAGATCAGGGATGACACGAACATGTGCTTCGGGGTAAATCGCACGTATCCACCTCGCGCGAATCTCTGCGGGTATGCGATATGCTGGGTTGTCACAGACAAAGACGGTGAGATGGTCACAGCCCTTTAGACCGGTCTCGACAAGATATTGATGACCCTTGTGAAAGGGATAAAACTTGCCTACTACCACTCCTCGTTTATACATCTGTTGTCCCTCCTTCTATAATAAGCGCTTGCTGCGCGATATTTTGCATAGCCTTTCTCCAGCCAAGCAGGCCCGAGATCGCCATCGCCAGAAAGAAAATGTATAAGATACTGGTAAGTGTCCGCCCACGGTCATAAAACAGTGCGATGTATATAACATCCGCCGTGATCCAAAAATACCAGTTCTCGACAAACTTCTTACCGAGCAAATACGTCGCTGCCAGACTGAGAACCGTTGTAAAGGTATCCCAAAAAGGCGCAGCTCCGTCAACTGCAATAAGCAGCTGTTGTATGGGGTACAGACTGAGTACGACAAACGCTATCGAGGCATATAGACTGAGATTATCAGCCTTTCCAATAGGACGAATTTCCTGATTTTCGCCCTTTCGGAGCCACATATACCAACCCCAGAAGCCGAGTGTGATAAATACAACCTGCAGCACGGCGTTGGCGAATAGCCTGTCGATTATGAACATTGCCAGAAAACAACCTGCGTTTAGGTTGCCGATTGGCCAGTTCCAGTGGCTTTCCACAACAACCAGCCAGACACAGATGAGGCCACTGATAAACGCCGCCACCTCAAGCCATCCGAATGATGTAACTCCTGTGACAGTTCCGATAACCAGGAGAAGCGATACGATCGCAATTCCGGCCCACACTCGATGGATCCATAGATACGACTTCATGATGTTTCTCCTATTCGTCTCGTTGTAAAAGAGCTCTACACGGCGGGCAGAGGATGCCCTGTGTAGTTTTGGGGTTAATAGTGTAATTTATACACTTACTCATGGTAAAAAAATATTCATAGTATTAATCAAAAAATACTTGTTCCTTTGTCTTGAACTTATACAGCGTCGCGGGTCGGTGCCTGCCGCTAATCTCTTTTTCATTGAGTGCTTGTAGTAAACCAAGCGAAGACATTTTTTTGCGGAAATTACGCTTGTCGAGAGGCTTGTTGAGTATTATTTCATACGTCTTCTGAAGAGAAGTAAGACGGAATTTTTCGGGAAGCAATCCCTGCGCGATGTTGGTGTACTGCACTTTTGCTTTCAATCTGTTTACGGCATACTCAATCATGGTAGCGTGGTCAAACGCGAGAGTCGGCAGCTTTTCAACGGGCAACAATGCGCACGACGGATTAATGCGGAAAGGAGCATGGGTATGCATATCCTGAGGCAGAAGTGCAAAATAGGCAACCGTTATCCACCAGCCATTGGTATCACGATCGGGATCGCCAAACGTATAGAGTTGTTCTGTATAGAGATGCGTATCTCCGGTTAATTCCTGTACTATGCGGGAGGCGGCTTGTTCCAGAGATTCGTTGTTATGAATAAATCCACCCGGAAGATTGTAGGAGCCTTTGAAAGGCTCAATAGTACGTTTTGTGACCACAACACTGAGTTGGTCATCTTCAATAGTGAAGAGAATAACACGTAAAGTTACACCAACCTGATGTAGTTCGTTGCGGTCTCTATTCATAGATACTATCTTACACTCTCGTGTTAGTGTTGTCAATACACTTATTGTCCACCAATCTTCTCACGCTATACATTGGGGCCCCCATGATTTGATATAATAAGGACTCATTTGGATTACCCTAACGTGTACATTGATTTATAAAAAATGGTAGAGGGGTGAGACGATACAACTCGACTTACGGGTTGTATCGTCCGACCCCTTTACGAGGAGTCTCCCCCTGTTTACCCCCATGTTCTCTCCCCGGGAACTACAAATCACCAAGGAGGTGTATGCATGCAACCTGAGGAATTTGCCGATGATGCGTTCATCAGTATCGGAGACAAACAATTCTCAGTCAATCGAAGGTACACAAAAACCGAAATAAGACGGGCGGTGACCGAAAACTACCGAAAGAAGCTCGGTGTAGAAGAACGACGACCGCTACCAAAAGGAGCTCTCAAACAAATCCAGATGGAGTTTGAAGAGTTCATGCGGCAGATGGAAGCAGCACAAGCTGCGGCTAAGGAGACACCATGAACCCCATGTACCTGAGGGATGTTGAAGAACATGAAGGAACAGGCCCGTATGCTGAGCTTATCCGTCAGGCCCGCGCTGCCGGCATGCCCATACCTCAGATACGGTTCTTGTTCGCCTACAAACCCGAGTGGACACAGCATCTTGCGCGTTTTACCCAGGCGGTAATGCGCGGAGATTCACCGCTGTCTCCGGGAATGCGGGAGCTGATCGCGGCTTTTACCTCGAAACGGAACGAGTGCCTGTTCTGAACAGGCTCTCACGCTGCGGTCGCAGCTCAACTACTGAATAATCCAGTACTCGTGCAGGCGGTACTGGACGACTACCAGACAGCCCCGCTGTTTGACGAAGAGCGTGTCTTATTCTGTCTCATAGACAAGATCGTTACCGATTCGAGCCTTATAGGACAGTCAGATATAGATGAAGCGCACGCTGCAGGATGGACGGATGAAGCCTTGTATGACGCGATTACTGTAGTGTCACTCTTTCAGTTTTACAACTGCTGGATTGATTCGACAGGCGTCGCCGATCTTCCGGCCGCTGTATACGAAACCATGAGCCATCGTATGGCCACGGGCGGATACGCGCCGGACTGATCCTCTTGGCAAGAGCGGAGTTGGCTATACGCCACTCCGCCTTGCCTTTCTTACATGCTATGATTGTAATATGGTACAGTATGTCATTCGCCTGATATTTGTTTTAATGCTCTTTCTGCTGAGTACTTCATCAGCTCATGCTGCTGGCACTACCTACTATATTGATTGCGCTGGAGGAAACGATACCAATGCCGGCTCCACCCAAACCACTGCATGGAAAACACTAGGCAAAGCAAACACTGCCACTCTGCAACCCGGAGACGCGCTCCTGTTGAAGCGCGGATGTATATGGTCCGGCAGACTGACCGCAAAATGGAAGGGAACACAGGCCGCGCCTATCACTATCGGAGCTTACGGCTCAGGAAATATGCCGGCTATCCAGACCGACTCTTCGACCAGTTCGAGCAGAGTCGAAATATCAGGTAATTACCAGATTATAGAAAATCTGGATATAAAAACCATTGGCGCAAAAACGGATCCGGGATGTAAAAATCAGACAATAGGCTATTTTGTAGGCTTCAACTTTACCGGTTCAAGTTCTTACAATATTCTCCGCAATTCAAAATCCAGCTATCATACAATCGGAGTACACATAACAGACAACAGTCATCACAATAAAATACTGAATAACGAAATATTTATGAACTCTGTCATGAATCATCTGACACCCGATTCATCACCTGATCTTGGCGCGTGGGGCATGGACCTAAAAGGTGACGACAACGAGATAGCATATAATTATTTTCATGATAACAACGGTTGGTGCGCGTATGATTTTAGTATCAAACCGGGTAACGCGATTGAGATATACAACGCCGACCGGAGCTATATTCATCATAATAAAGTAGTGAATGACCGTGTCTTCTCAGAAGTGGGACACGACGGAACACATACGTCTGATGATAATATCTGGGCATATAACAGCTATTACAGTACAACACCCACCTCACGTTTTCTTGTACTTCATGGCCCAGATAATGCGTTTGGCCCTGTACTGCGAAGCAAAATATATAACAACAGCGTCTACCTGCCGGGAGTCAACAGTACGGGCATAGGTGGCGGTGATGCCGCGACCACAGTAAAAAACAATATACTGATAGCTACTTCACACATAACCAATACAGGCGTATACACTCAGACAAATAATATATTCTGGAGTCCGAATGGCACACCACTTGTGAATAAACTTGGTACCAGTGACAAAAAAGCCGATCCTCAGTATGTAAATCCCGGTTCAGGTGACCTGCATATTAAATCTACGAGCCCCGCTATAAATGCGGGTGTGAATAGTGGGTTGAATATAACCAGTGATCTTGAAGGAAATAAGGTTCCTAATGGCGCATATGATATTGGCGCATATGAATATGGCTCGGCACCAACCGGTCCATCCTCTACACCCGGTGCTATCACGTCGCCTACTCCATCGACACCCGTAACGATCTGCTCTCTTGCGGCAACCGGTGATGCCAACTGCGATAATCTCATTGACTTAACCGATTTTGAAATCTGGCGCAAGGAGTATCTAGGTATACTAAGCAGCAAACTGTCGGACTTTAATAAAGATGGAGTGATCGGCATAACCGAATTTGAGATATGGCGAACAGGATACTTTGTGGAGAAGCCTGCGTTTCGTTAATATAGTAAGTTACATACTTCCTGTTTTCTTATCATCGTCAATACTGCCTATTTGGGGAAGTACATGTTTGGTGGCATTTTGCGCTTTGGCGGCAACACCACTCTGTTCCTGCCTTTGTGCTTCGTTGTAAAGCTCTTCCTGTTCTTTCATTTTTGTTGTTTTCTGAATAGGTGAAGCAGTAAATATATTTAAGTCTTTCATACAGTAAGTATGTCTCTCTACTATGAAAGTTACGTATGAGGTGGATAAGAAGTGTGTAAGAAAGGGGAGCCTCCGGATAGTATCCGAAGGCTCCCCTAGAGGAAGCGGGGTCAGCGCTTCTTGCGGGGTCCGGACCAGAGATCGTCTTCGGCCGGATGGTTGTGCCAGATACGAGCACTGGCAATGTCACATATGTGACAGAAAGCAGCCAGCTCGTTCATGACACGCCGGTCAGTAGAGTAGTCGGTGTGTTCTCCTTCAACATACCTGAGCGCATTTACCTGCTCTGCAGTAAGCTCAACGCTGTACTCAAGCAGTTTGCTCTCCCGGAATATGCGCTGTGTTGTTTTATCTACAAACTCGGGTAATATACTATACCCGCCATTAAAGCGCACATATTTCCACGGCTTTTCGATGTCGTGGAGAAACAACACCAGCAGGGCATCACCTAGGTTGAACGGCAACGGCCGCAGTGATTGATACAGAACATACTGCATCACCGCGATGTTCATGACCTCGGTAATATGATCGAGATACCCACCAGACCATGCCTGGTGTTTACCACTTGAACCCGGCACCGACTCAAACTGGTCTCTGTTTTCGTTGAGAATACGCACACAAGCTGCCCGGTTGGCAGGATCGACAAATGTGAGTAGCTCTTCGATGCTAAGGTACGGATATTTCATATGTCCTCCTTTGTCTGTGTAACTCTGGTGAACAGGGGGCATAGACAGCGTATGTCTATGAAAAAGAGGGGAGCTATAATTATAGCATATAGACAGTCTATATGCGCTTTTTGTAGATTTCGTATCCCCATTGTTCGTCTACTTTTTCAAAACGGGGATCGTCTTCCAGTTCTTCATACGCCGGGATGGTGACATCGTTTCGATAGGTATACTGAATATTTGCAAGCCCTACGATAACATAGTCAGCTGCTGTATAGGTGTGAGAAAAAATGTAGAAATAGCGGCGTGAAGTAAAAAAGGGAGCGATCTCGTCGGTGGCTGCGACTTTGATAGAATCCGAAGACAAACGATCGGCCCACCGGGCAACTACCTGGTATTCAACATTGCGGTCGTATAGGAGAGCATCAACATTTTTGTCACGGTCAAAGGGTAGTGGCCCCTGAAGATAGTTGAAGGCGAGTGATGCCAGAATGATTATAGACGACAGATAGATTGCTGACTTGCCTATGCGGCCGCGGAATAGTCGGCGCACTCCATAGATAGCTCCGATAAACATCCATGGCTGAAGAACAGAGGTATAGTGAAATATGAATGATCTCAGTTGCAGATTGCTTGAGAGTAAATTGATACCAAGTTCAGGCGCGGCTATGAGCAGGAACTCAGGGGCAAAGATCCCAAAGAACGCGAGCGGCCCGAGGAGGTAGAAAAGATAACGAACTGTATCGAAACTAAATATATAACTTTTGAACGTATCAAATGAATTATGATAATAACCCATGGCAAAATGTTCACCGTCACGAAAATGGGGAATAATCCAGAATACAGACAACAGACTCCAGATCCAACTAAGGGCACCAACAAAAGCCGGCAGTCTAAAGTCGCGCCATGTTAAGGGTGTCGTGCGGCTTCTGAAGATTTCGCGAACCATAAGGCCCACACCAAACATCCCCAGCGTAAGACCAACTTCTTCTTTCGTAAGAAGCGAAATAATAAGAAACAGCAACATAAGTTTGTTTCTACCTTTGAGCCAGAAATAAAACATGTACAACAGAGATGTAGTAGCTATAGTAACGGCATGAAACTCAAAAATATTCGCACGCTGCATAGGAGCGTACATGAGATAAGCAAATGCAAACACCAGTGACACCAGATCGTTTTTTATCACCTGTTGAGAGATTTTAAATACCGCCCATGCGCCTAAAGCCAGCACTACAGTCTGAATGATGAGTAGAGTTTCCGGGCCGGCATGAATAAAATAAAAAGGAGCAAGAAAAAAGAGAATAATGTCGTTATGAATAGCCATTCGCTTAACCTGATCAATACCGCCGTGAGGAGTGGTAAGCTCTAGTACACGGCTAAGATCACCGGTCCGCAAAGCCATATACGAGTTATACACGGTATGGTGCATAATGCCCAGATCAAAGTACCCGGCATAGAGATGACGGAACTTGAGGACACTAAAGGTGCCAAAGTAGGCAATATAGGCCACGATCATTACGGCGAGAATTACCTGATATATATTGTGTTTCAGAAATTTGAGCATACCTTTAATTAATCATTATCAAGAAAGTATTTTAGCAGATTGTAGTGCTCTTTTCACTATCAGAACACGCTTTAATTTTTCGCCCCATATTCGGGGCAGAGGTCGCCAAGAGGGCAGTTTTCACAGGTATGAGGGCGCGCAACACACATATGACGTCCATGCAGTGTAAGCAGGTGGCCAAAGTCTATCCATTTGTCGCGTGGGACCAGCTTCATAAGGTCCTGTTCTATTTTTACCGGATCCTTTTCCGTCGTGAGGCCAAGTTTATTGGAAAGTCTGATGCCGTGCGTGTCGATGACAATCCCTTCTGCTATGCCAAACGCGCTTCCCAGCACAACGTTCGCTGTTTTTCTTGCTACACCCGGCAAGTCGTCGAGTTCCAACATGGTCTGAGGAACTTTTCCACCGTGTTTTTCCATAATTATCTGCGCGCAAGCCTGAATATTCTTAGCTTTATTACCATGAAAGGTAACTTTCGTTATCAGCGCGTCTATATCCTGCACCGATGCGTCAGAGAAGGACTGTATGGTAGGAAATTTCTTAAAAAGCTCAGGAGTAACGGTATTGACAAGTTTATCAGTACACTGAGCGGCCATTATAGTAGCGACCAAAAGTTCGAAGGGTGTGGTGTAGTTGAGTTCTGTTTTGGGATGCGGATAGACTTTGTATAGTCTATGCATTATTTCGAGTGCTTTTTCCTGATTTGTCATATGGTGGTGTAAGTATTATACAATACAACTATATGAAACAATTATTTATCACAGGTACATTTAGAAATGACTGGAATAAAGCGTATAATTTGAGGCTCGCTGAAGCACTCGAGAAAAAAGGGCTGACATTATTTCTTCCTCAACGTGACGCGGAACAACTAGGAAACCGTAAAGAAACATTTTTGCAGGATGTGAAAGGTGTTGATAACGCGCAGATATTGGTAGCTATCGGGACCAAAACACAGACCGCTAACTGGGGCTTTGAAATCGGCTATGCGTACAAAAGCGGAAAGCCCGTAATTGTAATTACAGATAACGAGCACGCGGTAGAGCTTATGTGCGAAGGTGCCGCGGCAAAAGTGATTATTCCTGAGAATATTGATGAAATAGAGAAGTATATAGACGATCTAGTCACAGCAATACATAGCCTGTTGAAATAAGAATTTATCGTCCTGCTTGTTCAACATAACTTATTCGTTTTTCGCGATCGTCGTGGAGATCACCCACAAATTTTATAAGCTCAGCTGCAACATCTTCAATGGTCTTGTGGATTGCATTAAATTCTGGTTTGAAAGCATCTTTCATTGCTTGTAAATCTTCTTTCGTAAGTGACATTAATGACTATTTTAATAATTTAGCTCAGTATGTGCAATGGAGTATAATCCTCATTTTTTGATATAGTTAATGTACCTTGAACATCAAACGTATATTACTCATATCAATCCTTGTTCCCACAATTAGTGTCGTTGGTTTTTTCGCAATTACAAATCTTCGTTACACATATACTGCCCGATCGGTCAATGAACTTGCGAAGTCTGAGTTCGACTCGATTGATTTGCCCAATGAATTTTCCCAATTTCGTGAAGAAGAACAGAGTCCGGAGTGCAGTTATGACCACAAAGTAGGAAGTTTGCGGTGCAACGTAAGATATGCTAAATACTTTATTACAAACAATGAGCCTTGCACAGAGTATACGGCGGTAAAGCAATATTTATTAAACTCACACTGGGGGCTTAAGTATTCAGATACAAATCCTGAAGAATGCAGCCGGATGAATGCACTTGGATATATGCCAGCCGAGCTCTTTAACAACAGCCTAAAAAACCCCGCGTATCCTTTAGAAATACTGGTGAAATTTTATAGTGAAAAAAACATGAAGGAGATCTGCGAAGATAACTTTCAGGCTAAATATAATGTAAACTTATGCAGGTTACGTGAGGCGCAATCAAAACAAACTTCTTCTATTTACACTGTATCTATACACAGTGATTTTGTTAACCAGTAACTAAGTGAACTTGGTGGGACTCGAACCCACAACCAACTCCTTAAGAGGGAGCTGCTCTACCAATTGAGCTACAAGTCCTAATAGACGATAGACTATTGTCTACTCTAGTGCCTCTGGAGGGAATCGAACCCCCATTACTGGTTCCGAAGACCAGTGCTTTATCCATTAAGCTACAGAGGCTTGCTCCCTACAGACCACATGCGATAGAAATTCTTTGGAATATATTATACTATACTTCTTATGCTCTATACGATTGTTTATATAACAGTAATCCTTGGGGAATTGGTGTTTTCTATCTTCGCTTGTTTCTACATATTTTCGCTCATTTATTCGAGCCTTATGGGATCGCCCTATGTGCCGACAAAAAACAAGGTGCTGAAGGATATTCTCGATAGGGCAAAGCTAAAAAAAGGAGACCTGTTTATAGATCTTGGCTGTGGTGATGGGCGTATTGTACGCATGGCAGCGACTCACTACAATGTAGAGGCCATCGGTATAGACATAAACCCTTCGCTCATATGGTTATCGCGGCTTAAAACTAAACTCAAAAAAATACGAAATACCACCTTTCATGTACAGAATATTTATAAATCAGATATAAGTAACGCCGATGTTGTATATCTGTTTTTACTACCAAAATTTCTGGTAAACTTACAGAACAAATTGTTGAAAGAAACCAAAAAAGGCGCTCTTATAATTTCTCACGGGTTCAGGATTGATGGTTGGGACCAGTATCTTGTCGATACCATTGTTGCAAAACCCTTTCCCACTTACTACTACCGGTTGAAGCCAAAAGGTTGACTTTACACACCTAACATTTTATAGTGTATATATGAGGAAGATTGTTATCTTTGTCTCTTTTTTCGCCCTCGTAGGCATGAACTTCTGGGTAGCGGTAAAACTCATCCATAAGTCGCAGAAGATTGCCTACACAGAACACATTCTTGAAGAGATTTCCCAGCCTGCCGAAGACAAGCAGAAATACACGCTTACATCGGCGCCCCTTGTTATGGGCGCGTATGAAGCACAGGTTAACGTAGCCGACGGACGTGCTGCAAACCTCAAAAGTTTCTTCCGCAAACACAACTCTCCATTGTATGACAAAGCCGAATTTATTGTCGAAATATCCGACCGGTACAAACTCGATTACCGCTTACTTCCCGCTATAGCAATGCAGGAATCCGGCGTATGCCGTGTAATACCAAACGACTCATATAACTGCTGGGGTTGGGGAATATATGGCAGCACCGTTACCCGGTTTACTTCATATGAAGAAGCAATCGAAACAGTGGCAAAAGGCCTAAAGAAAAACTACATAGATCACGGACTAGTTACGGCAAGCGCCATAATGGCCAAATACACCCCTTCATCAAACGGCAGTTGGGCGCATGGAGTAAATACCTTCCTCGAAGCGCTGGAGTAACAATGTTTATGCTGCCAGAAGCGCGACTGGCCAGAATACCTGCATAAAAAGAACAGCCCTGCCGAGGAGACCTACGTTATTTCGTCGCAATACAAATATAGACACGATGATACTAAGTAACTCTACAGGAAACGCCACATAATCGCAGTATGGACTACACCACATATCGTGAGTTACAAATGAGTCGGAGAGAACAGTGTGAATGCCGTATATCTGCATAATATCACGGACAGTATGCACGACAGAAAAAACAAAAAGCAACCAAAAAAGAATACGCGCGGATTTACTATATAGTACATATTATTATAACAGACTGTGTCGATTTATAGCATTATGACAGTATCATTATATTTCAATACATGCATGCAACAAAAATATTTGGTAGACTGAATACATGGAAAAATCTGCTCATAATCCTCCTGTACAAACGACACATCATAACCATCTCCCCGTAATAACCGGTGCGGTATTATTTGTACTTGTTGTCGGGGGAGGGCTTTATTATATTAGTACACAAAACAAGGCGAGTATATATACACTCAAGGAGATAATCTCATCTGCTCCTGCAAAACCTCACGATACCAATACTGGTTTGCCACCACCTGTGGTTCCCAGCGACTGGAAAACATATCGTAATCAGGAATTCTCATACTCTGTTATATATCCCGATACCATGGACATAGCCAATAACGGTATGAACAGCATTACAATGAACAGGAAAACCGAAAACCCTGACGCGGTAACAACAAGCAGCATATTTATTAGTGTTATTCCTCACGGCTTTGTAAGCGAAGGCGGACAGATATATAACTACAATACCAAAGAGACCACTACACTCCTGAATATGAAAGTGGGGGAGACAAAGTCGCTACGTGAAGATGCTGCTTCAACGGAAATAATGAAAGCCTTTAGTTATACCCGGCTCACCAACAGAACAATAAGCGGCGTTTCCGCTAACGCATATGTAAACAATAGTCCGTGGGAGTTTCCAAAAGGTATGAAGGAGTACCGGTATTATGTAGAACAGAATAACCATACATATATGATCGGCGCCTATGTTGCGGCTGATAACAAGAAAGGCGCAATCGTGGAACAGGAGTTTCTGCAGATAGTATCTTCGTTTCGCTTTCTATGATAAGCAGTATTACGGCTGAGGACTATTTACGAGGGGTTCCATATTTGCCTTCTGAGAACCAAATCCACGTCGATTTTTCTTGTTTACGAGAGCTCGCAACCAGTTATGTGACTCGCTCACCTTTACGCGCATTGCTCTAAGCATGGAGATCATTATCTCCATAAAACGAACATGGTAAATAGTAGCTTCTTCTGGGGTAGATTCAAAGGTAAGTTTTTCGATATCTTTTATGTCCTGCTGCACCATTGACTCCATCTGCTTCATGAGTTTGATTTCCTGCTGAATCTCTTTTTTAAGATTCTGGATCTCTCGGCTTTCCTCTTCTTTTTTAATATTAAATACATTGAATTTTTCTATTCTGCGGGGACCTTGATGTTCAACCTGGTTGTTACGGGGACGTTCGGGAGTATTGGGTTTGCGCTCTGGCATATTGCCCATAAGCTGATCAAACATGCCCAAACCTATATCTCGTATGCTTGATGCTGTATCTTTGGCAACTGAAGAACCGAGATCGCCAAACGCCTCCAGCGAATTTTTGTATTTAAAGGAAGGTTTTTGTGCTGAATTGCCGCTATCAGACATGATGCTAGTTTACTATAGGTAATAGTGTAAGTCAAGATACGACTTACAGATTTGTCAGGAAATCCAGTGTTTTCTGCTTACGCAGGATGGATGCGTAGAAATACGCATTCTGCTCAGCAGCCTGGCGGTCCTTGACTTCCTGGATCGAACCAAATAGCTTGTCCAGATCTTCTTTTTCTACGTTTATTTTCTCTTTTTCGGCAACTTCCATGAGAATGAACTCTATTTTGTATGTGTCTTCGATTTCTTTGGCTATCTGAGCACGCATATCATCTATAGTAAGGTTCTTTGACTTGAGGTATGCGTCAACAGTAAGACCCAGTCTCTGTATATCATCAAGAAGCCTGGTGAGACGGGTTTCGAGCTCATCTTCGATAATAATATCGGATATTTCACATTTAGTGTTTTTGATAAGGGCTTCAAGCACCGCATTAAGCTGTTTATGGCCTTTTTCTTCTTCCTTGGGCTTTTCCTCACCTTCTTTGCCGGGAACCCATATATCGGGCGTTTTAGCGGCATTCTTGGCATCTTTAATATAGGTCTTGTAGTCACCCAGGTCTACCTCAGGTTTTTCGGCTAGCTTTATCTTTACTTCCCAGTCTTCGTTTTCTTTGGCACTGACGAGGTCAACTTTTGGGGATACAATAGGCTTAAGGCCTTCTTTTTTTACAATTTCTTCGTAGATACGTGGCAGCATGGTCTTAACCAGCTGATTGTAGATGTCTTCCTTCTTGAGATGCTTCTCGGCGAGAGATTTTGGCACTTTACCTTTGCGGTAACCTTCGATGGCCAGTTCTGTGTGAAGATGGTCAAATGCGAGAGCGTAATCCTTTTGTACTTCCTCCCAAGGAATGGATACGGTGATCTCGTGGGTATTTTTGGGCAGTTTTTCGAGTTTGTGCGTGATCATGAATTATAATTTTACACTATCAGCCGAAAAAAACAATTGGTTTTTGGCTTCTTCAGCTTCAAACATAGATCTTATGGTACGCACGCGGCCAGCCCAGGTATTGCCTTCACAGTAAATTGAGCCTATTTCTGCAATAGTTGTAGCACCTTTGTTAATATAGTTTTCACGCAGACCCTGACCTACTGTATCTATAGATTCATTCCAGTCTTTGAAGGTAATAAGACCACGGCCCCAACCGAAGGGGTTGTTCGAACCAGGCCATGTAAACTGGCCAAAGGTAGATTCAAGCCCGGCTATAGAGGGCAGGAGATAACAATCAAGATCATACTTAATACAGGCATCCATAAAGGCATCGACTGAGCCTACCATAGGTGAGTTGTAGGACTCAAGTACCTTTTTGATGGCTGCCTTTTTACGGTGATAGCCTGCGTCTTGCAATTGAGCCGCGGCTGTGGATACAATGGGTGAAGAAACAAGGACAGCTGAATGGTCGCCCTCGTATGCGTGCGCCGGAGGGTTGGCCAGGACTAGGAAGGTTATTAGTACGAGAAAAGCAAAAATGGTTTTTCTCATAAAAAAATGCTAGAGCTTTTCTCAATCGCTGAGAACAACCCTAGCATCCAATACGAAGTATAGCAGATAATTATAGGTTTGTCAAGCAAAAGGCCTGTTATGTATTATATATATACATTATATAGAGTATATACATATTCCAGTGAATTTTGAGGCTCTTTTGGCTATAATACCTATATTGTTCACATAATTTATTGTAATTTCATATAGGATAGTTTTTAACCTTATCCAGATACATAGCCGTTATGCAGAAAACATTTTACAGTCATAGTTTTGGATGCCGGGTAAATCAGGCAGAAAAAGAGGCGCTAGACAAACAATTAAGCAGCCTGGGCTACCGTTTTGACCCCCAGAACCCTGATATTTATATAATCAATTCGTGCGCCGTTACGCACAAAGCCGAGCGTGAGGCTCGACAACTGGTATACCAGATCCGCCGCAGCTATCCGGATATAAAGATAGTGGTTACAGGCTGTGCCGCCACTAACTGGCTCAAGCGGGGAGTAGACGTGCCAGAGATTGATTACCTGGTAGATAATCAGAACAAAGAATATATAGCCGAACTTATAACCAAGCAGGTTGATACCCAGGAGCCTCAACAACACACATCTCAGCCTGTCGTTGTGCCCGACAAATATACCAAGTCAGGGAGAATAATAATAAAGATTCAGGACGGCTGTAACCGTTTCTGCAGTTTTTGCATAGTGCCTTATCTTCGAGGCCTACCCAAATCACGCTCAACCGAGGCCATAATACAGCACATAAACGAAGCTGACCCATCTACCAAAGAGGTCATCCTCACAGCCATAAATACGGAAGCCTTTGGCTACGATTCCAAAGAATCGTTTGTAAATCTGCTCACACAGGTAGTCGAGCAAACCACCGTGCCACGCATAAGCTTTGGCTCGATACACCCATGGAGCTTCCGCGACGAATTCTTTGAAGCATACGCCAAACTTATACCTGCCCGGAGACTAGTAAACTTCTTCCATATACCGCTCCAATCCGGCTGCAACAAAATCTTAACTCTTATGAAGCGCGGATATACCCGCGAGGAGTTCTTACAAAAACTCGACCGCCTGAATGCGATGGAACCGTTTACATTTATAGGCACGGACATAATCGTAGGCTACCTTGAAGAAACTGACAAAGATTTTGAGGATACCTATGATTTCCTTTCCCGAGCACCCATAAGCAAATTCCATATATTCCGCTTCTCCAAACGCCAGCATACGGCAGCATTCCACATGGCCAAACGGCTTATGGAACCAACTCCAGACGCTAAACTAAAACGAGCCAAGGCTCTTGCCGAGCTGAACAAGCGCAAATATAATACCTTTCTTGAGTCTCATGTGGGTAACCGCTTCAGCGCGCTTATACTAGAAAAAGGAGAGGATGGCTATCAACACGCGCTTCTAAGCAATCAGATGGCGGCGATAATAAAGGTAGGAGGGGATAAAGTGGGGGAGATAGTTGATGTGTCTGTAGAGGAATATAAAGAGGGAAAGCTCGTAGGGAGTGTCGCCTAAAATTTTCCTACCTCGACTAACTGCCCATTCATATACTTTAATAATTTCCCGTCTAGTACTTTTGGTAACCAGGTCTCAACACCGGGAAACATCTGTGAATAGGGGATCTGGTCAGGTGCAAACCACTTAAGCTCTTTTAATGAAGGCTCTTTTATTTTTATCTCTCCTGTCCATGCTGTCGCTATGAAAACATTAAGGTGTATCTCACCATAATCTTCGACTACTTTTGTTAAACTATTTTTATCAAGAATAATATAAGTTTCCTCAGAGACTTCTCTTACAACACCCTCTTCAACCGATTCACCAATTTCCGCCCAACCGCCGATACCGTTCCATATGCGTTTGTCGGGACCATATTCAATAAGAGCAAGAAGAATTTTATCCTGAGTTTTGATGAAGCAAACAGTTGCGCGTCGGATGGTAGTGGTCATAGATGAAGTATACTATTTGTTTATATGATAAACCCTAAATTTGACGAAATTTATATAAGAAAACTAAATCCTGAAAACTGTGAAGAAAAAGGATATACATGGGAAGGGGATACTATTTATGATGAAGAAGCGCCCGAAGAAGCAAGAGCCGAATTCCCTCCCTTATTTAAACAAGGCTGGAAACTGGGTGAACCTGCAAATCGATCATTCGAGCAAAATGGCGGATATGGATTATATAGACCTATGGACAAAGAGCAAGACGACCTTACTAACACCGGGAGTTAGTATAATTACCCAGGTAGTGAGTGACAATTCTTTTTGCAGTCTCTTGTGGCGAAAGTTGTGTATTATCTATAACGAGACTAGGTTTCTGTGGAAATTCCTGCGAATAATCGATTTCCTGCAATTTATCTTCTATTTCTTTCGCTGTAATAATTTTATTATGCTGCTTTCTTGAGTTTGCTGTGACTCGCTTTAAGAGTTCTTCTTTACTACACATAAGCTTAACAAAACATACTGTTCCTTTATAGTTTTCAACTGCTTCTACCACCTTTGATACAAACTCATTAAACTGTGCTCCTACCGCGCCATATGTGAAAATAACATTAATTCCTTCCTTAGCAGCAGCTTCTATCATCTCGAGTCTAAACTTAGTTGTAAGTCTACGCCGTTCCGGATGATCCCAGGGGAAGAGTGACATTACAAAATCTGTAGCCGCGTGATTATGAAATACTTTATAACCAGTAAGGGCGGCCAATTCATTGGCAACGGTTAGTTTACCTGCAGCGGGCACACCATATATGAAGATAAGATTCATTGTGCGGAGCCAAGGGGACTTGAACCCCCAACCTCTGCCGTGACAGGGCAGCGCTCTAACCAATTGAGCTATGACTCCTTAGATCAATAATTGTATCATGCCCATTAGCCATCCTCAATAGTATCTTTGCCATCTTGAGATAGCTAAGTTGCATACGTTTAGGGCGAAAACAGTAATTTACATATTATTTTGACTGCTATAATATCTTTCATGAATCATATTTCAAATAAACTTGTCCCCGAACTAAGTGTTACGGATTTTTACAGAAGCCGTGAATTTTATACCCATATTCTGGGTTTCTCGGTGGCATATCAGCGCGAAGAAGAAGGATTCGCGTTTCTTGAACTGGGAGAAGCGCAGATAATGATAGACACCATTGGCGTAGGACGCGACTGGACTACTGCGGAAATCGAGTATCCATTGGGCCGTGGTATGAACTTACAGATTGAAGTAGATAATGTAGATGCGCTATATAAGAACCTTAAAGTACATCAGATTCCCTTGTTTCTCGAAATGGAAGAAAAATGGTATCGAACCAATAATAAAGAGTCGGGCAATAGACAGTTTCTCGTACAAGACCCTGACGGATATCTTCTCCGCTTTACCCAAGATTTGGGTGAACGACCAATAAGAAATTAATCTGAAAATATAATCTACCTCTGGGGACTAGCCCCAGAGGTAGATCTCTACTCAGCTCCCAAACACAGGTTGTTCCTGACATTTGGGACACCACAGCGCTTCGCCGTAGCTGTCGAAGCCATTACTGTGAATCCGCATCAGATTGGTAGCTAGCTCCAGTTTGCCATCACAGCCTTCAGTGCTGCAGGGATCTCCTTCAGCAGGAATGTGTGCCGGCGCGTAGCGGTCGGCTACATAGATTTGAGCGGGTTCTGAGTGTGTAGCTTGCTGACTGGTAGTGTTGCTCTTTCTTAGTGCTTTTTGTCTAAGAAGAACAACGGTCGCAATCAGCGCAACTATGCCAATGAGCACGGTCCAGTCAATCCAAGTCATGGCGATCTCCTTTCATAGTAACTCGGGGTGTCTACTAGAGGTGGATGTGTTAGGGCGGTCTAATTATATCAAATCACCTATAAAATGATTGTGATTGGAATGATATAATGTGATTTCACCTCTATACGTTTCCCCTCGTACCTTTGCAATAGACCCCGCGCCGAACATACCGAAAGGAGAACCACGTGAAGCTCACGCAGCTTACCATGAAATTCGCATGGGCATCGACCCACGTAACAGAGATAATCGCGTACTTTGACGACGATTATCTCTTGCACGTACACTACCATGAGAAAGGCCAAAGACTATGGTATCTTGATCTTAGCTATGTATTAGAAGAACCTAATCGTTGCTACTACCTGGTCGAGACACGATGCCTTACACCTGGGCCCAGTACATGGTCCCAACCAGAATTTGGCCGACACCTGCAAGCGGTGATGGATGCATTTACCCATCCCTTCGAGTCTATCCCCCTGACAGGGGACAGAAGGCAGCTTGCCCTACTGGTGGAGATTGTTTCACCAATAAAAGATCATATAGAGGCACTTCTCAACAGTAGAGTACCACTCTGTCGGGAAAAATGACCTCATATGTTCTTACGTGAAGAAGGAACGTATATACCTCGGACCTGAGGGAGCGCACGCTCTCTCAGGTTCCTACTCTTCTTTTATAGCCTATAGAATAATACCCGGCGCAGTGATATAATTACATATTCTATATATACATATTAGAGCAATTGCTGCTTTACCTTGTATATAGATCTTTGACAACCTGCGGATTTACACATAAAGGGGTTATGAAGATAGGCGAATTGCTCGTCTTTCCTCACCACCTCTTTATGTGGAGATACGTTCAGCGCGCAAGCGCATGAACGTATTTAGCTATGACATCTCGTAGTCACCCCGACTAACGGGATTGAACAACCACCTCTAGTGCCTACAAAGGCAGAAAGAAGGTAACCCATGACACTTCCACTCTTCCACCCGGAACGCGAAGTTCCGGTAAGCCAAGTCTGCGCGGGCGACCGCCTGTGGCACAACGGCCAGTTCGTTGAGGTCACCTCAGCCGACCGTGCGGGCGCCGATATTCGACTCGTTTGTCGAGTTCCGAATGCTCCGTTTGATCAGCTGGATTTTAGAGATCCGACGGAGACGGTGACTATTGAGGCATTGCCTCATGCTCACCGGTATTGGCAGGAGGGCCCGCTGACCATCGAGGTTATCGAACGGCTTATTGGATTGGAAGGCACAATCATCCAATCCAATGCCGGCGTCTACCTCGCGCCAGTTGACGCTCGCCGCATCGAAGGCGAGTGGATATATGGCGAAAAGCCCGAACTCATGGCCTACTATGATCCAACGTTCACGCGCGATCAGGCAAAAACCCTGATCGAACCTTTCTTAGGACGGCCGATACGCATCACCACCCTCAGCGGGGGACTCCTTATCATCGTCATCACTGACGATGAAGTGGCGCTCTGCCGAGAACTCGTTAGCCGACATCCCCATGTGGTGATCGGCGGCGATGACAATCGCAGGTGGATTCGCATATCCAGCCTCACACGCCCGCAAGGGTAGAAAGAGTAGCCAGTAACAATCCGCAGGTTTGGACCGGGGGGTACAGCATTGTACCCCCCGGCCCACACTACCCTAAATACACACAGACAACCTCCGCATCTTTGATATAATAGTGTCTGACTCAGCGCGCGTAGCTCAGTTGGTTAGAGCGTTGCATTGACATTGCAAAGGCCCCTGGTTCGAGTCCAGGCGTGCGCACAAATAGACGATGGTCGATAGACAATGGACAGTAGACTATAGTCTATCGTCTATAGACTATCGACTAATATGATATACTGAAAGAGATATGAAAGGTTCACTCCATGATTTCCTCTTTCTTCTTCTTTTGCTCCTTATATTCCTTGGGACCGTTTCAGTACTTGCTCTGCGGCCAATTCTCACCGGCAGCGTGAAAACCAACAACTATAAGCTAAATAACCAATCAAATATTCCTATCACCCCCGCAGGAACCTATAATAACTACGGAATCATAAGCACTCCCTAATACTCTCCAGATAGATTCATCCTCTATTATTACTCAACTCTTACAGGACTATTATTGTTTTCTTAACCCCATCTAATATGATTACTTTTGTCATGTTATAAATCTGATACTCCACCTATGTTAACTCAAACAATAGAGAACACAAAACAAACTCTTTTTATAGTGACCGTAGCGTTGATCGTATCAGGCATTGGCGTTATGGGAGGTCTATTATTTTCCAAGTATATAGAAGACCGCGCGTTTCATATGCCAATAGCGCACTCACCACACACACGCAATGTAGAGCATATAACCGAAACCACTGCTGAACCTCTCTTCAATACCAGGGCGGTCTTCGCGGTATCTGATCCCTTTCTGGAACCCCAATACCCAGTACTATAGCCGTTAATAATTGACATAAAAGGAGGTGACTCATATGGCATTTAAACATACTAATACCCGCGGCACAGATTACTATCTGCATAGTCGTAAGGTAACCTTACGCGGAAGCGGAAAAGAACAGACAATATATTTCTTCGCTAAAAAACCGGGAGAAGGTTCGCTTGAAGCAGTTCCGTCAGAGTATATGGTAGTTGAATCCAAGAAAACCGGACTACCTGTACTCAAAAGAAAGTAATATTACGCAATGGCGGCGGAAAGCTCTTGCATACGGGCAATAATAACCGGATGATCTTGCCGAAGCTCGGCGGCCCTCTGACCCGACAAAACAGCCAATGAAGGATTACTTTCCATAGTGAGATAGTGGATAAAACTTTCATACTTGTCCATTGTCATAGCTACCAATGTTTTAAGAGCAATGAGCGCTTCCAGATCGTGGAGAAGCGGCTCGTCAACTAGATTGAGCTGAGCGTTATTTTGTTGTATTTGTCCGACAAATCCCTGTGACGGAACCCAGTCGTGTTCCAGTGCAAGCTTTTCTCCCTCCGCGTCAAGCCGCTCAACGCATAGTTCAGTCTGCCCTATAATTTTCTGCAATAATACTTTTACGCTACCTGACGTGGTGTGTTCTGTCATAGTGCTCAGTGCATCGATAAGCTGTATCTCTGAATCATAGATATCTTTGAGATGACTGATAATACAGGTATGTATATTTACTGTTCCCATAGAGATAGTTTATGTTAACTAATAGTAAGTTTTCGATCAAGATAGTACTACAAATATAATAATAAATGAACATCTAAGCAACTGCTTTTACGAAGTTTAACGAAGCATGTATTTTTTTATATCATCTGCGGAAAAGTTGAGCTCCCCAAGTTTGCGCACACAGTCCTGACGCTTTAGCCCTTCGACTGTCCAGATACGCGTGAGTGACTCAATCGTTTCTTTTAATTCATACGGATATATAACCCAATCATCGATGGTATCAACATAGTAATCCGGAATATGATGAGTATGCGACTTTATGTAAGGGGCTGCTGTATGGATAAGAGCGCAGTCACGATTATGAGCATAATTAGTTGCTAGTGCGAGGGTATCACCTGTATCAGAAATATCATCTACCATAAGAATATGCTTACCATAGAGAGACGCGCCAACATCGTAGATAACTCGGGGAGTATGCTGCTGCCGTGTATCCATGTAGCTTGAAATGGTAAGGGTCATAACAGGGAGAGATAAAAAATCGGAGAGCATGTGCGCGACCGTAAGACCGCCCCGGGCGATAGCCACAATACTATCATACTTTACTCCACCTGCAATAATAGCGTCGGCAAGTTTGGCCATATCACCTTGCAGCCGATTCCAGGAAATAGGAAGATAATTCATACTGCTATTATACATTGACTTAAATCTGTATATGGATTAAACTATAGGTAACATGAACGCTTTGTATAATCAGATAACAACTACCACCACCTCTTGACGGAGGGGTTTGTAGTATGGCTCAAACACCCCTCCGAAATGGAGGGTTTTTGTTTTTAAATGCCCTTGGCATTTAAAAACAACCCCTAACGAAGCCATGAACACAAGCGGCGAAGTGGGGTGCAGCGCCCTGTACACTATATTTATAATTTTGTAAAATAAATTACATATGAACCAAGAACACCTTGATCACTTACGACACTCATGCGCTCATTTACTAGCCGCAGCAGTACTAAAACTCTGGCCTGACACAAAGCAAACAATCGGCCCTGCCATACACAATGGCTTTTACTATGATTTTGAGTTTGCAGAACCCATTTCTGACAAAGATCTGGGGAGAATAGATCAGAAAATGAGAGAACTCATGAAAAAATGGGACGCATTTGAACGGAAAGAAGTGACAAAAGAAGAAGCGTTAAACTTGTTCAAAGACAATCCTTATAAACAGGAGCTTATCCATGAGCTTGCGGAAAAGGGTGAAAAAATAACTGTCTACCAGTCGGGTGAGTATATAGACCTCTGCCGCGGAGGACATACCGATGATCCACGAAATGCTCTGAAACATTTTAAACTCTTAACCATCGCCGGTGCGTACTGGCGAGGAGATGAAAAAAACACAATGCTGACACGAATATACGGAACTGCATTTGCTACCAAAGAAGAGCTAGAAAAATATCTGTGGCAGCTTGAGGAAGCAAAAAAACGTGATCACAAAAAACTTGGGAAAGAACTCGGCCTCTTTATATTTTCTGATCTCGTCGGGCCCGGTCTGCCGTTATGGACGCCAAAAGGTACCATAATGCGCAATCTCCTTGATGATTTTGTCTGGAAGCTGCGTAAAGAGCGTGGGTATATGAAAGTAACCATACCTCATATCACCAAAAAAGATCTCTACGAAACGAGTGGTCACTGGACAAAGTTTGAAAATGAACTATTTAAAATTAAATCACGTGAAGGGCATTTGTTCGCGATGAAACCCATGAACTGTCCTCATCACACGCAGATATTCGCGGCGGTACCGAGAAGTTATAAAGAGATGCCTCAGCGATATACAGAAACAACAACCTGCTACCGCGACGAACAGACAGGAGAACTTTCCGGATTATCACGCGTGCGCGCATTTACGCAGGACGACGCTCATGTATTTTGCCGCAAAAATCAGATAAAAGAAGAATACTCGAGAATCTGGGATATAGTAAACATATTTTATTCAACGTTTGGATTTAAACTGAAAGTGCGGCTATCACTCCACGACCCTAAGAATATGAAAGCGTATCTTGGCACAGAAGAAATGTGGAATGAAGCTGAAGAAGCAATACGAACAATAGCCAACGAACGCGGAGCAGAATACTATGAAGCTGTCGGTGAAGCTGCTTTTTACGGACCAAAAATAGATTTTATGGCCGATGATTCGATCGGACGCGAATGGCAGGTCGCGACAATACAACTTGATATTAACATGCCTGAACGGTTTGATCTTTCATGCACCAATGAAAAAGGTGAAAAGGAACGTATCGTTATGATTCACGCGGCCATAATGGGCTCTATAGAACGTTTTTCTTCGATTCTTATAGAGCACTACGGCGGCGCGTTCCCCACATGGTTAGCCCCGGTGCAGACGGCTGTAATACCCATCTCCGAAAAGCATCTGGCTCTTGCTGAAGTGGTGCAGGATCTGCTGATAAAGCATGGCATACGTTCAGAAATAAATACTGATCAGAAATCGGTATCCTATAAAATACGCCAGTCCACGTTGCAAAAAATTCCCTATATGGTTATAATAGGGGATAAAGAAGTCGAATCTTCCCGATTTGATGAAACTAAAAAAGCCAACTCAGCAAAGTCAATCGAAGTAACGGTGCGAAGCAGAGACGGGAAAGATCTTGGCATATTGAATCTTGATGCATTTATCAGTAACTTAACCAATAAGATTGAGAAATACGATTCGTAGACCACAACAACACAGAAAATATTATGCGCTCAACTATAATATACAGGAACCATCCCTTCGTGTAATAGATGCCGAGGGAAATCAGGTTGGACTGTTGACAAAAGAAGAGGCGTTACGCATAGCTAGAGAAAAAGAACTGGATCTGGTACTGATCGCCCCCAAGGCGGTTCCGCCCGTAGCCAAGATAACAGACTTCAAAAAATTCCTGTATCAGGAAGAAAAGAAGCTGAAAGAAGCCAAAAAAGGCATTAAAAAAAGCATTGTAAAAGATATTAAACTGTCTCTATTTATCGCTCAGGGAGATCTCGAGCGACTAGAGTCAAAAGCAAAAGAATTTCTCGATGGAGGAAGCCAACTGAGACTGAACCTTACGCTTAAGGGCCGTGAAATGGGTAAAAGAGATATGGCCTTTGAGCTTATGAAAAAGTTCATTGCGGCGCTTGGAGACACGACAGTTTCCAAAGAACCCCGCCAGGAAGGCCGGGTAGTACGCGCAGTACTAGCACGAAAGCGATAAACATGTTATAATACGTTTTTTAAGGTATTATTATTACACCTATGAGGAAACAAAGAACCAATAAAGGAGCCGCAAAACGGTTCAAAGTAACTAAGAACGGCAAACTATTACACAGATCTCACCATCTGCGCCATTTACGCGCTTCAAAAAGCAAAAGACAGGTACGAAGTCTGAAAAAAATGAAGCTAGTAATAGGCACTGTTGAAAAGAAGATCAAAAGAATGCTGGGTGTGTTATAATACATTTGTAAATTTTAATTTCAACTCTTAATTTCTATGGTACGTGTTAAAGGCGGAATGACAACAAGACGCAAGCATAAAAAGACGCTTAAACTGGCATCCGGATACTGGATGTCACGCAGTAAACAGATAAAGAAAGCAAAAGAAGCCGTACTCCATGCTGCCGAATACTCCTTCCTGGGAAGAAAGAGACGAAAACGCGATTTTCGGAGTCTGTGGATAGTAAGAATGAATGCCGCTCTTCGAAAAATCGGCATGACATATAGCACATTTATCCCTCTTCTGAAGAAAAACAATATTGAACTGGACAGAAAGGTGTTATCACAAGTAGCTGCGGAATTTCCTAGTGTTTTTGAAAAAATCGTTGCCAAGGTGAAATAAGCTTATCTCATCTTGCATCCGCACCCCCTCTCTGGTTCAATATATATATGAAGGACATAGAGAATCTTCTTACTACATTTCGTGACCGCCTTCACGGCATTCAATCACTACACGATCTTGAACAACTTACCATAGCCTATCTTGGACGACAAGGTGTAGTGAATGATCATATGCAGAAGCTTAAAGACCTTGCTCCCGATGAAAAGAAAGAATTTGGAAAACGCATGAACGAAGCAAAAAAACATATAGAGATAGCTCTTCAGGAAAAAAAATCGGCGATCATGGCCAGAGATGAGTCTGAACACACCGTCGACATAACACTCCCCGGTACTGCGTATCCACGAGGTAGTCTTCATCTGGTTACCTACGCCGTAGAAGAAATAACCCGCATCTTCAGCCGTCTGGGCTTTATACGGGTAACCTACCCGGAAGTGGAGTGGGAATACTTCGCCTTCGATTCGCTGAATATGCCAAAAAACCATCCCGGCCGTGATGATTTTGAAACCTTCTTTGTAAACGGAGCACCCGACCCCAACTACGGTAAAATGATAATGTCACCCCATACATCATCCGGACAAGTACGTGAAATGATGCGGGTAAAACAACCTCCTATACGAATGATAAGCATTGGCAAATGCTACCGGCCAAACTGGAGTACTAAACATGTGCCCATGTTCCACCAGTTCGAATCGCTCTGCGTGGATCGCGGCATTAACATAACCAACCTCAAAGGCACCATAGATTATTTTGTAAAAGAATTTTTCGGTGAACACCGTGAAACACGTCTGAGACCTCATCACTTTCAGTTTACTGAGCCCTCATTTGAGGTAGATATAACCTGCGATGTCTGCGGCGGCAGCGGAGAGATCGATGGTGCAAAATGCAAGGTATGTAAACAGGGATGGCTGGAGCTTGCAGGAGCAGGAATGGTACATCCCAATGTACTCAAAGAAGGGGGTATAAACCCCGACGAGTATAGTGGTTGGGCGTTTGCGTTTGGCCTGGAGCGCATTATGATGATGAAAGAGGGGTTGAAACTGGATGATATGCGAGTGCTCTATAGTGGTGATATACGATTTCTGGAACAGTTTTAACTATGAATATAAAAATAACATACAAATGGTTACTCGATTATCTGGCTACCGATGCCAGCGCATATGAGCTGCAAAAATATCTGTCACTCTGCGGACCTTCTGTGGAGACCGTTGAAAAAGTAGGCGATGACTATGTCCTTGATATAGAGATAACTTCAAACAGAGTAGATATGGCCTCGGTCTATGGCATAGCGCAGGAAGCACTGGCCATACTACCTCAGTTTGGAAAAAGCGCGAAGATAATGCTAAATCCTCTTGATAAATACCGTCTTAATTTTGTAACCCGTGAACTGGGCGCCGAACTTCCACTTCATGTGAAAATAGAGAACCAACATCTTGTTTCACGGTTTACTACTGTCATTCTGGATAATGTAACAGTCGGACCATCGCCGGAGTTTATGAAAAAACGACTGGAACAATGTGACGTGCGATCTATTAACAATGTGGTTGATATATCCAACTATCTCATGCTTTCACTAGGGCAGCCGACACACATGTTTGATTATGACAAGATTGGAAAGGCCACGATGATACTTCGGGAAAGCAAACAGGGTGAAAAAATAACCACCCTTGACGGAAAAGAATTTGAGTTACCAGGCGCAGATATAGTAATAGAAGATGGTGACGGCAATCTCATAGATCTTTGCGGTATCATGGGCGGCCAAAACTCTGCAGTAACCGAAGACACAAAACGGGTTGTATTGTTTGTACAGACCTATGACAAAGTACGTATACGAAGAACCTCAATGACAACCGGACAGCGCTCCATGGCCGCAACCTATTTTGAAAAAGACCTCGATGAAGAACGGGTAATACCAACGCTCGTATATGGCCTCGAACTTCTGGAGCACCATGCAAACGCCAGGCAGGCGTCTCCGCTCCAAGATATATATCCAGATCCCTCACCTACCAAAACAGTTACTATCTCGGCAGCTGAAATACGCAAAGTGATGGGCGTTGAGTTAGAGGACGACCGTATTGCCATGATTCTGGAAAACCTCGGATTTGAGGTTAAAAATTTTGCGGGTAACTATGAAATTACGGTGCCTTCGTGGAGAAAAAATGATATTGCTCTGAAAGAGGATATCGTCGAAGAAGTAGCCCGTGTATACGGATACCACAATCTACCCAACACAATCCAGCCGACAGTTTATGTGAAACAGCCAAAAGAGCTTGATCTACTTTTCCATTATCAGCTAAAAATAAAGGATTTACTTAAAAATGTAGGACTGCATGAGGTCATGAACTACTCTATGATATCCAAAGAACTCATAGATACGCTAGGATACAGCGATCAGGAGCATCTATTTCTCACAAATACAATTTCTGAAGAAATAAAGTATCTTCGCCGATCTCTCCTGCCGTCGTTTGTAAAAATAATGAAGGAAAATGAGGGCAGACGTGAAAACCTCAAATACTTTGAGATAGCCAAAACCTATATTCCCCGCAAAACAGGACTACCCGCAGAAGAATTTTGTCTGGCAATAGGCGTAAACACAAGTTTTTGGGATCTAAAAGGGATACTGGATCTTCTCATAGATGAACTGCATATAGAGAATGTAACGGTTAGAAACGGCACAAACCCGCTCTTCGCGGATAATATGCAGGGCGAGATGGTAACAGGAAATAAAGTTCTGGGAACATTTGGAAAACTAAAGCCGGTATATAAGGACCGGGTAGAGCTTACAAAGGATATTTATCTGGCAGAGCTCGCGTTTACACCATTCATAGAAAAAGCAAAATTGCTTCCCACCTACGTGCCTCCGATCGCATATAGTGTTATAAAACTTGACCTTACACTACAGCAAAGCAAGAATCTAGGTTATGCTGAACTTGAAGCTCTGGCTTACAAAACATCGTATCTGCTACGCTCTGTGGAGCTGATAGACCGGTATAACGATAAACTTACGCTGCGTTTTTATTTCGGGGCGACCGACCGGAATATAACCGAAGGAGACGCAAAGATGGAACTGGCTCGCATTAATACATTATTAAAATCATGACTATGTTGGATAAATTTTTAGTAATACTGGCAGTAGCCGCGTTTATACAGCGCGAGGATGGACGGATTCTGATTGTTAAAAAATCAAAAGAGGAAAAGGTAGATGGGGGTCTCTGGACAGTGCCCGGAGGAAAAGTCGATCCCGATGAGCATATTATTGCCGCGCTGAAACGTGAAACAAAAGAAGAGTGCAATCTGGATATAGAGAGTTATGGCTGGCTAAATGAAGATGTATTTGAAAGTGGCGGTAAATATTTTCATGGACATCATTTTATCTGCAGTGTGTCCAACCCAGAAGATGTTAAGCTTGAGAAAAAACTGCTCGAGTTTCAGTGGGTAAACGGCGAGGAACTAGGCGCCTACGAATTTCACCCGAATATTCGTAAGGAACTGGAGTATATTTTGTCCGACGATAGCTGCTGTGGTGACGAAGGTGAATGTGCCCATGGTGAAGAAGAGTGCTGTGGAGGAGTAGGCGGCGAAGGGTGCCATTGCGGAAAATAACATATGGAAAAAATAGATATACTCGATGAAAACATGAATGTCCTCTACGCGTGCGACAAAAGCGAGGCGCACGAAAAGGGGTTGTTGCATGCCACCGTGATAGCCGAAGTGCACACCTCAAAAGGCGAGTGGATGCTGGTAAAACAGGCAGATAATAAACAGGATCCGGGACAGTATGTATCACCTGTGGGAGGTCATGTCGGATCAGGAGAATCAATAGAAGATGCTCTGAGACGCGAAACAGAGGAAGAGATAGGTCTAAAGAACTTTACGTATAAACAGGTAGGAAAAGCTATATTTAACCGACAAGTACGAAACCATCAGGAACATCATTACTTTGTAGTCTATGAGCTCTATACGGATGAAAAACCTGTGCTCAACGATGAATCAGTAGCGTATGAATACTTTTCAACCGAAGAGTTGAAAAAACAGTATAAAGAGAGTCCAAAAAAATTTGGCGACGCCTTTCATTTTGTGGTAGAAACCTTCTATAAAGATCTGCTTACATAAAGTTAAGCGGGACCGGTGTAAACACCGGCCCCACTGGACATATACATGGCATCTGAGCAGACCAGCGAATGGTCTACACTAATGCCGGATATGATACCCTTGCCGAAAACTACCGCGACATACGGCCGCGGCGACGCACAAGCATCTCGATCACATCGACGAGATCGTGATACTCCATGCGAAACTCGCATCGCTCATAATCATTATCCTCGAAAGAAAAATCGAACGGCAATGTGAGCACCACATCCGGAGATCGTTCGAGATCCCAAGTTGCGGTTACCGCGCGGCGATGATCCATACGGAACACACCCAGACTGAGTGCGGTCCGTGAGATCGACATCGAAGCGGTTCCGGCGCGCTTTGAGAGCGCGTGTTGAAACCGATCGAGCTGAGATGAGTTGATCACAAATCGTAGGCTGTGCTGCTTGGGCGCAGCGTTCTCAATCGACTGCTCCAGTTCTAGATGGAGCAGAAGAATTTTGCCCGCGCTGTCGTGATCAAGTTGCAGGGTAAGATGCCCGCACAACATGTGAACTTCGTCCTGAGACGTGAGCTGGATAAGCTCCTCGAGGCCAGGGCCGACTGCGTCGGCATAGGCCTGATCGAGAGCGTCAAGCTCTACATCGGGGACATCATCTTCGTCGAACGGGGGTTCGGCGTACACACGAAACAGGGGCAGAACGATCCTCATCTGCATGTGGTGGCTCCTTTCATAATAACCGATACTACGTTCCCGTTGCGGGAACAGAGGATGGATAGAGGAAAGTGCCGGGGGGCCTTTTGCAAAGGTACGAACAGAATTATAACATATTATAAGTCATACATAAACAGTATGTACTACCTCTCTTCATCTTAAAAATGAGCAATATTAGCTATAATATGATCATGAACTATAATCCTCAACTTGTCTCGTTTGTGAGTACGGATAATCTCAAACTTCCGGGATTACTGTATGAAGCAGAAAACCAGTCTAAATCTGTTCTTCTCTATCTGCATGGAAACGGGAGTTCCTCGGTTTTTTATAACGCCAAATATATGAATATTATGGCTGAAACTCTGAATAGAAGAAACATTTCATTTTTTCCGTTTAATAATAGGGGAGCGCACTATATAAAAACACTGAAGCGCGAGACAAACGGTGTGGTAGAACGACTTATGTACGGGACAGCATACGAGCTAATAAAAGACTGTATCTACGATATTGACGGAGCGTTATCATACCTGCTTACCCGCGGATATACCACATTCTATCTTGCAGGTATGTCAACAGGTGCCAATAAAATATGCGTGTATAACAAATACAAACCCGATAACCCGATCCGTAAATATATTCTGTTGAGCGGAGGAGATGATACCGGGCTATACTATGACGCTCTGGGAAAAGATCTATTTTATAAAGCTCTCAGTGAAAGTCACAATGCAACTGCCAACGGACGCGGCATGGAGATGGTTTCGCGCGAAATGGTAGACTATCCATTTTCGAATCAGTCTTTATACGATACTATTAACCCTGACGGCGATTACAATATATTTCCGTTCAACGAAACAATGCATAACCTAGGGCTTTCAAAAAAGAAACTATTTTCTGAGTTTGCGGCGATAACCAAACCTATGCTGGTGGTGTATGGAGAAGTTGATGAGTACTGCTATGGAAATGTACCTGCGTGTGTGGAGATACTCAAAAAACATACTGCAGGGAAACAGAATAGTACATATGCCATAATCCCGCAGGCCGATCACGGCTTTACCGGAAAAGAACAGGAACAGGCAGATTTGATAGCTGCGTGGTTATAAGCCACAACACGAGGTATAATATCAACTACGTATGATGAAACATGTATTTGCGAAACTGGCGGATACGAAAACATCAAAACTAAGACTGGGGATACTCCTTCTTTGCATCTTCATATTTTTGGTTCATAGCTCTTATATATTTAATACATTTGTCTGGCTTGATCACGGAGATATAGAAGGTGCACGGGCTCTTGTGCCCTTTAACGGACTCGTCACTGCCTTTCTTCAGCGCTTTGGTGAAACAAGTTTTTACAGACCACTTGTCTCGGTCGCGCATTTGATTGATGCCACGCTGTATGGACTATGGGCGCCGGGATTTCATATCACAAATATACTGTGGCACATAGCAGCCGCGGTGGCAGCTCCGCTGTTTATTTCGGCATTTTTTCCGCTCTCTGTACTGGAATTTTTTATCGTGATGATTGTGTTTGGTGTACATCCGCTGTCATGGCTTCCTGTTGGGGCTATATCGTACAGGCAGGAAATAATGGTATCGGTGTTTACCTATCTTGCGGTATACCTGCACTCCCGAACCCGGATAACGGGCAGCAGACTATATGGAGTACTGACACTAGTAACAATACTGTTAGCACTTTTTTCTAAAGAAACGGCCGTATTCTGGATACCTGCGTATATAGGAATATGGGAAATCTATAACCATGAACGTAACAAAATAATAATTATAAACCACACTGCATTTCTTGCGTCGGAAGGATTTGCGCTAGCATTGTACTGTCTATTACGCGTATACGCGGTACCAGAAATATGGAAAACACAGGGGCTGTCAGTATCACTTATGCAGATGGCATTTGCGAGATTATACGTAGTGGGTAGTGCGTTAGCCGGGCTAATACTACCCTTGAAACCAGCTCTAAGCGATGCGGTGCCGCTTATTCCCGGCCCTCATGCGTATGTTATGTTAGCTTTGGTGTGTATAGCATTGTACGGAACATATCTGAGGAAACATCCGCAGCTTAACAGCTGGAATCTGGCGTGTATTATGTTAGGAATTGCTTTGTTACCTGCCCTCAACCTCATACCGCTTCCACGGTTTAACTCTCCTCACTACGCCTATTTTGCTGTTCCGGTTGTCGGATTGTTCGCTGTACTTGCGATGCGTCAGAAAAAAATAACAAAGATAGTAATGATTGGACTGGTATTGTGGTTGATTGCCGCGTCTATCGTCACATATTCTTCGGGGCCTAGGTTTCATGACGATGTAACATTGTTTAAAGCCGAAGTACAACATGACCCTATGTTTCTGGAGGGGCAGTATTACCTGGGATATTATTACTGGCAGCATAAGGATTACAAAAGAGCAGAAACTTATTTTAAGGCCGCAATGCCTGATGACTATACATATGTGGCTTATGTTGATAGATCGGCACTATATATAAACTACGCCGGTATACTCCTCATGCAGAACCGTCTTAAGGAAGCAGAACTGTATTTACAAAAATCACAACAGTATTCGACACTCTCAATGAAACCATTGATCATATACAATTTGGCGCTAATTGCTTCCAAACAAAAAAACTATGATAAAGTCGCAAGGCTGCTTACTCAGAATGATATACGATGGAACAGAGCTGAACCTCTCTTATTACAAGCAGACGCGTTGTACAGAATAGGTAAAAAGAAGGAGGCGATTGCGGTACTAAAAAAGAATCTGTCTCTGTTTAACAAAACGCAACAGACACTGGTACAGAAACTGATTGAGAGTGAAGCAACAAAATGATTTTATTTGTCATTGCGAGCGATCCTGCATACAGAGGATCGCGCGGCAATCTTTACAAGAAGATACCGTTACGTGTCAAGATTGCTTCGCTTCATGTTAGTATGCTCGCAATGACATGAGTTATAATATACATAACATATGAGTGGACAACGACTATACGGCGGGGCTATATGGACAAACCATGCCCTGGAACGGCTCGGACAACGCGGCCTCTCGCAGGATATTGCTTCACAGGCTTTTAACCACCCTGATGCCTCAATACCCGGTAAACAATCGGGAACAACAGAGTACACAAAACGTTTTGGCAAATCCATGGTAACCATAATAGCCACCCGCAACGATAAGAGAGAATGGCTTATACTGTCATGCTGGATCGATCCTCCGCTGCCTGGATCTATAGATGAGGGCAAAAAAGAAAAGTGGCTGGATTATCGCTCGGCATATAGTAAGGCGGGATTCTGGGGGAAATTATGGCTGGTACTGCTGAAACAACTTGGACTTAAATAACGAACATATTATTGCAAAATAATAAAATTAGGGATAAAGTAAATATATTAGTATGGTATACATGTTGCTCAAATACCGGATAAAAGAAGGCGAACTTGAGACAGTAATCAAAAACATAAAAGATTTTTTATACGCTGTACATGAACAGGAACCGGATACCATACGGTATGAGGTGTTCCAGGAAAAAGATAAACTCACCTTTACCCACGTCATGCTATTTCGTGATCAGACAGGAGAGCATTATCATAGTAACACCGCGCACTTTAAGGAGTTTGGCAATAATCTTTTACAGTACTGTGTGGAAGGTCCGACGTTTAGTGATCTTATATTTATCGGGACAAGCGAAAACTTGGATTGGATGCAGTCACCCGATAGAGTATAATTAATACGTTACAATTCTCAGTATTGTCATGAAAAAAAAGGTAATTGTTGTTGACGACGATCAGGGTATTCTTGAAGTAATAAAAATAATACTTGAAGAAGAAAATTATGATGTCGTAACTATAGACGAAGGCAAGACAATAGTGAAAAGAATAACAGAGGAAAAGCCCGATGTGGTACTTCTAGACATTTGGATGTCAGGACAGGATGGAGGAGAGATAGCCAAACAACTAAAGAGTAACGATGAGACAAAAAATATCCCGATAATTATGGTTTCGGCCAAAAATGATACCGAAAAAGTAGCTCAGGACGCGGGCGCTGACGACTTCATAACCAAACCGTTTGATATGGATGTACTTCTTGAGAAAGTAAAAAAACTTGCCTCAAAATAAAAGACTGATCATATATATCTCTCCATTTACTCACCTAATACTAATATCCGTATGATAAAATATACATATTCAAGATGTATACAATTAAGAAAAAAGCCGCCGAGTATTTTCCTGCCTTAAAGACCTATAATTATAGGATATATTTTTTTGGCCAGGGAGTATCACTTATCGGCACCTGGTTTGCCAGTGTCGCGCAACAATGGCTTATTTATCCTACATTAACTACAGATAAATCATTTTTAGGCATAGTAAGTGCCGTAAATATGATCCCAGTCGCACTGTTGGTATTGATTGCCGGCGTATACGCGGACCGCATAAACAAACGAAAAACAGTGATCGCAATACAGCTTATATTTGCCGTAATTGCTCTTCTTATATCAGGACTTGTGTTCACCGGCACAATACAAATATGGCATGTACTTGTAGCTTCAGCACTCTCGGGCATAGTGTTTGCGTTTGATATGCCTACACGCAATGCTCTCGTAATAGATCTTGTGGATAAAAGAGATCTGCCAAGCGCGCTGTCGCTTAACTCAGGTATCTTCAACGCTGCCCGCGCACTTGGGCCTGCCCTTGCCGGCATTATGATAGCCATGATCGGTATTGGACCGGCGTACCTTATTGACGGTCTTAGTTTTTTTGCTGTAATCGCAAGTCTGTACTATATGAAAGTGCCACCACATATGCCGACCGCGAATAAACGCAGTTTTGCCGAAGAGTTTAAAGAGGGCATAAGCTATCTGATGGATCAGAGAATAATAACGGTTATTCTGCTTCTTGTTGGTGTAGTGAGTTTTTGCACCTGGCCGGCGAGCGTACTGCTCCCGGTATATGCTCATGATATATTCAAAAGTGGCGAAATAGGCTATGGAATACTGCAAAGCTCAATAGGTCTGGGCGCCATGGTGGGCGCGTTTGGGTTCTCCAAATTATTTGAGAAAATTACCGATATCTACTCGTTTATTATGCGCATGTTCATAGTTTGCTTTGTGCTATACGCCACCTTCGCCTTCACAACCATATACCCCATTGCGATTGCACTACTGGTAAGTATGGGCTGGGTAGTATCAACACTCTATGGAGCTCTTAACACATTACTGCAGATGAACGCTCCCACTCATATGCGCGGCCGCATAATGAGTTTTTATTCGTTTATGATATTTACTTCTCTGCCATTGGGCGCTATCTATACAAGTATCGGAGTGCAGCTCATGGGAGTTCGCATGACTATAGTCAGCGCTGCCGTAACTATGATTGTGGTTATAGGAGCACTCCATTTTATTGGGAGACATATTATTGCGCATAAAATGGCATATCTACACAATACTATACAGGGAAGATGATGTCAGGGAGTAGGGGAAGGAGCGCCAGTGGGTGCCGAATCCCAGGCTCTGTTAACGCCAAACTTAATGACCGAATCGCCAGCTTTGTCCTTATCGTTTCTTCCGACTACTTTGAGTTCATATACTCCGTCTGAAAGATTCATTGTCTCGTCTATTTCTTCTCTGTCGCCATCGTAATTTTTGATCTCATTGCCGTTAATGTATACCTTTATATTTTTGATCGGTGCGACTGAGCTGATTTTGGCTCTGATCTGCACATCGTTACTATTCACGGTTGCTTTGTCATTAGGTGATTTGATGGACACAACAACAGAGTCTGCTGATGAATCGGAAGTCTCAGTGGGTGGATGGAATTTGCTGTCACCCTGATCTTTGATCCACAAGTCGATGGCCTCCTGCCAACGATTTTTACCGTCGGTTGAGATGGGATCACTCTCAGTGAAGACAATGAAGTCACGCTCATCATAGTTACCCTGTTTCACCTCGACCTCATTGGCGAGCTTGCCATTCGACTTGGAGACTTTTATCTTTTTGTAAAATGGTGAGACATCTTTGGGCTCTGTGCCTTCGATAAAGTATTCTGCACGTGTTGGCTGACCATCTTTGGGTAGACCGCCCAGATAGCTGTCTACCGTGAGTGCCTTCACTTTGTCGGGCTTAGAAATAAATCCGTCTTCATATTTTTTGAGAAGATTAACCATGATATTATGCCATATAGGGGAGGCGCCGGTAACACCTGACGCGATCTTAGGATTCATTACACTGTTATCGTTGTTACCTACCCACACACCCACGGTAATGTCTTTGGTATATCCAACGGTCCAGTTGTCGCGTTTGTCATCGGTAGTGCCTGTTTTTACCGCGACAGTTTTGCCGCGGATATTGAGAAACGAACCTGTGCCGAACTCTTCAGAACGAGCCACATCATCGGAAAGGATATGAGAGACAAGATAGGATACTTCGGGTGAAAAAACGCGCGTTTCCTTTGACTTAATTTTCTTAAATATTGAACTATTTTTATAGTCTTTTATTTCGTTAATATACTGGACATCTTTTTTAATACCTCCGTTTGCGAACACACTGAACGCATTGGTAAGATCAAGAAGCGTAACCTCTCCACCTCCCAGAGTTACAGAGAGTCCAAATTTGCGTAGATTGTCTTCTGTAGGCGCCAATGTACTCAGACCCATCATATATGCTTTCTGAAGAAAATCTTTTACACCCACCATTGCTAACAACTTTACCGCAGGTACGTTGAACGAATTGCCGAGAGCAAACCGCAGCTGTGCCGGACCACGGAATTTGCCGTCATAGTTAACGGGAGTATAATCTTGTCCGCCCTGTACAGGAAAGACAGTTTTAACATCCATAACCACCGTCGATGGTGTATAACCTTTTTCAAATGCGAGAGCATAGGTGATTGGTTTCATAGTGGAGCCCGGCTGGCGGAGACCCAGTGCGGCGTTGAACTGACCAAACTTTTCATCGTTATAATCATATGAACCGACCATAGCGAGAATATCTCCTGTATGAGAGTCGAGAACTACAGCCGCACCATTGGTAGCATTATATGCTTTGAGCTTTTTTACCTCTTCGTTGACAATGTCCTGAACTGCTTCCTGTACTTCGGTCGAAATTGTGGTGGTTACCTTAAGACCCTGATCCATGATTTTGGGCCCATACTCTTCCTCAATCATTTTCTTGACGTAAAACACAAAATGAGGTGCTGCGATAGAAAGTTTGGGAGCTGAAAACTTCATAGTCGAAAGTTTTTTGAGCGCCGCTTCTTCTTCTTTTACGGTTATATATTTATCTTCACGCATACGACGAAGTACGTCTTTGGTACGTCCTTTCCATGCGCCGTTGCCGCTTATAAACGGAGAGTAGTTGGTGGGATTCTGCGGAAGACCTGCAAGGAACGCCGACTCGAGAATAGTAAGGTCTTTTGGTTCTTTGCCAAAATATGCTCTACTGGAGGATCCTATACCATAAATAGTGCCGCCATAAGGAACTTCGTTAAGATACATGCCGAGAATCTGATCTTTGGTATATCGTCGTTCCACCTCAAATGCCAGGATCGCTTCTTTGATTTTTCGCGATGGGGTGCGGCTGGAGTCGAGAAGAACGAGTTTGATAAGCTGCTGTGTTATGGTTGAACCTCCCTGTACTCCCTGACGGAAAATAATGCTTAAAAATGCGCGCAGTATGCCTTTTTCGGAGATGCCTCCATGGCGATAAAAATCTTTGTCTTCGATAGCTACGGTTGCTTCTTTGAGGTACTTAGATATCTTGTCTTCAGCAACCGGAACGCGATTTTTATCTTTATATATTTCATAGAGAACTTTGCCATCGCGGTCATAGAAGATAGAGGAGGAGTCAGAACTTTGAGAGAGTTTACCCGGAGCAGGCAGACTACGTGCGTACCACGCGAATAACGCGAACGCGATGATGAAACATACCACGATAAATCCTATGAAATAGGTTATTCCTTTGGTGAGGAGTGTCTGGCGGTAGTTGAGATCGTGTAACCGTGATCGCCGTGAATGCATGTAATGATTATACACTAGCAGGGATGACATGATGTATAATAATTATCATGAAAATGCCCCGGTTTAAATTTAGGGTTGAAAGTATCTGGAAAGTAATCGTTATAATAGCCAGTATTATGCTTATTCTTTCAAGTATCGCTCCAATGCTCTTCCTGCAGTAACGCATTCTTTGTATAATAGTAAGATCATGATACTTGATCAACCTATAGAATCACTTCCATCAACGAGTCCGGTGACGATGAAGAAATTCAAATCTCTAGAAATAAGCACATTATGGGATCTAGTAAATTATGTGCCGTTCCGTTACGAAAATCTGTCAATTGTGTCGTCTATACGCAACATACAGGAAGGTGAGATGCTTACCGTGAAAGGCCACGTTTTGACAAGCAAAACCGACTATACTCGGCGACGGGGAATGACCCTTCAGAAAGTAACCATAGATGACGGCACAGGCACACTTGATCTTCTATGGTTTAACCAACCGTACATAACGCGCATGCTGCCGGAGAATGCGCTCGTATCTGTGGCGGGACCGATAAAGATGAATCATAAACTCATGATGGAGCCGATAAGCTACGAACGCATAACAGAGATAAACTCACCAACGGTGCACACCGGTAGACTAGTGCCGGTATATACAGAAAAACTTGGACTTTCCTCACGAACGATACGTGAAAAAATACATCTCATATTTCACCATATGCTGGGAATGCATGAACAGCGGAACGATCTGGAAAAAGAATGGGAATGGCTGCCGGAGCATATACTGCACAAACACAATCTGAGCGATGAACTGAACGCGTATTATCATATACATTTCCCCGAAACAAAACAGGACCATACTCGGGCGCATGAACGACTGGCGTTTGATGAACTTTTCACCATACAGCTCTCCAATGAACTCGTCCGCCGCGAATGGAAAAAAGAACAGGTCGGCAACAAATTTGCGATGAATAAAACAGTACAAAATAAGATAGACGCGTTTATACACGGTCTTCCGTTTGAGCTTACCGGGGCGCAGAAAAAAGTTATTGATGATGTCTTAAAAGATGTACGCAAAGATCAGCCCATGAACCGGTTTGTGCAGGGAGATGTAGGATCAGGAAAAACAGTAGTTGCCGCGGTTGCCGCCTATGCTGCCTACCTGCACAAATTTCAGACCATAATAATGGCGCCGACAGAGATACTTGCCACACAACATTATCAGACCATCGCCAAACTGTTCGCGAATACGGATGTAAGTGTTGGTCTCCAGACAGGAGCGAAAAAAGCGGCAAAAGGTAAAAATGACACTATAGAATATGACATAATTGTCGGAACTCACGCGCTTATTTCGAAACACGCGAACTATGAAAAGATAGGAATGGTTGTGATAGACGAGCAGCATCGTTTTGGGGTAGCTCAACGAGCGCTTTTAAAATCGAAAGGTATAAATCCTCATTTACTTACTATGACCGCGACACCTATACCACGCACTATCGCGCTCACACTGCATGGGGAACTTGATCTGTCGGTGATAGACGAGATGCCAAAAGGAAGACTGCCGATAAAGACGTACCTTACTCCTCCTCACAAGCGTCAGAGCGCGTACGAATGGATACGCGACGGAATAAAGAAACTAGGCATACAGGTATTTATAATATGTCCCCTCATCGAAGAGTCGGAGATCGAAACTATGAAATCAATACGCGCGGCCACGCAAGAATATGATCGCTTAAAGAACCATGTATTTAGAGATTTTAAAGTAGGTATGCTCCATGGAAAAATGAAACCGAAAGATAAAGAACTAATAATGCAGGAGTTTAAGAATAAAGAGTACGATATACTCGTTGCCACCTCTGTTGTGGAGGTGGGAATAGACGTACCCAATGCCACGATTATAGTGATTGAAGGATCGCAGAGATATGGTATGGCACAGCTGCATCAGCTGCGCGGCCGGGTGGGAAGAGGCGACAAGCAGTCGTACTGCATACTCTTTACCGACGAGGGAGATAATGCCAATATACATCGGCTCAAATTCTTTGCCTCGACCAATAATGGCATGACTCTCGCCGAATATGACCTAAAACAACGTGGCCCGGGCGATATATACGGAATAAGCCAGCACGGCTACGACGACCTCAAGTTTGCAGATCTCAGCAACTATGAACTTATCTCCAAGACCAAAGATGCGGTAAACGAGATGATCGGGGTATATGACCCGCAAAAGTACCCACATATGAAGGAACGGCTAGAAAAATTCAGGCTGGATCAGATTTCGAGGGATTAATCCCAACATGAGCATATCACTTGTATTTTTGAGGGTTATTTGATATAGTTTTACCATATTTTCAGAGCAGTATTAGTTAACCGTTTTATCACACGAATATGGCACCATTACCGAAGAGAAAACACTCCACCCGTAGAAAAGGGAAGCGTGTAACAAGTAAGATGGTAGATTTGAGGTCACTGGTTACATGCAAGAACTGTGGAAAAGAAAAACTTCCGCACAAACCTTGTAAGTATTGTAACAAATAACCTCGTTATTGAGTTTTTGGTACAATAACATATGGATCCCAGACATCTCAAACGCATCAAAATTTCACAGAACCTGTTTGCAGCTTCGTTTCCCTCGTTAAAGGATAATCTTCCGTACGAAAACGAACCTATGACGAAGGATGTACTCCAGAATCTGGAGCAGATTGACGAACTTATTACCAAACACGCGCCCAAGTTCCCCATCGACCGCATAGCTAAAACAGATTTAGCGGTGTTGCGACTGGCCGTATACGAACTTATCGTAAGCCCTAAAGAACCATCGAAAGTGGTAATAAATGAGGCCGTAGAGCTTGCAAAAGAGCTGGGCGGAGACAGATCATACGCATTTATCAACGCAGTATTGGGTACGATATTTAAAAATTTGCCGGAGCAACAGCAAAAAGCCGCAGAAGAAAAACCTGCAGACGAAACGCCGGAGCAACCATCGAATGGATAATCAATTCGCAGAGCTCGAAAAAACAATAGGAATAACCTTCAAAGACAGAAAACTCATAAAAAATGTATTCATCCACAGATCGTATCTGAACGAACACAAAGACTTTGACCAGCCGTCGAACGAAAAACTTGAGTTTCTGGGCGATAGTGTACTGTCTTTAATCACCTCGATTTACCTATATAAACACTTTCCGAAGCTAAAAGAGGGCGATTATACCGATATAAAAGCCTCTATCGTGCGTACAGAAAGTCTGGCTGAAGTAGGGTTAAAACTAAACCTGGGCAAATATTTGTACTTATCCAAAGGTGAAGAACTGGGTAAAGGCCGAGAAAACATGAATATACTTGCCGACTGCTTTGAGGCTCTTGTTGCGGCAATATTTATAGACCATAACTTTGACGACGCCTATAATTTTGTACTCAAAAACCTGTTCCAGACCAAACTCGAGTATATAGTAGAAAATATGCTATATCTGTCGCCTAAAAGCCGCCTCCAGGAGTATATTCAGGCTAAGTATAAAGTTCTTCCTCTTTATACCATTGTGGAGGAAAAAGGACCAGAACATAAGAAGGTCTTTCAGGTAAGCGTATCACTCGATAAAAAACTATTAGGTACGGGGACAGGCAGTTCAAAGAAGCAGGCAGAAGAGCAGGCAGCCAAAAATGCACTGGAAAAAATGGAGTTCTAAGGTTATAATTAATTGTTTTAGAAATTGTTTACGAATATATACAGATTATGGCAGTCGCACTAAGATTAATGAGATTTGGTAAAAAAGGCTTTCCTTTTTATAGAGTTGTCGCACTCGACAAAAGACAGAAAAGAGACGGAGCCTATATTGAAAAGGTAGGAACATACGATCCGATGGCAAATCCAAGTAAACTTGAGATTGATAAGGAACGATATGAATACTGGGTCAAAAATGGCGCGCAGATTTCGGATGGCTTGAAACGAATTCTCAAGAACCGAAAGTAAACGTTATTTCTTCTTAAAACGGATTCTCCTTAAGTTCATACGACTCATCTGTTGATTCTTCCACAGGAGCTTCTTTGAACATAAACGATGTCTTCTCCTTTATCTTTCTCATGAGCAGGATATCTTTCTGCGGTATAAGTGACAATGGTTTTTTTATACCCGGAATTTTTGCATGATAAAAGTTGAGTCCCAGCTTAATTTTTCCCACATCGTTTGTCGTAAACTCGATGCGTTCGTTGGTTATAAGTCTGCCTCCAGAAAACTGGTATTCGTTGAGAAATGTAAGGAACGAGTCGGCATCGCCGTCGCCTTCTATTACCAGCGCGATTTTGTCTTTGTTTGTTGAGAGCAGATTAATATTGTATTTATACACGATAAATCCTGTCTGTTCGGAAAGCCGCTCCAGAGCAAGTATTATAGTAAAATAGTCTTCTGCCTCCGGAATAATAAGCGAGAGTATTTTGTTGTAGTCGTCAATCTCTCCTTTAAGTGCTTGATTACTCAGTTTAATAATGGTGAGATCTTTTTGTAGTTTGTCATTTTCTTCTACCAGAGTCTGCAGTTTTGATTTGGAATCAAAATATGAGTTGGAAGACAAAATACAGAAAAATAACAAAACCGGTATGACCATAAGAACAATAAGCGAGGAAAAATGCTCCTGAACGGCGTATTTGAGACTGTTTGTATTAACTTGGGTTAGCATTGATTATTTTGAACTTGCCACGAAAGCGCAGCTGATATCCCTGTTCAGAGTTGGTACTGTCCTGGGTGAGGGAAAAATTGTTAAGTCTAAGCTCCGTAAAATGGGTGAGAAACGAGTCAGACTCAATAAACTTGAGAAACTCATATGCCGGCGCGTACTGCACAAACCGTACGACAAACTCGGTAGATTTGTTTTTGTCGAGTGTCATTGATTCCAGGATAGGCGATTCACTGGAAAACGCAAGAATATCTTTTAATAAATTGTAATACGGAAGAAACTCAGCATCGTCTTTGAGGTACAGTTTGAGTTGATCATCTTTCGCCGCGAAATAATTGATTTTTGCTTCGATATCTTTATTTTCTATAAGGCTTTGGAGTAGTCCTTTCTTCTGCTCCTGAAGCATTACTATTTGTGACTGCAACCTAAACTGAAGCCACACGAACGACATAAATACTATAAAGAGGACAACACCTATAATAGTGCTATACAGTTTGGTATTCTCGGTAAATAGCCAGGAATCCTGTCTCTGACGTTTTTGAAAGAGATTTATTCTACTTTTCATCTTAAATTAGCGGCGATAACAGATACATATGATGATATGTCCTTAGAGTTTGACTGAGCTAGTGGATTAGCCACTAGATTCTGTGCAAGATTAACAGACTGCGTGGGGAGTGAAAAATACGCCTGAATTTTCTGAGGAAGCTGGGCAATGTAGTTATCAAAGTTAAATATCTGTATCTCTTCGACTCTGAGATTATATTTATCCCGTGCCATGGCGACCATTTTTTCGAGCTCCTGGAACAGTTCCTTGAGTAACGGCATAACTATTGACTCAATATTGTATGAAGCATCTTTGTTGAGACCTATGGTCTTGAGCACTTCGTACACTTTTTTCTCTTCCCAGTTAAGGTTCACCATAATATCACGTACAAACAAATCAAGGCCGATTTTGAGAGTACGGGCAACCATGATTAGGGACAGTTGATTATCAACCAGGTAAATCGATGAGTTGGAAAAACCAAAGTTGAGAATGAGCGTGGCATTGCCTTTAAATGTTACCGCTTCAGAGAATAGTCGTCCGCAGGCACTCAGCTCATTTTCGAGTGTGTCAGGAATAAGTCCGGCCATCTCGACCGACTTTTCAACCTGACTTACTATTTTGCGTGGTGAGGCGACTATAAGAAGCAGTACTTTATGAGTCTTGGGGTCTTCGCGAAGTATCTCAAGATCCATACTTGTTTCTTCGATAGGCATAGGGATAAACTCATCGGCCTGGTAATGAATTGCTGAAAGGAGTTCTTTTTCCTTCAGTTTCGGCATCTCAATGATCTGGGAAAATGTATAGCCGTCGGGGATAATAACATGAGCGGTTCTGCTTTTATTCTTAAGGGTGCCATAGAGTTTTGATATAACCTCACCCTGCTTCTCAACTATCTTTTCATTTTCGGAAGAAAAAAATAAAGGAGTGGTGGGTTCAGAGGCAAGGGAAATAAGCTCAATTTTCTTATTTTTTGTATCATATTTGATCTCGGACACACGAGTATATTTTTCGTTTATCTCCAGTGCAAAATCGTTGTTCATATACAATAAGTATTCACAATATTAATCGGTAAGTCAAGAGAAAAGCCCTACAATTCATGCTATTACAACCGCCGAAATACATTCGGGATCCTTTACTAATAGTTTCTTAACTTCAACTTAGTTCGATAGGTTATGCTCGCCCTTTCTTCCTGGCGCGTTGATGTGCCACCTGCTGACACAGTAAACTGTACGTTAATGAGAGGGGGAGCTGCTCCGTTAGGCCGTGAGCACGTAAGAGCAAAATCGCTCACAACAACGGTTGACTTGGTAATATCATTGGTAGCATTGACTATTGATGAACTTGAAGCTATGCGATCGTTACTTACACTAAAGCGAAACCAGTTACCCTCATCATCACGAAAGTAATCGGCATCACCTGTGTCACCTGCATCATCACAGACCGCGTTGCCTCCGGTACCAGCGTCATTAATGGATACAGCATTTAGTTTGACGGTAGACTCAATAATAGCCAGAGCAGTATCACCCTGTCGTTTAACTTCCGAGAGCTGATAAATTTTGAGCTCCTGTTGGAGTATTGCTACTATTACAGAAAATATCGCGGGAATGATCATGCCAATGACCGCGATTACTACTATAACTTCGATCAGTGTAAATCCTTTGTGTGTGTTTCTGTTAAGTTTCATACTGCTATTGCTCCCATATCGAAAGTACCGAATCTATGGGGATTGTATATATTTTACCCGCCTCAGCCCATTCAACAACTATTTTGGCGTTTACCTGATATTTAAAACCATCAGCGCTGGAAACGCTGACAAGATTGAGCGTTCTTTTATAAAAATTATCAAGATCATTGCCGCATGGCGGCGATGATGACCAGGAGAGAGTAGCAATACAATAATCGGTGCCGATACCATTACTTGCGCGGGCAGTAAACGCATTCCAGTCTGTTTCTTTTTCTGAACGAAGCCACTCTACAGCTTCTTCCGCGTATCGGGTACCAAGAATTTTATGCTCATCTGTCTTCATATTGCGCAGAATAATAGCCACAACGGCGGCCGCCGATACAAAAAAAAGACTCACAACAGAAACGAAAACAAGTACTTCAATAAGTGAAAACGCTTTGCGGGATGTTTTAACAGGCATATTTTGCTCCTTCTTCGATTAGGCCATTGGTGCTTATCATAACTTCAACGCATTTGTTAAGTGTGCCGCTGTTTATGGTAATCGTTATAGGATTAGGTGAATCAAGTGCGAAGCTCAGCGGATGAAACCGTATTTCTGTAGCACCGGTAAGCGTCGCAGTTACACCATCAGGAAAAGCGTAGGTAGATATAGTATTAAACGATGTGCATACATTATCGCAACACATACGAAGGAAATAGTTAGGATCAGCGAATGCTACTTCATACCCATCAAAGTCTTCACATGAAAACCCGCCGATATCTCCCGCGCGTGCCTTGCTTTTGGCCAGTTCGAGAATGTCAACAAACTTCTTTACCTCGGCATCAAACTTTTTTTCTGCAGTGAACCCATTGTAGTTAGCAATCGAGATACCAAAAAAAAGAGTCATAATAGCAATCACCACAATAAGCTCAATAAGTGTGAAACCGGCATGTTTGTTGGTAGAGGACATAGTTATTTTACTCCGTAGGGGCCGACGCAATAATTACAGGACTGTGTGCCGGCACCGCTGTTACAATCGCCGCATGAGTTGGTGTCGCTCCCTTCCATACTAGCACCCAGCGTATAATCGATACCGTCTGAGGTGTAGTAGTAGGTAATATTCTGCGACGCTTTTGGATCGTTGGGAATATTTTTGAGATAGGTACCGTCTATACATCCACCGGGATCGCATATATCTCCGCCCCACGTGACACTCAGAGGATATGTGTTGTTGGAGCTGCGGTACAGTTCGAGTGCTGAACGGACAACTTCAAGGTCACTTTTGCGTTTGGCATCGCGTGATTGTTTGGAAAACTGCGTATACGAAAAGAGACCCACAGATGCAAGTAACCCGATAATTGTAGCTACGACCAGTATCTCAACAAGGGTAAACGCGTCTTTTTTAAATGGTTTGATCATTGTGTATTGCTGAGGCAGTAATTGCTATCGGACTCGCTTTCAAGAGTGGCGCAAAGAGTGTAGTTACTATCGGAACAGCCGGTGCATTCATAGGGTGCCACCGTTTTGGGATCAACAGGAGCCACAGAAATGAGCGCGGTTGTAGGATTGGGGCATGTGATATCGGTGAATGTATAGATGCCTCCCACAGAAACGGGAGTGGGATAGTTGAATCCACAGATAGAATAGTATGATTCCAGACCGTTCGAGATAGTTTTGAGATCGCCTTTACGACGCGCGTCACGAGATTTTTTCTGAACAGTAGAATAAGAAGCAATGCCAAGAGTTATGAGAATTGCAATAACACCAATAACTACAAGCATTTCCAGAAGAGTGAATCCATGGCGTGAAGCTTTGTTTGAATTACTATTAAATATATTCATATATACATACTACAAATTTTATAAGCGCTATACAATCAAGGCTCGTTTATACGGTACACTTTGCCTGAAGAACAATTATAGTTGGTCGTATTGCAGTCGTCACTAATGGTATTTTCATCGGCTGTATTTTCGGCGCACGCGCAGAGTGTGTACTTAAGAGTATCACCGGTATTGCGCTCATAGTAATAATACGTCTGAGGTTGACCTATGGGTTCTTTGGGCATGTGAGACATATACAGGTTGCCGGTACAGCTGCCCCCACTTCCATCGGAAGTCCAGCAGTCGTCTATTGCACGTATGAATGTATCAGTCGCGGGGTATGATGGGGGACTCTGATCCTGCTTATAAAGTTCAAGGGCTTTTTGTATCTGATGAAGATCACTTACACGTTTTGCATCACGGGTACGTTCGCGGGCGGCCATAAAGTTGGGAACTAGCAACGAAGAAAGTCCTCCTATGATTGCTATAACCACCAGTAGCTCAACCAGTGTAAAACCCCGTAATTTATTCATTCAATGATACTATAGTCGAAAATAATAGGCTAAGTCAAGAGGTGAACCTGGTTACGAAGCTGCTATATGCTTTAAGTTGGTCTTGATATTTATAAGAACCGCATCAAGTGCTAACTGAGGATTGAGGTTATTGTTCTGTAATAGCTGTTTCGTTTGCAGTATTTTCTTGATAAGCGGTATAAGGTGGTGAAGCTCCTGTTTGAACTGTGTGTGATAGTAGACAGTAATTTCGTCAAGAAGCAGGAGCGCTTCATCTCTGGTAATGCCGGTTATACTTTTTTCACCCATAAAAGAATACGCTTCGCTCTGTTTGAGACGGTCCAGAAATGCCTGTGTTTCGGGACGAATGGTAAAAAGCTGCCGGTCATGGATATCCAGGTCAATAAGCTGTGAGCGTGATCTAATGGTCGGGAGTACGCGTTCGGCGTTGGAAGCGAGCATAATAAACAGGTTATCTTCGTTTTTCTCCTCGAGTGTTTTAAGAAGCGCATTTTGTGCTTCAAGATTTGCCCCATCCATATCGTACAACACAAAAAGACGCTTGTTCTGTGCTGTCGCAGTTATTATTTCTCGTTTGATGGCGCGTACCTGATCAATCGTTATCTCCGTTTTGACAGGTCGTATTTCAAAAACATAATAAGGGGCAACGGCCTGGTCCTTTATGACGGTACCAACATACTCTGTTAGTTTGTCCTGACGTTTTGAGATAACTATGCGTGGTTTCATAAGTAATATAACTAATATTGCATTTTACCAAAATCATTATTATATTGACATTATGTCTATTTCGCCGAAACTGTTTCTTGATGAATTGGTCAAAGATAATGTTCTTGATAAAGCGACTGCCGACAAATACGAAGTCGACGCGCTGAAACGTGAAATACCTATAGATGTATATTTACTTCAGGAAACAAACCTTGCTAAGGAAACTATTCTCAAGATAAAGGCTTCATACCTAAACGTGCCCTATGTAGATATATCTACAACAGCCAACGACTCACAGGCGCTTACGATGGTGCCGGAGTCTGTAGCTCGTCGCTATGGCATAGTGCCTTACCTGTATGATGGTAAAAATGAGACCATTTCAATAGCTACTGACGATCCTCTAAACGTAACTCTTACAGACTTCCTTGAGAAAAAAACAAACAAGAAGATAATACTTGCACTCGCTAATTTTGAGGATGTACAGAAAGCTATTAACCTATGGTACACCCAGGGACTATCGCCGGAAGTAAAAGAAGCATTACGAGAAGTAGGGGAGAATAAAACAACTCAGGTCGTAGCCAGTACAACCATCCGCGAGGCGCCAATGGCAAAAATAGTAAATACGATACTTGAGTTTGCCGTAAAAAGCCGCGCATCAGATATACATATCGAACCACAGGAACAGAAAACCCGTGTACGTTATAGAATAGACGGCATCCTTCAAGAAAAACTTTCCCTCCCCAAAGGTATTCACGATTCTCTGGTTTCACGCATCAAAATTCTGTCTGAAATGAAGATTGATGAAAAACGCATACCTCAGGATGGACGGTTCGGCTTTAAGCTGGGGAACGAAGAGGTAGATTTGCGTGTAAACACCCTGCCTACAGTAAACGGTGAAAAAATTGTTATGCGACTTCTGAAAAAAACAGGAGGACTGCCAACTCTAAGTGATCTGGGACTGCGAGGATCACAGTTTAAAGATCTGGAAGAGGCCGTATCAAAACCATATGGAATTATTCTTGTCACCGGACCGACAGGATCAGGAAAAACAACTACTCTGTACTCAATACTTACGCGCTTAAATAAACAAAGCGTAAATATCTCAACCCTCGAAGATCCTGTAGAGTATCAGATATCCGGAATTAACCAGGTTCAGATAAACACACAGGCAGGGTTAACCTTCGCAAACGGTCTGCGCTCATTTTTGCGTCAGGATCCAAACATTATTCTGGTAGGAGAAATCCGCGATGCCGAAACAACACAGCTTGCGATACAGGCAGCACTTACCGGACATCTCGTGTTCTCAACACTACACACCAACGACGCCGCAACAGCCATACCGCGTCTTATAGATCTTGGCGGTGAACCGTTTCTCATCGCTTCGGTACTGAACGCCTCGGTAGCTCAGCGTATAGTACGCAAAATCTGTTCTCATTGTATCGAAACATATGAGCCTCCCGAAGCAATCAAAGTAAATATCAGAGAAATACTCGGTGATCTGCTGCCAAAACAGTACCGCGATGGCAAACCTATGATCCTATCCAGGGGACACGGATGCAACGAGTGTGGACTTACCGGCTATCTGGGACGCGTCGCGATATTTGAAGTCTTGAAAATAACTCCATCGGTAAATAAGATGATATTGCAGGAGTCGTCGGCAAAAGAAATAGAAAACGAAGCAAAAAAAACCGGCCTCATAATAATGAAGCAGGACGGTTATCTTAAGGTCCTTGAGGGAGTTACCACCATTGAGGAAGTACTGCGTGTCGCAGAAGTTTGATTATATATACATATTATGATAGATATAAACAGTCTTTTTCAGCTAACAATTGAACGTCAGGCGTCGGATCTGCATATTGCACCCGACTATTTCCCTACGCTCAGAATAAACGGGGAGCTGTATCCGCTGAAAGTTTTTGAGACAGTAACCAAAGAGATAGCTGAACAACTGCTTTTTTCCATATTAAATCCGGAACAGAAGACAAACCTTATAGCAAACAAAGAAATTGATTTCGGATTTGAGTTTGGCGGCTATCGTTTTAGAGGAAACATATTTTATACCAAAAACCGACCGAGCGGCGTATTCCGGCTTATTGCGTCTCAGATAAAATCTATAGACGATCTACAACTGCCTTCCGTATTTCATGATCTTACGCATCTCAATCACGGACTGGTACTGGTGACAGGGCCGACAGGTGAGGGTAAATCAACTACACTGGCTTCACTTATAAATGAGATTAATAAAACTCAGGCAAAAAATATTATTACTATCGAAGATCCGATTGAGTATGTATACCCTCAGGCAAAATCACTTATTAATCAGCGTGAGCTGCATCTAGATACACACTCGTGGACGGTCGCCCTACGGTCAGCTCTTCGTGAAGATCCCGACGTAGTACTGGTAGGAGAGATGCGCGACTACGATACCATTCAGGCCGTATTAACCATAGCCGAAACAGGCCATCTTGTATTCTCAACGCTACACACAAGTACCACCCCTGAAGCAATCAACCGTATTATCGATGTATTCCCTGCGCATCAACAAAATCAGATAAAAAGTCAACTGTCATCGGTGCTGCAGGCCATCATCTCGCAGAGACTGGTGCCCGACTCCGAAAAGAAAACCAGAATACCCGCACTTGAGATACTCATAAACACACCCGCCGTGTCATCGATTATCCGCGACGGTAAGGTATTCCTTCTTGATAACGTGCTGGAAACGAATGAAAAAGACAATATGATTCTCTTTGAAAAATATCTGGCAAAACTGTATCAGCGCGGTTCGATCACCAAAGAAACCGCCCTTGCGTATGCCATACGATCTAATGAAATTAAAAAATTCCTTACATAATAATGTTCTTTGAATACAAAGCTCTCAAAAAGAATAAAGTAGTAAAGGGCAAAGTTGAAGCAAACGATCAGGCAGACGCAATACGATATCTGAAAAACAATGATTATTTTCCGATCGAAGTAAAAAAAGTAACATCTTCGAGTTTTGCGATTCTTGATACTTTTTTCAATCGTGTGACATTTAACGATGTTGTTGACTTCACCAGACAGATTGCGATCATGTTGAACGCAGGACTCACTCTTATTGACTGCTTCGAGATTCTGAGACGACAGATAACCAGGCCATTGCTTCTGAAGATTGTAGAAGACATTGATCGCGAAGTACGAGGAGGAAAAAGCTTCTCTGAGACCTTGAAAAAGTATCCGGAACATTTCTCAGATCTTTATATTTCTCTTGTAAAGTCGGGCGAGGCCTCGGGTAAGCTGAGTGAGATATTGCTCAAACTTGCAGAAAATCTAGAGAAGCAGCGGGAGTTTCAGGGGAAAATTAAAGGAGCACTTATATATCCGCTGATCGTTATTATCGGTATGATAAGCGTAATGTTTATAATGGTAACCTTTGTGGTACCGAAGCTTCTTGGTCTGTATAAAGACTTTAATATACCACTCCCTGTATCCACACAGATACTTATTATAATATCTTCTTTTACTTCCAAGTTCTGGCCACTTATAATCGTAGCGGTGTTCTTTGGCATTACGTTCATGCGAAGATATCTAAAAACAAAACAGGGAAAGCTGCTCTACGATCAGATGCTTTTAAGAATCCCCATGATTAAAAATGTTATAAAAATTGCAGTACTGGTTGACTCTACGCGTACTCTGGCCATTCTCATCGGCTCGGGGGTGTCAATCCTTGACGGACTAAATATAGTTATAGAGACAACATCAAACTCTATATTTCAACAGGCATTTAAAAGCATTACGAAACAGGTCGAAAAAGGTGTGTCACTGGGGCAGGCAATGACCAACGAAGGGATCTTTCCACCGATTCTTGTACAAATGACTACTGTAGGCGAACAGACAGGGCATCTTGATGATACATTGCTCCGTATATCGAGATACTTTGAAATGGAGTCAGAGCTGGCAGTAAAAACACTCACTACACTTATCGAACCCGCAATTCTTGTATTCCTGGGTGTGGGTGTAGGATTCCTGGTAATGTCGGTTATTACGCCTATATACAATCTAACGACATCGTTCAAGTAATGTATTGACAATTATCATATAAATGTATATACATAAAGTAAGCAGAAGTGTTAGGGGATAATGGGCTTGACAAGGTTTAAAATTCTGTAGTATTATAAATCAATTATGAAAAAATTTATGTACTCTCAAAAAGGTTTCACTCTCGTTGAATTACTTATCGTAATAGCACTCCTCGGCGCATTGGCTGTAGGACTATTAGCTGCTCTTGATCCATTTGAACAGCTTAAGAAAGGAACTGACACTGGAGTACGTAATACGGTATCAGAGGTACATGGATCTATCATAAGATTCTACGCAATAAAAAATAATATGCCTTGGTGTCCCGACGGAGGAAGCGCGGGTGTCGGCACATGTTTAGCAGATCCTACATGGACAGACCTTGCCACAGAACCAATGGCCACTGCTATAACAAACATAGTAGCAGCCGGCGAACTAAAGGCCGACTTTACAGCGCTCGCAGCCAACAACCTGACAAAGATATTCATAGTAGGCGATCAGACTAACAGTACGGTTGAAGTATGTTACAAGCCGACAGCTAAGTCATTCATTGCCGATCCGAATACTAAATTCGACAATACCGGCGCTGAAAATGCATCATGCTCTTCCACAGCCGGAGGTTGCTACTGGTGCGTTAAATAAACACCATGCGGTCAATACGTATACAGGGAAAAGGGGCTACAAAAGGTTTTACATTCTTGGAGCTGATGCTTGTGATTGTTATCCTTGGAGTACTCGCAGCACTCATCTCAGGAAACTTTGTAACCTCACTTAAGAAAGGACGTGACGCTCGTAGAAAGACAGACCTTGATCAGATTCAAAAATCCCTTGAGTTATACTACGAAGATAAACGGGCATATCCCACACCTGCAGCTGTTAATCCCAAACTTCCGTTTCAAGCAAGCTTCTGTGAGACCAACCCCTGTAATACAACAAAAGTATATATGCAGAGAATGCCGGGTGACCCAACGTCGGGCAATACCTACGATTACGAGTCTGATGGAACATACTACAAACTATATTCCTGCATGGAGAATAACCTGGATCAGGGACCGGGAGTAGATCAGAGCGGATATCAATACGAGAGTAGTGGTGCCACCAGCTGTGGAGACTGCGGTGTCTGCAAGTACAAGGTAACGAGTTCAAACTCACAGTAATACGTACGATGTCATTCTTATAATGCTTCCAGTTCTTTCTTTACTTCTCCATCCTCGGCGTTGAGTGACTTAAGTATATACTCAAATGTCTCGCGTGCACCCTTTGTATCGCCATACTTTTTCTGTAGTTGTCCTTTGAGGTAATAGGAATCACGATAATCGGGCTTAAGTTTTATGGCGTTGTCGATGGCAGCTATTGATTTGCTCTGAAGCTCGGTTTTTTTGGCCGCGTCCTTGGCCTCATCCTCCATTAACGAATAGAAAAGAGCAATGCTGTAGGGTATTTTGCTATCTGTTGGAGCTATCTCAGCAACTGTCATAAGACCCTGTAAGCCTATGTCAAGATATTTGGGATCCAGTGTAATCTGATAGAAAAGGTAGTCGTTTTTTACAAACGTTTTCCAGTACAACATATTTTTGGGCGATACCTTCAGACTATGTTTATTGTAATAATCAGATAACGACATAAGTTTCTTTGCTGTTTCTTTTTCCTTTTGATATGCAGCTGCATAGGCAAGATTGGCAAGATAGTACGACAGCTTGTCTTCATAGACATGTTCGTAGTGCATATCCAAAGACTCTTGCACCAAGGTCGAGGCGCTCTGATAATCACCCGATTTTGCGTATCTATCGGCCGCTGCATACTTGATATCGGCGTACAGATAATTTATTACAAACAGCGTTGCATAACCAGCTGTAAGAAGTACGCTTACAAAGAGTGCTCTCTGAGGATATGTTTGTTTGCTGTGACGATACACTAATACCGTTTCAGCAGCCGGTTTATGCAACAGCACAATAAACATAGCGGGAATAAGATAAAAGTACAGATTAACCGCAGTGATAGAGAAACCTAAGAAATTGGTAAGAAGAATAGTTCCGTATGCGAGAATCAGAAACACGGGGAGAAGATGATAATAGTTTGAGTAATACTCTTTATCTTTTTCCGCGTGTTTTTTGTTCATGATGTCTTCATAGATAAGCTTTCCTGCAAGAAAAAATACAGTGAGGATCATGAGAATGTAAGTAATGATACCCACATAGCCCGTTGTTGCAAAGTAATTGAGATATTCATTGTGAGCTTTGTTATAGAGATAGTCCCACTCAGAGGTAAGATTGTGTATCTGAGGACGAACAAAGTAATATGCATAGGCAAATGTTTCTACACCTGTACCGAACAGAGGATACCTATTTCCCAGCTCTGTAGCACCTTGCCAGACTATCTTGCGAATCACAAGGGAATCAGTTATGTCTGTATTAAATGCTACATCTCCGGCAGGATTGGGTGATACAGGAGCAGCTTTAGGCTTTGCATCTGTCTGTTGTTTCTGCGGAGCATAGGTTGAGAGGCTAAGATATTTATCTATCGCAACTATTCCTGTTTTATAGTAGAGCACAGGGATAATGAGGACCAATAGAACTGGTATATAAAGCTTAACAAAGTTTTTACTCTCTTTTTTTAGAAGTATTAACCAAAATATAGGAAGAACGGTAATTCCAACAAAAACCGCGACAAGAGCTGATCTTGATTTGGTATATATAATTCCCGTCGAAACAAACATCGTGTATATAAACCATGCCAACGCAACCGACCGCTGCTTTAGAGAGGCATTCACAAATCCATATGCGCTATTAAGAAGAAAATAGAGACCAATAAAGAAATGAATAGCCAGATAAGCGCCCAACCAATTGGGTTGGCCCAACGTCGAGAACATACGTTCGGCTGGTCTAAACTGATCAGTCCAGCAACTATTAGTGAACTGTCCCGAAAACACGTAGCAGGACATATCATGTCCAAATCTTCCGGGCAGTCCCCACAATATTACAACGAATGACGCGAAACATGATATTTTGAGGAGTCGGATCACAGAGCTTCTGTCAAAATGATTAATGAAGGCATAAAGTAGAATCACATACGATATAATGGATAATAAGCCACCATTAAAACGGCCATAGTATCCAAAGATTGAGGTATGAACGTCAATAGAAAAGATGGTGGAGATAATTTGAGATGAAAGAAACGCTAAAACGCCTATTGAGAGCCATTTATTATTTATAAAATGTTTTTTGTATATAATTATCTCTATAGCCCAGAGGGAGGCAATAAATATTGTCATCCCGTAGATAAGAAGCATTTTATTAAATTCAAACAGCTCGGATGTTGATGAATTCATTACTAACGGAGCAGTAAAAAAGAGCACATAGTAAAGCACGCGAATTATTTTAGAATACATATGAGTAATTTTATCCAAAAACTTAAGAATTTTCACCTTCCATTTTTTTCGTCAATGCGGGTGTATTTTGATTTGGGAACTTCAACCACCCGTATTGCGGTAAAAGATAAGGGAATTGTGCTTAAAGATCCTACTTATCTGGGATATAATTCAAAAATTCGTGAATATATCTTTTTCGGCAATGAGGCAAAAGTTATAGTCGGAAAGACTCCTGACTTCATCAAGATCAGCAGACCGATGATAAACGGAATTCTCTCAGACTTCGACGCCGAAGTTGCTCTTATCTCAAAATTTATTGAGAAATCGATTTATCCTTATTTTTCCCAGCACAGACTTATAAGGCCAACTCTAAGTGCTCTTACCGTAATTCCATCCATAGCAACAGAGATAGAGCACAAAGCTATCCAAGAAGCTCTTAACAAGGCTGGATGCAGTGAAGTCGCCCTTGTAGAGAAATCTTTGGCAACAGCTGCGGGATGCGGATTTGACATCTTCTCTCATCAGCCACACTTTATTATTGATCTTGGGGGCGGCCTTATCGAACTTAGTATTATAAGCGGAGGCGGAATAGTGGCTCAAAAGACGCTAAAAAATGCCGGCGATCATATGAATAAGCTTATTAGTAACTATATGTATCTGAAACATGGGATTATCCTCGGTGAGCAGACAAGCGAAGATCTCAAAATTGGCCTTCTCAACTTCGTAAATGAAGAAAAAACAGTAACAGTACGAGGCAAATCGCTGGAAACAGGCCTACCCAAGTCTGTACGGGTAAAGTCTTCAGATATAAAAGAAGCATTATTGACTAATTTTAACCAGATAATTGATGCTGCGAAAGAACTTATTGAGCTTTCACCGCCTGAGATTGCTGATGAAGTCTTTAATAATGGCATTACTCTCGCGGGTAATTTGTCTGCTATCAAGGGAATTGACCAATTATTTGCTCAGGAACTCAAAGTAGAGTCCTATATCGCGGAGCGCTCCCTAGACGCTACAATTTATGGTCTTATTTTGCTCGACAGACAGCCGGAAAACCTGTTTAAACTCTTCGGATATAAATAATAAAGCTGTTCTATTTCTTTCCATTATTAGCTTCATTATGTTATAATATTACTATTAAGTCAGTCTTTTTATAGAGTTGTACTTCTACCTCAATTTGTGGTTGACATTTGAGTGAGGTTTGTATACAATCTAGGAACTGCTTTTTTAGGTAGATCTTTGACAATCGATCGAGTGCTATTTAGTTTGGTAATCGGGTTAGGAAGTCAATTCCTAATTTTTTTAAGAGTTTGATCCTGGCTCAGGATGAACGCTGGCGGCGTGCCTGAGATATGCAAGTCGAGCGAAGTTTATTCGATCCCGCAAGGGATTGGATAAATTCAGCGGCGGACGGCTGAGTAACACGTAGGAATCTGCCCCTTTCTGGGAGATAGCCCCGCGAAAGCGGGGATAATACCCCATAGTTCTGGCCTCGCCAGATAAAGGCCTTCACCGGCCGGAAAGGGATGAGCCTGCGTCCTATCAGGTAGTTGGTGGGGTAATGGCCTACCAAGCCTATAACGGGTAGCTGGTCTGAGAGGATGACCAGCCAGAGGGGGACTGAGACACGGCCCCCACTCCTACGGGAGGCAGCAATCAGGAATAGTCGGCAATGGGCGAAAGCCTGACCGCGCGACGTCGCGTGTAGGAAGAAGCTCTAACGAGTGTAAACTACTGTGGTAGGGGAAGAAGACCCGCAAGGGTTTGACGGTACCCTACTAGAAAGGAGCCGCTAACTGCGTGCCAGAAGCGTCGGTAATACGTGGGCTTCAAGCGTTATCCGGTTTTACTGGGCGTAAAGGGTCGTGTAGGCGGTTTGGTAAGTTATTTTTTAAATTTCACCGCTCAACGGGGAAAATGGAAATAATACTACCAATCTAGAGTTATCTTAAGGGAGAATGGAACTGAGGGAGGAGTAGTGAAATGCGTTGATACCCTCGGGAACACCAGTGGCGAAGGCGATTCTCTAGAAGATGACTGACGCTGAGACACGAAAGCTAGGGGAGCGAAGCAGATTAGAGACCTGCGTAGTCCTAGCCCTAAACGAATGTCTGCTAGCTGCATGATGTCAGCGTATAGCTAATAATATTATTGTTGGCTGTATGCTGATTTCGTGTGGCGAAGGTAACCCGTTAAGCAGACCGCCTGGGGATTACGACCGCAAGGTTAAAACTCAAAGGAATTGGCGGGGAGGCACACAACCAGTGGAATATGTGGTTCAATTCGAGACGAAACGAAAAACCTCACCAAGGCTTGACATCCTATGGAAAGTTCCGTGAAAGCGGAACCCTCCGCAAGGACCGTAGGACAGGTGCTGCATGGCTGTCGTCAGTTCGTTCCGTGAGGAGTGCCCTTAAGTGGGACAACGAACGCAACCCCCATCTTGTGTTGAATCTATCACAAGGGACTGCTCCCGCTTTAGCGGGGGAGGAAGGAGGGGCAGACGTCAAGTCAGCATGGTCCTTATGCCTTGGGCTACACACATATTACAATGAATAGAACAACGGGCATTGCCAACGCGCAAGCGTGAGCGAATCCCTTAAATCTATTCTCAGTGGGGATTGGGGTCTGAAACTCGACCCCATGAACGCGGAATTGGTAGTAATCGCGGATCAGCAACGCCGCGGTGAATACGTTCTTGCCTCTTGCACACACCGCCCGTCAAACGAACAAAGTCGGAAATATTTGAATCCGCCCCCCGGCGGAGAGAGTATTCTTGGCGATGAGCGTTAAGTCGTAACAAGGTATCCGTTCTGGAAGGAGCGGATGGATCACCTCCTTTCTTTTTTTTAATAATCGCAAGATTATAGAAAGAAGAAAAATTGCAGAATTAACTTAAAAAAACCAACTGGAAAATCAAATTTTCCTAACCCGTTTAGCAGATTAAATCACTCAGTCGATTGATTCACTTCATGAAGACAAGCGAGTATATCGCAAGACCAATACCAGCAACAACTCCTCCGATGGAGTATGTCTGGTACAAGATATATATAGCATGATTGTCTAATTTTTTAAAACCAAAATCCGTAGGTCTATAGCGCTTATCGGCAGTAAACTGATGTGAAAACCAGTAAATCATTTCTCCAAAATAGCGCACCGCAATATAGATGCCAAACATTGAAAGCATGAACCGTATGGAAATAAATCCTAAGAGTACTATAGCAATACTCAGAGGAAGTAAGACAATAAGATCACCTTTTACAAAAAAAAGGAGTAGTTTGAGAGGCACTGGCAGTTCAGTAAAAAACCATGTATTGTCTATCTTACGAATATCTTTCATATCTTCATTATAGCAGCCCACAAAAAAACCACGTCGTTCGCGAACGACGTGGCGGGGCCTTGAGTTTCAAAATTATTTCTTCTCGATGAAGATTTCCTGTCCCGGTCTTGCGTGATTAAACTCATGCGCACCGGTTGTCGGATGATCTTCTGTAAAATGTCTCCAGATAGATACTTCCATGAATGGATTATCTCTCATACCCGACGATCCCGGATATATTACGAGCTCTCCCGGTGTTCCACCAAAAAGATTGCTCACATGTTTTACTTTCTTTTCTACATTATTTATACGAATCTTTACATATTCACCCAGTTCACATTTTCCTTTTAACTCTTCTCGCGTTATGTTTGTTTTGATATTACCGTAATTATCAACATGTCCTACAAAATGTCCTTGTACCGTAGGGATAATGTTTGACGATGCTTCTTCCATATCGAGTTCATCTTCCATCTCATCCATAAGATGGGCGGAGACACGCGAGTATAAATCTCTGGATCGGAACTGACTCCCCTTATCCAAACCGCCGTAATGATACACTTCCTCTATCTTGTGTTTAATGAGAGAAAAATCGTATCCGGCATTGGGACCACAGAGAAACATTCCTGATTTAAGTCGAATAACTATGAATTCCGCGCCCTTTGACTGCTCTACGCCTTCTTTAGTTTGCAGTCGTGGATCGGTATTCTGGAAAATAACGGTCTCCATTGGATGTCCATATCGTTCTTCTACCTCGACCAACTGCTGAAGGATATATGACGTATGAAAGCTAGAAGGTGTTGAAGCAACAAATGTAATATTTGGATTACTTCCATCTTTCAAAAAACCCTCTACCGCGGTTCTTACTTCCTGATTAGTAACAGAATCGTGTGCCCAATCGGCCACTACAATAAGTTTTTTCATTGTGGTTAAAAATTAAATAATGAGCTTGTAACTGCAAAGATTGCAGCGAATATTATAACTATAGTAGCTATAACAGATATGTAATTATACCACTTGTTATTTGTATATTCACCCATCAATTCCTTGTTGTTTGTTATCTTTATTAGGAAGTATAGTATTACCGGAAGTATTACGGCGTTAAGTGATTGAGAGTATACCACTACTTTAAACAAAGAGATTGAAGGCAGCATCACAATAAGTGCAGCTATGATAAGCTGAAACAAAAATATTCCATAGAAAAGTTTACCCCGATTATAGGGAGTATCCAGGCTTCCCTCGTATCCAAAAAATTCAGAAAATGCGTATGCCGTTGAAAGTGAAATAATAATAATACCCATAATTGCAGCATTTAAAAGTCCCACTCCGAAGAGAACGCCTGCAAGCTCACCCGCGAAAGGTCGTATAGATAACGACGCCTGCTCGCCGGAAGTTAGAGGAATTTTATTTACAAAAAGGGTAGCTGCGGTAGCAATAATCATAAAGAACGAAAAGAAGTCCGTCAAAAGCGCGCCAAAATATGTTTCTACCTGTGAAAATTTAAGCTTTTCAACAGAGAGTTTTTTATCGTTAATAAAGCTCTGGATAAAAAACTGCCCCCATGGCGTGATAGTTGTACCGAGCACTGCGATTGCAGTAATAATGTAGTCTTTAGATACCTGAATGTTTCCGGGGTTTACCAAACTTGTTAGGGCAAGATGCCAGTTAGGGTTTGATTTTACTGCCGATATGACATACGAAAAATACAAAAGAATTCCTATGAGAAATATGCGTTGGTTAATCTCATAATTACCTTGAGTTACAAAGATAAATGCAAAAACCACAACAAGAATAATGAAAGGGATTGTAGGGATATTAAACATTACACTTGTAGTTTTTAATGCTGAAAAGTTTGCAACAATCGTTCCCATATTTGCAATAAACAGAAGACAGAACATGAGCAAGGCTACCTTAATGCCATACCTTTCCCGAATAATGTCACCTAATCCTTTACCCGTCACAATACCTATACGTACACCCATTTCCTGTGTTACCGCAAGAAGTATAGTGATAAGCAGTAACGGGAATAACATGGAGTATCCAAATTTTGCGCCCGCTAGTGAGTAGGTCGCCACACCTGCGGCATCATTATCCGAAATTGCTGTAATAGTTGCTGGTCCAAACACCGCAAAGAACATAGCCAATCTTGGTGTAAGTCCCATGAAAAAACGTTTCATATCAGTTCTAATATAAACTCAGAAATATCATCAATTGTTATCATACCCAGTAATTTTTTGTCCTTATCTATTACAGGAAGCGCTTGTAATTCATACTTTAGCATTTTTTTAATCGCAATATCCTCCGGTGTCGTAAGATGTACTACCACAACATCCTGTGTCATGAATCTATATGCTGGAGTATCGGGAAGTTGCATAATAAGCTCATGCAGATTAATCACACCAATCAACTGTTCCTGCTTATTAATTACATATACATAGTTCATAAATGAAAAATCTGCTGTCTGAGCGCGTATCTTATCAAGGATTACTTTTGCTGTATCATCAGGAGCCGCAATCATATACTCGGATGTAAGAATTTCTCCGATAGGCGTTTTAGATAGACTTAATAGATACTCTATCTCATGCCGTTTCTCCTCACTCAGAAGTTTTACGATCTGTTCCCGTTTTTTGGGCGAAAATGTAAGGAGTATGTCTACAGCCTCATCCGGATCAATAAGCGAAACAATCTTCGCGGTCTTTGTATCATTAAAATGCTTAAATAATGCGTTCTGATAATTAACATTTAAGTTTCCGATTACTTCGGCTGCAAACTCTTCGTCTAGTACATTAAGGATTTTTGTAATATTCTTAACGTTTGTTTGTTCAAGATAATCTGCCAAATCCTCAGGTCGTATTTTTTCTAGTTTCTCAAGCTCTGTTTTTAACTGAACTCTTCCCCGGGCTAGCTCAAGCGGTTGGATATCCGCCCATGAAAGAAAATTTGGTGCTATATGAATACCTAACTTCGTCGAGATATTCTGAACGCGTCTTTCTAACTTAAACCATCGTAAAATACCTAATATTCCAATATCCGCTCCTGCTACATAATATTGCGGCTTATCCTGAATGGCAATGTCGTTTACTCTTACGATCTTACTTCCTTTAATGTCAATAATCTGTTTATCAAGTAAATTTTTCTCAATAAATAGTTCATTTTCCACCAGCTCAGACTTCTGATATTTTTTGCTTAATATAATTCTCTCTCTAATCTTCAATACATATTCAATGGGAATTATAAGTGTCTGATGGCTGACTGCGTCGACAACCAATTTTTTTACATTTGGTTTATCGGTAGCGAGGAAGATAAGATCATTAAGTTTACCTACTCTGATACCGTCTTCTGTGTATACCGGTTTATTTTTTATTTCAGAAAAGTAAATCATGCTGCAATTATACTACAGTAATACATATAATATACTCATAGTCGTATCAAACTCCTGCTTTCTACTTACTAAATTACTATTAGTATACATAAACTATACTATTTTCATTACGGAGTCAACCCTATAATTTTCACGTTTGGCAATGTGGTACGTATTCTTTCAAGTTCCGCTGAATCTATAGGATTATTAGTTATGTCTATCTCTTTTAAGTTGATCCATTTATCAATCTCTACAGGCAGTACTATTATATTATTATTTCTCAACGAAAGTATTTCCAGCGTTTGAATCTGAGTAAGCTCTTCCGGAAGAGCGTTAAGTTCATTGTGTGATAAGTCAAGCTTCCTAAGTTTTTTCAACGCACCAACTTCTGCAGGTAATACTGAGATTGCAGTGCCACCCAACTCAAGAATCCGTAGCTGAGACAGCAGACCAATCGTCGAGGGAATACTGATGATCTCAGTCGAATCTGTTACATCAAGGACTTCAAGCTTTCTTAGCTGACCAATTTCAAAAGGAACTGCGGTTAAGGTAGTACCTTGAAGTTTTAATTCCTTTAAATTACGAAGCGAAAGAAGCTCAGAGGACAACAGATTATATTCCTTAAAGCTTAGATCTAAGTAACAAATCCTTTCAGGATCTTTAAGAGCGCGTTCTTTATCAGTATATATTGTTTCATCAGTGCAGTGCTCAGCATTAAGCTTCGAAGTATTCACCGGCTGTATAGTTTTTTGCATCTCTGTTTCAAATAAAACAGTAAGCATGAGTAACATAGCGAGTATCACTAACGAAAATAGTATAACTATTCTTTGGGTTGTTATAGTCATAATGCTGTATATTTATAATGAATAACGAAGAATTCAACACTACTTCGCATGAGTCCAGTCGGTCCACCCTATATTTTTCCCACCAGTTGCAGTAGAAGTAGAATAATTAGTGCCACCGTAATAGTTCGCGACCCAAGGGATCCACGTATCGTCACCGCCTGGAGGATAATTTATTTTATACAGCATATTCATTGATCGAACAATTACGTTATCTCCTGATGTAAACGGGAGCACATTGGCTCGATGAAGAAGGACTGCTGTAACAATAAATCCTTGCATACCTTCCCACATGTACCCACTGAATGTTGGTGGCCATTTATACTCACCACCCCGACGCCAATCTTCGGGAATAATACCTGACATATTTTGTCCATTTTTCGTGGCACCGTTCACATTTACTCCCGCGATGGGGGAGCCTGCATGCCACGTAGTTGAGGTATAAACCATTTTAGATGAATTTGGGCTGTTTATGCCGATGAAGGCTTTATAAGAATTAGCCATATCGGTTAATAATGCAGTATCATTTAAGTATAAAGCTGCTGCAGTTACCGATGCGCGTGCATGACCACCCCAGTTATTAGCCGATGACTGAGCTGTACATAGGAGTCCTTCACCAGAACAGCTGTGGCCAGTTATCTTCACGTGGACCATCTTTTGAACCCAACTCATGAATGCTGCATCGCGGTATCCAATAATATCTGCGGCAATGATATATGTCTGTAAACCACGACCCAGCTCCAAAGCTCGCGTAAGCGGCGATTGCATTGCCGAATTGAGTCCGGCAATAGTTTTACTCCGCATTGCAGCATTATTGGTTCTCACGGCAACAAGCGCTCCTGCTAATGTCAGGATATCGTGAGGGCTATCATTGTCTCCCAAGTTTGCAGAGCCCCAATTGCTATCTGCAGCCGCCTTTACATTAGTCCATCCGCTACCACTCATAGGTAACTTTGCGATTTCTTCAGTTGAGATCCAGATACCCTTGCTAACTTGCTGTGGAGTATTCGTCGTTGTTCTCGTCGGTGTCGGCGAAGTAGAGGAGATCGTCGGAGAAATACCTGTAGTAGATGTTGTTGATGCACTAATACCAAAGTATCCTTTTCTCCATGCTTCAAAATCTGCTACAGTCACACTACCATCTCCATCATAATCGGCTGACTTTGTTGAAAGCTGTCCTGTATATTCTTTACGAAAAATCTCAAAATCAGTTATATCAATAGCATTGTCACAGTTTGCATCTCCCTGACTACGCTTAGCACATCCTGCTGAGGGTGTGTTGCTAGGGATTCCAGATCCCGGAGTTGCTGTTGGTCCTCCTGTTCCACCCGCTGCCGTAACTACAAAATCGTCTATAACCTGACCATTTACATTTTTGAAATAACCATGAGCTTTATTAGGATCACCATTGTAATTAAATACCATAAACAGTGCTCCGTGTACTGACCCTTGTGTCGTAGAATATATTTTTGCCCACTCACCTTTACAGCCATAAGGAGCTACAGCTGGTAAACACCGCTGTTGATCTCTCATGCTGGCACCTGCAAGTCCGGTAACAATAACAATTGCTTTACCCGGCCCAATGCATGGAGCCGTCACGCTGTTACAGCTCGGGTCTACTGTCTGATTTGTAGTGCTTATAAGAGTTTTTGTTCGCTCGTAACTGTATTCGTGTCCCGACATAATAATAGCTCCGGCTTCTCTACATGCTTCAAATGCGCCCCATCCCACCTCATCACCTTTTCCACCTATCTGCATCGCGTTTTGATTTTTATGCCAGTTACATATTTTCCAGGTATTAGAAGCAGCCGCTGTTTTAATAAAGTTCATCTGAGCTGCGTTATCTTTGGATACTGTCGTACCAACACCTAAAAGCATGAGTCCTAATCCTTTAAAGTTACAGTATGCCTGTGATCCATAATCTCCCGTACAGAACGATCCTGAACGATTACTTAGTACCTCTTTATATCCGCCGGTTCCACTCCAGTTGGCGGTATCATGATTGCCCGGAACGCCAAAATAGGGGATACTTGTTCCCAAAATCTTCTGAATCTGCGCATCGAAGGCGCCAGGATTATTCTTATACTCAAAATCTCCAACGTGCACAACCGCAGCTGCTGACTCGTTTTTGATGAGAGTTAATACATCTTCAGCTGTTTTACCTAGCGCTGCGTCGCCCATGAACGCCACTTTTAGATTTGCTTCCGTAGATACTGTCGCCGCCTGAGTGTTCATCGCGAGTCGCTGATTACTACTTCGATTTGTCAGAAAAATAGTAGTCAGGCTAAGTGCGAGTGTCCCGACAATAATTACAAGCGTAAGATTTTTATGTTTCATCTGTATTATTATATCTACTACATTAAAGCTAGTAATGCAAATATAACCAGGAGCAACGACGAAATAATAGGCGATAGATCTCCTAACCAATTATACTTGTCCATTACTTTTATTTTGAGCTTCCCGACTATCACCACAATCAGAGCTAATGCCGCAAAAATACCAAGTCCAAATGATAGGATTATCGGAAAAACTGCCCACACTTGTTTTGTTGATAAAATAACCATGAATATTGACCAACCGAATAAACAGGGGCTTAAGCCGACCAGGAAACCCATCCATAGTTGTTTCTTAATATCTTTACTCGTAATTTTCACATCATGAGAATGCCCATGATCGTGATCATGTGTATGAGCATGAGCTTCATCATGGCTTTGATCTACCTTAAAATACCGCTGTACGCCATGTGCGAGATTTGTAAAGAACATATAAACAGAGATGAACAACAGCGCGTATAACGAAAATGTCTGCAGATAAGATAAGCGCGAAAATACATCGACAAAGGCGTTCGTAATATAAAGAACAAATCCCAGAACAACAATGTCGGCAATGTGGGTAACAGTGAAGACCATAGCAAACAACATGCCGTCTTTTATGCTTGCCTTTTTTTGAATCAGAAATGACGCGAGAACTGTTTTACTATGTCCTGCTTCAAGTGTGTGAAGCAATCCAAGAAAGAACACAAGAATAACTGCCTGAAGAAGTGATTTTTTGTGCGTTTCCAGAAATCCTCTGGATAATGAATCGAGTAACTTCTGCGGTCCTTTGAGTGTCCGTTTCTCAGTAGTTATAGGCTGCGTAAGCTCCTTTGTATCTACGGTAAAGTCCTGGCTCTGAGCTGTAAGAAGAGCTCCTTTAACCGCAACCTCCGGCCCGTTATAAAAATTCACCATATTCCTCTGAACGGGAAAATCCTCAATAAACATACTATTGCGTATAGTAAGCCGCTGTAATGGCTTTCTGCATTCGTACTTAATCGGAATCATAATACCTCGTCCAAATAAAATCTCATTTTCGTCAATCTGCGGGGGCAATCCGTATAAAGCAGGACACTCTTTTCCTTCGTTATATACTATTACTTTATCTGTAATGTAGTCAGCGTAGGTTTTCTGATGTGACGGAAGTGTCTTTGCCTCAGGAGATGCTATTTTCTCTGCGCGTTGTACCAGAAACGATGCCTCGAGCCATGGGATATATATTTCGGCTACGGCGACATGTGAGGGAAGCGGATTATTATTAAAATCGTTGAAAATATGAACATCCATGTAGGTTATATCAAGAGGATGAGCTGAAAGCACGCGGGGTAATGAAAAAAGTGCTATCAAATAGAATAATAGTAGTGTCGTGGTACGTAGGATATTCCTCATATCGCTTATAATGTAATTATATATAGATGATTATAACACGCAGTCTTTTAGTATAATTGGATAGAGTTTTGGTACGCATAATGATATAATAGTGTTTTTGCAGAATAGGTAAGAATAAGGGTATGTGGCTCAGTGGTAGAGCGTCGTCCTGATAAGACGAAGGTCGATGGTTCGATTCCATCCATACCCACCCTTCGCCTCGCCTTTCGGCGGGCTACGGAGTGGCACGGCCACTATAAATATAATTTGCCCTCTTAGCTCAGTTGGTAGAGCGCTCGGCTTACATCCGATCGGTCGGGGGTTCGAGTCCCTCAGAGGGCACATCTTTGCTCCATCCATATCTCTGGCATGCTACAAAATAGTCCTGTATCTCTTTATCCTCAAGGATTACATGGCTTACCACCGCCAGCTCAGCATTTGCTTTTGCCAGTCCATCCATAAGTGCGACAAGGTGTGAAGAATCTCCTAATTTTTTCAGGATATACGAACCAACGACAATATCTTCTCCGCGTTTTATAATAGCGCTCGTTTCAAGATCAGTCGGTTTTATATCCACTTTGCAGTTTGCAATAGCTTCTGCACCTTTGTAGAAGGCGAAGCTAGCCATATTGTATTCATCATCTTTTTCAATCTCAAAATCAACAAAAAAAGACTGTGTATGGTCTCCGTTACTAGAGTAGTGAGCGGGCATGGTACGTGTTGATGAAAGCACAATCTGTAGTACTTTTTTAATTACTTCATTATTGATGTATTGATTCATAGTTTAGAAGGCCAATTATAGCAGATGAGCCACCGTCCCGTCGTTC